>SXNM01000167.1 GCA_005777155.1 Pseudomonadota bacterium | reverse complement strand
GGTCGCATCAAGTTGAAGCTGACCGATGGCAAGGAGTGCGACTTCCGCGTCTCGGTGCTGCCGACGCTCTTCGGCGAGAAGGTCGTCCTGCGTCTCCTCGACAAGTCGAACCTGCAGCTCGACATGACCAAGCTCGGCTTCGACTCAGACGAGCTGCTCAAGTTCAAGCACGCGATTCATCAACCGTTCGGCATGGTCCTCGTCACCGGTCCGACGGGCTCAGGCAAGACGACGACGCTCTACTCGGCCCTCGCCGAGCTCAACAAGGTCTCCGAGAACGTCAGCACCGCCGAAGACCCCGTCGAGTTCAACCTCGACGGCATCAACCAGGTGCAGATGCACGAGAGCATCGGCCTGAATTTCGCCAGCGTGCTACGCTCCTTCCTGCGCCAGGACCCAGACATCATCCTCGTCGGCGAGATCCGCGACTTCGAGACGTGCGAGATCGCCATCAAGGCCGCGTTGACGGGCCACTTGGTGCTCTCGACGCTGCACACCAACGACGCCCCGTCGACCATCAGCCGCATGCTCAACATGGGCGTCGAGCCGTTCATGGTCACCGCGGCGCTCAACCTGATCGCTGCGCAGCGCCTCGCTCGGCGCAATTGCGCCGAGTGCAAACAGCTTTTTCAGTATGACCGCAACGGCTGCCTCGACGCTGGAATGACCGAGGCGGAGTACGACAGTGGCGGCCAGATGAAGGGCGTCGGCTGCCGTGTCTGCGGCGACACCGGCTACAAGGGCCGCGTCGCGCTCTACGAGATCATGCCGCTCACCGATGGTCTCAAGGAGGCTGTCCTCCAGGGTTTCTCTTCGGGCGAGCTCAAGAAGGTCGCCATCCAAGACGGCCTGCAGACGCTGCGGCGGTCTGGCCTGCGCAAGATGATGCAGGGCCTGTCTGGCCTCGAAGAGATCTTGCGCGTGACCCGCTCCGACAAGTCCTGACTTTCCTGCGGCGGCATGCGCCGCACCGCAGCAGAGAGGGCTCACCCGATCCGCGCCACGCCAATGGCTTCGGAGCCCGCAGGGCGCTGCCATACGCTGCGGCTAGGTCTAGCGACCGGGTGCCGCCCCGCCCGGCTGCGCTGGCGTCGCCGCGCGACCTGCAGGCCTCCCTGTCGCCGCCGCCGCTTGGCTGGCCGTGGGGTATGGAAGATCTCTCATCTGTCGTGACACCCACACCCCCGCAGGCTAAGCTGACAAGTGTCACGGGCGCGTCGGCGCCGCGGCCAGCAGGAGCCAGCCATGGCGGTGTGGGTCTACGAGGGCAACAACGGTGAAGGCGAGTACCGCGAGGGCTCGCTCGAGGCCGAGAGCAAGGACGAGGCCAAGACGAGGCTCACCGCGCTCGGCATCAAGCCGTTCAAGCTGCAGAAAAAACAGAAAGACTTTGAGATCAACATCCCTGGCATCACGGACCGTGTGCCACTCAAGTCGATGGTCATCTTCACGCGCCAGATGGCGACGATGATCGACGCCGGCCTCCCATTGATCAAGTGTCTGGAGTTGCTGGGAAACCAGGAGCCGAACCCCACGCTCAAGAAGACCATCCTCGGCGTCAAGGCACAGGTCGAGGGCGGCCAGTCGCTCAGCGACGCGCTCAGAAAGTACCCCAAGGTTTTTGAGGAGCTCTACGTCAACCTCATCTCGGCAGGCGAGCTCGGCGGTATCCTTGATACCATCATGAATCGCTTGGCGGAGTACATCGAGAAGAACGCTGCGACTCGTGCCAAGGTCTCGGGCGCCATGAAGTACCCGGCGACCGTCTTGTTCGCCGCCATGGGAATCACCGCCGGCTTGCTCTGGAAGGTGGTGCCGACCTTTGCCGACACTTTCCGTTCCATGGGCAAGAGCCGACTGCCCGAGATCACCGAGATGTTGGTCGCGGTCTCGAACAATTTTGTCGCCGCGATCCCTTACATTTTCGGCGGCTTCGTCGGGCTGATCTTCCTGTACCGCTTCCTGATGAAGGTGCCGAACGGCAAGTACTACCGCGACTTGATGCTGTACAACGCGCCGCTGCTTGGCAACGTGCTCCGCAAAGCGGCGGTGGCGCGCTTCACCCGCACGCTCGGCACGCTGGTGTCGGCGGGCGTTCCCATCCTGGATGCGCTCGAGGTCGTCGGCAAGACGGCCGGCAACGAGGTCATCGAGCGCGCCATCACCTTCACCCGCACCAAGATCTCTGAAGGCAAGAACATGACCGGTCCCCTCATGGAGACGCAGGTCTTTCCGGCCATGGTGGTGCAGATGATCGCCGTCGGTGAAGCCACCGGCGCCATGGACGTCATGCTCGCCAAGATCGCTGACTTTTACGACGCCGAGGTCGACGATGCCGTTGACGGCATGTCGGCGATGATGGAGCCGCTGATCATGGTCGTGCTTGGCGGCATCATCGGTACCGTCATGATTGGCCTCTACATGCCCATCTTCACTATGGCGGACAAGTAGCGTCCGCGTCCCTTGGGGTCTTGGGCCAGATGACTCCAGCCGTCCAACCGCATCCCAACGCGCGTCCTGCTTGGGTCGCGGGCGAGCCCCTGGCCGCCGTCATGCGCGACGACGAGGGGCTGGTCGAGCGCATCAAGTGGACCACCTTCGCCCGCACCGTGGCGCTGACCGGGCTCTTGGTGCTGACGGTGGCGATGGACCTTGGCCTCGGTCCGAAGCCAGCGGCGCAGGCCCCCGAAGTCCTGCTCTACCAGCTCGAGACGGGCTTCTTCGTCCTGACTTTTCTGGCGCTGCTCGCCACTTACTTGGCGCCGCCGCGCACCCGCGTGCTGCTCGCCTGGGCGTCACTGGCGATCGACGTCGCTCTCGCCGCGACCCTGGTGGCGGTGACGGAGCGGACCCAGTCGGTCTTCCTCTTTGCTCCTCCGTTGGCGGTGCTCTCTGGCGCGGCGCTGCTCGAGCGACGTGGCGCCATCGCCGCCGCTAGCCTCGGCTCCGTCGCAATGCTGGTGCTGGCGGCGATAGACCTCGGCTTGCTCGGCCGCGATTGGCACCCCTACACGGTGGTCTGGCTGCGCGGCGCAACGTCACCGCCGCCTCATGCCTCTGGCGAGGTGCTGGTCGGCCTGGCGGTGCAGGTGGCGGCGCTCTATGCCACGGCGCTGCTGTCGAGCAAGCTTGTCGCTGAGCTCGCCAAGGCCCGTGCTCAGGCGCTGTCGGAGCAGGTCGAGCTGGCGGCGCTACGCCAGCGTTTTGAGGACGTCTTCTCTTCGATGCCCGACGGACTCTTGACGGTCTCCGACGACGGCATCGTGCGCTCTGCCAACGACGCGGCGGCGGGAATTATCGGTCGCTCGCGGACGGACGTCGTCGGCAGCCCCCTTGCCGACCTGCTGCCAGAGATGGAGGACGGGCGGCGGGCGATGGAGGAGACCCAGGAGATCGCCCGGCCGCTGGACACCAGCGCCGCGGTGGTGCGCTCCGGCTTGTCCGGGGCCACGCAGATTCTGGCGGTCCGATCCGAGGTGCTGCGCGGCCGTGTCGTCGAGCTGCGGGGCCAGCGCGAGACGCTCTACCTGATCCGCGACGTCACCGAGTTGCGGGCCCGCGAGGTCGCCCACCGCAACCGCGAGCGGCTGGCCAGCGTCGGCGCCATGGCGATGGCGGTGGCGCACGAGATCCGCAACCCGCTGGCCTCGATCTCGGGCGCCGTGCAATTGCTGCAGGCGACGTCGCAGGCGGACCCGACCAACGCTCACCTGGGCCAGATCATCGTCCGCGAGACCGAACAGCTCTCGCGTTGGATTGGCGAGTTCCTCGAATACGCCAAGCCAGCCGAGACGCGCAGAGAGCGCCTCGACCTCGCCAGCCTCGTCAAGTCCAAGGTCGACGCCTGGCGTAGTGACCCTCGCCTCGGCCAACCACACCTGCTCGTCACGACCGATATTCCCTCAAAACCATTTATGATTCACGCCGACCCGAGCGGCATGGCTAGCCTGATCTGGAACTTGTTGACCAACGCCCAGCACGCCTCCGAGGAGAGCGCCGAGCCGCGGGTCTTGGTGTCGCTCGCGAACCTGGGCGGATCGGTGGTGTTGCGGGTGGAGGACAGCGGGCCCGGCGTCGCCGAGAGCGACCTGCCGCACCTGTTCGAGCCCTTCTACACCACGCGTCGCAGCGGTACCGGCCTTGGGTTGGCTACCGTGCAGCGTGTAGTCGAGGCCCACGGTGGCGACGTCCGCGTCATCCGCAGCGACCGCCTGGGCGGGGCAGCGTTCGTCGTCGCGTTGCCCCACGAGCCGCCGCGCCGCGCCGCGCCCTGAGGCCGACGCTTGGCGGGCGCCGGCGGCGAGGGTACGCTCTCGCCGCGCGGTCCAAGCCGGCCGTGCGACCCCACGCCAGACACGCGGAGCACCAGCCCATGCCCGACCCGATCGCCTCCCCTGCAATCGTCGACGCCATCGACGAGGTCATCGGCCGCACCCCCCTGCTGCGCCTGCCGAGCCCAGCTGGCTGCGCGCCGGGGGTTCAGATTTTGGCCAAGCTGGAATTTCTCAACCCTGGCGGCAGCATCAAAGACCGGCCAGTCCTCTCCATGCTCGACGCCGCGGCGGCGCGCGGTGAGCTGCGGCGCGGCGACACGGTGATCGAGGCCTCGTCGGGCAATACCGGCATCGCCCTGGCCATGTTGGCCGCCGCGCGCGGCTACCTGTGCGTCATCGTAATGCCGGAGGACATGAGCGTCGAGCGTCGCTATCTGATGGCGGCGTACGGCGCCCGCGTGGAGCTGACCCGCAAAGAGGACGGCATCCGCGGCGCCCTGCAGCGAGCCCAGGCGGTGGCGGCGGAGGTGCTGGCAGCGACGGGTCGGGCGGCCTTCTTGACGCGGCAATTCGACAACCTCGACAACCCCGCGGCGCATGAGGCGACCACTGCTCGTGAGCTGATCGCCGCCTGCGACGGCCGCATCGACGTGCTGATCGCTGGTGTGGGCACCGGCGGCACCATCACCGGCTGCGGCCGCGTGCTCAAGGCTGAGGTGCCTGGCGTGCGCGTCATCGGCGTCGAACCGGCGCGGGCCGCGGCGTTTCGCGGCGAGCCCTACCGACCGCATGCCATCCAGGGCATCGGCGCCGGTTTCGTGCCAAACCTCGTCGACCACGCCGCCATCGACGCCGTCATCCCGGTGCAGGACGAAGACGCGCTGGCGGTGGCCAAAGAGTTGGCGCTGACCGCCGGGCTGCTGGTCGGGCCCTCCTCAGGCGCCAATGTCTACGTGGCGCGACAGCTGGCGCTGCAGGCCGTGGCCGGCGCCACCCTCGTCACCTTCCTCTGCGACTCCGGCGAGCGCTACCTCGCATGAGCGAGTTCTCCCCGGCTCCGCCCCACGAGTTGGCAGCGCAGGACACCGAGATCGGTCGCTGGCTGGCAGCGCGGGCCGGAGTCGGCCAGCTGCCTTGTCGCCGCCCGTTGCCCGACCCGGTCCGTGTCGCGCAGCTCCTCGAGAGCTTCCGGCGCGTCATCTACCCTGAGATCTGGACCGGGAGCGCGCCGACCGTCGACACCATCGTCGAGGCCATGTCCGGCCTGCGCCACGAGCTCAGCCAGCTCGTGCTGACCGAGCGTCTGTCTCGCCCTGACAAAGAGGGCCCGGCAGCGACAGGCCCAGTGCGCGAGGATGAGCTTGAAAGCGCTCGCCAATTTGGCTGTTACGTCGCTGAAATCATCATCGCCAACATCCCGGAGCTGCGCGCGGCGCTTGAAGCTGACCTGCAGGCGGCGCTCGACGGCGACCCGGCGGCCCGCAGCCGCGCCGAGGTCGTGCTCTGCTATCCCGGTTTTGGGGCGCTGACGGCGTGGCGCCTCGCCAATCGGCTCTGGCGCGCCGGCGCGATCTTGTGCGCGCGGATGTTGACCGAGCAGGCGCATGCCCGCAGCGGCATTGACCTCCACCCAGGCGCGACGATCGCCGATGGCCTCTTCATCGATCACGGCACCGGCGTCGTCGTCGGCGAGACAGCGGTCATCGGTCGCGGCGTGCGATTGTACCAGGGCGTCACGCTCGGCGCCCGCAGCTTGGGCAGGGGCCAGCTGAGCGGCAAGCGGCACCCGACGCTCGAAGACGGCGTCGTCATCTACGCCAACGCGACGATCCTGGGCGGCGACACCGTCATCGGTCGCGGCGCGGTGATCGGCGGCAACGCCTGGGTCACCGAGAGCGTCGCTCCGGGCGTGAAGCTGCGGATGGAGCAAGAGAGCGGCCGCGGCGGACCGGCGGGGTGACGGGATCTCGCTGCGAGGCGCCTCGAGTGTTCTAAAACGTCTTGCAGCTAATGTCGCCTGACAGAAGAATAAGCGTCCTGTTCAGACGCCTGTCCTGTGCGACCAGGTGCGAAAGAGCCCCGCCCCATGGGTGGCGACGAAGGCCTGGGCGGCGGCCCGATCGACGGCAGCGACCGGAAAGTCGCGCACGGCGCCGTCATTGCTGCGCCGGAAGGCGGCGCCCAGCGCTACGCCGTCGATACCGCAGCGCGCCCCAGCCTCCTCGAGGTCGAGCTCCTCCACCACCGCCACCATGCGCCGGGCCCAGGCCGTGCCAAGGGCGCCGATGCCCGCTTGGTTGGCCTGCGTCGTGCTGGCCTCGGCGCTCATCAGCGGCAGCGTCACGAAGCCAAGGACGAGCAGGACGGCCATCCGGGCGTCTGAGAGCAGGGTCGCCAGCGGATAGTCGGCGATACCGTTGGCTTGCAGGGCGCGATGATAGCGCTCCAGCAGAGCGAGGCCGTGGCGTCGGCGCACCTCAGGCTCCAGTGAGAGCACGAGGAAATAGGCGACGTCAAACACCGCCTTACCGCGGCGCGCCGCTTGCCAGTCGATGAAGACGGCCCGGCGACCGCACGGGTGCGCCGACGGGCTGTGGTCGGCGACGAAGAGCAGGTTGCCGACCCGGGCGTCGGCGTGCTGGATGGCGACAGGCGCCGAGGCGTCAGCCGCCCAGGCCCGGCGCAGCATCGCGCCAAAGAGCGCAGCGTCGGGGCCTTGTAGCTGCCGGGACAGCCAGTCGACGACCGCTGGTGGCGTCCGCCGCAGATCGCGCGCGGCGGTGGTCTCGTCGCCCCAATGCCGAGCGTGCAGCGCCGCGAAGGCGTCGATGGCGACCTCTGCCAACTCCGGCGGGCAGCCCTCGTGCTCGGGAACTTCGCGCGCCTCCAGCCGCTCGAGCAACAGGCAGAATCCGCCGCTCGGCCGATGAACGTCGACGTGGTAGGCGCGCGCCGCCGGGAAGCCTGGCGCCCGGGCCAGCGTCTGGTAGACGGTGGTCTCCTTGGCCGCGTTCTCCTGCAGGATGTAGACAGCGTGCTCCATCAGTGACGTCGCAACAGGTGATAGTTTAGCAAATATAGAGATGTTGCGAGACAGGCCGTCGGCGGTGCGCGCCTCGCAGTCGACGGCGGCGACGGTGGAGCGAAAGGCCTCTTGCTGCTTGATCTGGCGGCCCGAGACGGCGACGAGCTGTTCGCCCTCGGCCAGGAGGCCCCCCCGCCGGAGGACCGCCTCAAGCCAAGCGCGGCGGGCGAGCAGCTGTGGCAGGTCGCGGGGAAACGCACGGTTCGGCTGCAGGACGCGGTCGAGCCAAGCGACGCCCTGCAAGAGCACGATGGCGAGGCGGATCATCCAGCCGGTGAGGTGGGCGGCCATCGAGGCTCCCTGGGGCGCGATGCTGCGGCCACGCGCCTGCTCTGGCCTGATGTCGGCCCAGGCGACAGCATCGCGCGATTGGGCGCCGACCGCCAGCGGGACCGCCGGCGCTGCAATGACTCGTCCCGGCGCGAGAGACGCTGACAATTGGACGCTGTGGGCGCTGTGGGCGCGCGCTCGGTCGGGGAGGCTGGAAGAGGGGACAGTCTCCGGCTAGCGGCCGCTGTGCCCCTCAACCACAGACGGCTGGGGCATCGGCCCGCGATCAGTGTTCGCTCCTCTAGCGCTCCCGGTCGCCAGAGACGGCGAGCGATGGGGCTCGACCGAGGCGCACCGGGATCGCCACCGCCTGCCTGCCGCGCCAGAGGTCGAAGCGAGCCACAGATCCGGGCTGCAGGCCGGCGACCTTGACCCGCAACCGCGCCGCGTCGCTCATCGCCGCGCCGTCGACGGCGAGGACCACATCGCCGGCGCGCAGGCCAGCGCCCGCGGCGGGGCTGCCGGGCTCGACGTCGGCGATGCGCACGCCTGGTCGGTCGCTGAGGCCGAGGGCGACCGCGTCGCGGGCCTCGAGGTCCTGGATGCGTACGCCGAGCCAGCCGCGCTCGACGGTGCCCTTGTCGACCAGGCTGCGGAGGATGGTGATTGCCATATTGGCTGGGATGGCAAAGCCGACGCCTTGGCTGCCGCCCGTGCGGGAAGCGATGGCCGTGTTGATTCCGACCAGCTCGCCGGTGGCGCTGACGAGGGCGCCACCCGAGTTGCCGGGGTTGATGCTGGCGTCGGTCTGAATGAAGTCTTCGTAGTCGACGATGCCGACGTTGGCGCGCCCCTTGGCGGAGATGATGCCGAGGGTCACGGTCTGCGCGAGGCCAAACGGGCTGCCGATCGCCAGCACGATCTCACCGAGACGGATCTTGCTGCTGTCGGCGATCGGCATCGGCTCCAGGTCCGCTGGCGGGCGTAGGATGCGGAGCACCGCGACGTCTGACTGTGGATCCCGGCCGACCAGCCGCGCCTCCAGCTTGCGCCCATCGTGCAGGGTCAGCTCGATACCGTGCGCCTGCTCGACGACGTGGTTGTTGGTCAGGACCAGGCCGTCGCGGCTGACGATGACTCCCGAGCCGAGCGATGCTGGACGTTCGACGCTGCCGCGGCCGCGAAACCAGGGCGGTAACATCTGCTCTTGGCGGTTCGACAGCCTCCGCGTCGTAGCGACATTGACGACCGACCGCACCGAGCGCTCGGCCACATCTGAGAATGCGGTGGCGTCGAGGGCCGTGGCGGCGCGGGCGCTCGCTAGACCCGGTGCGACGGCGCCGAGCCAGGCCAGGGTCGCCAGCGCCGGCGCCACCAGCTGTGCCTTCTGTTGCCAAATCGTGAGTCTGCGCGTCATGGAGCCCCCCTTGCGATCGGCGCCTGGTCGCCGCACACCTTGCACAACGCAGGACGCCGACGGACGATTCCCGGGCGGCCGCCATGGCCGGGGCTGGGTGGGCCATGCGACTCTCGCTGTCGACGCGCATTTTCCTCGGCTTCGCTGCGGTCGTCACGTGCTTTGCCGCCACCGCCCTCTATGGCGCCGCCGCGGTCGTCACCTTGCGCCACGAGCTTGGGCTGTTGCGCACGCGCGCGCTGCCGTTGCTCGGCACCCTGCGTGACCACGGCCTGGAGCTGCGCGGCTTTGACGAGGCGCTGGCCCGCGCCGCGCCGCACGACCTCGAGTGGGTGGCGCGGTTTCTGCCGAACGCCCGGCCCTTTCAGCGCCTGCAGCGCATCGGCGAGCAAGTCGAGGCTTTGCGCGCCGGCGATCGGCCACCGCGGCTCGCGCGCTTGTTGGTGACCGGTCCAGGGCCATTGCCGGCGGTCGGCGTCGGGCTCGACGCGCTGCGCAGGGGCGCCGACTCGGCCCGGCGCATCGGAAATGACCCCCGGCTTTTGGCGCTGCTGCCGCAGGCGACGACGCCGACCGACGACGCAGAGGCGTTCGACCGACTGGTGGTCGGGCTGGAGCGCGCCGTCGCCGACAAGCGCGCCGCGGACGCCGCCCGGCTGGTGGTCGAGGCGCGCCGGATCGTCCGTCGTGCCCACGGCGCCATCGGCGACGCCGAGTCGCAGCTGCAAGCGGCGCTGCAGGAGCGCTTTACGGCCGCCGAGCACAGCGAGCGCCTGCTGGTCGTGGTAGTTCTGGTCAGCTCGGGGCTGGCCTTGCTGGCGAGCATCGTCGTCTTGCTCTGGATGCTGGCGACGCTGCGGCCCATGGCCGCGCTGGCGGAGGTGTTGCGGCGATTTACCGCCGGCGATCGCAGCGCCCGCGCCGCCCTGGACGGCGCGACGGAGATCCGCACCTTGGCGGAGGAGACCAACCGCATGGCCGACGCGCTGCAGGCGCGAGAGCAGCAGATCGCCACCGCCCGTGCTGAGCTCGCGCGCGCCGAGCAGCTGGCGACGGTCGGCCAGTTGGCCGCGCGCATGGCCCACGAGGTCCGCAACCCGCTGTCGTCGATCGGCCTCAACGCGGAGATGCTGGGCGATGAGCTTCGCGCCGGCGCCACGGGCGATCCCGCAGAGGCGGCGGCGTTGATCGCGGCGATCGGCGCCGAGATTGAGCGTCTCCGCGGCATCACCGAGCGCTACCTCAAGCACGCACGGCCGCCCGACGATGGCCACAGGCCGCTCGATCTCGGCGAGCTCGTGGGGCGCGTCACCGACTTCTCGGCCACCGAGTTGGCGCAGCGCGGCGTGCGGGTGCGACTGCACATCGAGCCCGACTGCCTGGTCGAGGGCCAAGAGGGGCCGCTGCGATCAGCGGTCTGGAACCTGTTGCGCAACGCCTGGGAGGCGATGCCAGAAGGCGGCGAGGTCCGCGTCTCCGTCGCGCATGGCCCCGACCCTGCCGCTGTCGACGGCGGCAACGCCCCGAGCGAGGTCATCCTCGCCGTGGAGGACGACGGACCAGGGATCGACGCCTCGGCGCGCGAGCGCGTGTTTGAGCCCTTCTTCACCACCAAGCCAGCCGGCACAGGCGTCGGCCTGGCGGTCGTGCGAGAGACCGCCCGCGGCCATGCCGGCAGCGTGCGCGTCGAGGCGGCGCCGAGCGGCGGGGCGCGTATGGTGCTGCGGCTGCCCGGTTGGGCTGCTGGCCGCGGTCGCCTGGGCGCGGCGTCGTCGGGTGGGTGACGTCGGCGTCGCTTGCCGCACGGCAGGCCGAGCGGGCTGACCTTCGACTGCGCTGGTCGAGCGCCGCGGCCGCTTAGGCGCGGTGGGCGCCGAGCCGGCCGCGGCGTTGACCGGGGGGCAGTCGAAAATGACACGCTTTTCGGCAAGGAGGCGCCGAGCCCCAAGAGAACAGACGGCTCGCGACGAGGCCCGTCACCGCTGGTCGCGTCTCCAGGAGCGCTACTCTGTGGCTGTGCCCGCGCTGAAGAAGGCGGCCACCTCTGCCATGGAGCGCGCCCGGCGGGCCGGCGGCAGGGCTGAGACCAGCCGGCGCCCATAGGGCTTGTGGTGGAGGCGCGGGTCGAGGATCGCGACAACCCCCCGATCGTCGCCGCGGCGGATGAGGCGCCCGAAGCCCTGGCGCAGCGCCGTGGCCGCCGCCGGGATGCTGAGCTGCGCGAACGAGCGCCCGCCCTCGCTGTCGATGGCCGAGGCGCGGGCGGCGAACACCGGGTCGTCCGGCGGCGGAAAGGGGATCTTGTCGAGGATGACCAGCCGCAGCGCGTCGCCCGGAACGTCCACGCCTTGCCAGAAGCCCATCGTCGCGAACAGGACCGCCGGCTGCTCTTGCCGAAAACGCTCGAGCAGCGCCTGCCGCCCCATCTCGCCCTGGCGCAACATCGGCACCCCAAGGCGCCCGTAAAGGCGCTGCCAGGCGTCTTGTAGACCGCGGTGGCTGGAGAACAGCGCGAAGGCTCCGCCACCGGAGCAGGCGACCAAGCCGGCGATGGCCTCCGCCACCGCGGCGTCGCGGCCCGGCGCGAAGGGATCGGGCAGCTGGTCAGCGATGTAGAGCATGGCCTGGCTAGGGTAGTCGAACGGACCCTCCAGCCGCAGCGTCGTCACCGCCGGCGGCAGCCCGAGCTGGCTGAGGAAGGGACCGAAGTCAGCGCCGACGGCCAACGTCGCGGAGCAGAAGAGGCGCGGCGCGGGCTCGGCCAGCAGCGTGCGCTGCAAGATGGGCGCCACACGCACCGGCTGGCTACGCAGCGCGACCGACCGCTCCCGCGCCTCGACCCAGCGCACGACGGCGCCCGGATCACCGCGATCGCCGACGACCTCCAGCAGGTCGGCCTCTAGGGCGACGACGGCCTCGCGCAGCTTGGCGAGCGTCGGTTGCATCGCGATGTGGCCCGCCAGCGCCACCCAGAGCCGACCGAGCGCCTCGATCATCGCCTCGCGCGCCGGCCGCAGCTGCCCCACGCAGTCGTCATCGATCCGCTGCGGCGCTGGCAGGCCGCGCGCGGCAAGAAAGAGCGCGGCGCCGCTCGACTGCAGCGCGCCGACCGCCAGACGCGCGTCGTCGGTCGGCGGCGCCCGAACGGCGTCGAGCCCGGCGCTGAGGTCCTCCACCAGGCGGTCGAGACGCCGACTGCTGACCGTTCGGCCAAAGAAGTGGGCGACGACATCCTCAAGCGCGTGCGCCTCGTCGATGACGATGGCGTCCGTCGACGGTAGCAACCCGGCGCCCTCCCACCGCTCCCGCAGGGCATAGTCGGCGAGCAGGACGTGGTGGTTGACGACGACGACGTCGGCCTCCAGCGCCGCACGCCGGGCGCGTAAGACGAAGCAGTCGCGGACGAAATGACAGTCTGAACCGAGGCAGCTCTCGCTCGTGCTGGTGACGTCCGGCCAGATGGCGTCGTCCTCTGCCACCCCCTCGATGGCCGCGATGTCGCCGTCTGGCGAGGTGGCCAGGGCCTTGATCACCCGGTCCTGCACAAATGTGCCGCCGCGCCGCGCCGAGAGGGCACCCGAAGCCAGGCGGTGCACGCGGTCATGGCACAGGTAGTTGGCGCGGCCCTTGAGCACGGCCACCACCGCCCGCGAGCCGGTCGCCCGCATTGCCGCGGGCAGGTCGGACTCCAGGACCTGCGCCTGGAGCTGGCGGGTCGCCGTGCTGATCACCGCGCGGTGTCCAGCCCCGAGCAGCGGCAGCAGGTAGCCGAGCGTCTTGCCGGTGCCGGTCCCGGCCTCGACGACCAGGTCGTCGCCGGCCTGCAGCGCGGTCGCCACGGCCTCGATCATCGTGCGCTGGTCGACGCGCGCCTCGAAGTCGTCGCGACCGCGGCGCAGCTCCTCGAGCGCCACGGTCCAGGGCGCGATGGCTAGTGTCGGCGAGGCGACCTCGGCCTCCTCCGGGGAGGCCGGTCCGAGCTCGGTCACGGCGCGACGCCGGGCGCCAGCTGGGGACGCACCGTGGCGCGATCGGCGCGCCCGCCGCGCTCGTAGCTGCGGACCGCGAGGTCGGCGTAGAGCCAGTGGCCGTCTTGCCGGGGCTCATAGCCGGCTGCGCGCAGCGTCTCCTCCAGCGCCGCGATGGCCGTCGGCGGCGACCCTTCGCCGCCGACGGCCGCGAGGTCACCGGCGATGACCAGCGTCGGCGGCTTTGCGCTGAGCGCGACGCTGAGCGCGCGCCCCCATGCCGTTCGACTACCGACCGCCTCGTCTTGGCTCTCTGCAGGTTGGGCGTCACCATCGCGCGTCGGCAGCAGCGCGATGCGGTTGCTTGGACCCCCGCCGGCCAGCTTCCAGCGCAGGCGCAGGCCGGCGGGGCCGACCAGCAGCGCTTGGCCGCGCAGCGCCATCTCCTCTGCCACCTGGCGCGCCACCTTGCGCGGCGCCGTGTTGCTGATGGCCGTAGCGTCATCGACGAGCGCCGCGCCGCCGACGCCGAAGACGACGAGGGTTAGCGCGACCAGACGCACCACGGCCGCCCGCCCGCCCGCCCGCTCGTCGCCTTGCTGCAGCAGGGCCGGGCGTAGGCCAAAGGCGGCCAGACCGGCGCCCAGCAACAGCGCCATCGGCGCCCGCGCCACCGCGATGGCGTCGACGGCGCCAGCACGGGCGGCGGTGGCGAGGGGGCCGTCACCGGCGCCGACGGCGACCCAGGCCAGCGCCAGCAGGCCGGGAAGCAGGAGCGGCAGCGCGTCGCGCTCACCGAGGCGTCGCGGCGCCGCAGCCACCGCGACGCCGAGCGTGCGAAAGCCGCCGAGGCCGGCTGGCGCGCCTGGGGTCGCCTGAGGCACATCTTCACGCACCAGGCCGCGGTGGTAGCCGAGCGCCGCGACGAGCCAGAGCAGCGTCCCGACGACGGCCCGCCACATCGGCGCCGGCGCCAGCTCGGCGGCGGCGGCGAGCGAGCCTGAAGGACCGCTCACGGACAGCGCGCCCGCAGCGGCGACGATGGCCTCCAGCGGGTCACCGCTGCCCACGGGTGCGCTCCCGAGCAAGTTCCACTGCGGCTCGGCCAGTGGCAGCAGCTCGCCTGGTTGCAGCAGTCGCGCCAGCAGACCGGCGGCGCTGGCGACCGTGGCCGCTACGCCGGCGCCCAGCCGCACCTCGCTCAGCGTCACCGAGCGCGTGGCCAGCCACAGCATCCCGGGCAGCACGACCAGGCTCGCTGGAGTCAACCAGACCGCCGGCACCAAGGGCAGCGTAGCGAGCAGACAGCGGCGCAGCTCCCCGCGGCGCAGGCCGAGGCGAAGCTGCCAGAGCGCGAGCATCACCAGCACAGGCGCCGGGTTGGCGTCAGCGCGCCAGCCGAGCCCGAGCCCGAGTGGCGCCATCGCTGCCACTGCGGCCGCCAGCAGCCCGGCGATCGTCCCCCACCCAGCCCCGCGGGCATAGGCGACGCAGAGCAGCACCAGCGCGACGTCGGCGAGGACCGCCGGCAGGCGGGTCGTCGGCGCCAGGCCCTGCATTACGGTCGCCCAGCCGAGCGTCCAGGCGTGGGCACCCTCCACCGCGGCGCCGACCTCGGCCGGCGGCAGCATGCGCGCGACCTCCCGCGCCATCGGATCGACCGAGAACATCGACACGGCCCGCAGCGCCAGGGTGACGACGGCGACGCGGACGACGAGCCGCCGGAGGTCTTCGGCTGCGATGTTCATCGGCTCCCTCGATCAGGCGCGGCCTGCGACGTCGCGCCGGCCTTCGCTGCGGCGGCCACGCCGCAGCGAAGGCCGGCATCGGCTGACAGGCGGCGAAGCTGGGCGGGCGTCAGTTGACCATCTCGGGGTCAAACAACGGGAATTCGGCGATCTCCGCCTCGAACGTGCTGCCGCCCTCCGGCACCATGGTGTAGCTGCCGCGCATGGTGCCGGTCGGCGTATCGAGCGGGCACGCCGAGGCGTAGCGAAAGACCTCTCCCGGTGCTAACAGGGGCTGCTCGCCCACCACGCCCGGTCCGCGCACCTCTTCGACCCGGCTGTGGCCATTGGTGATGATCCAGTGGCGGGCCAGCAGGCGCACCGGTGTGGCGCCGAGGTTGCAGATGGTCACCTCGTAGGCGAAGAACCAAGCGTGCGGAGGCGCGCTGCGCTGAGGCACAAAGCGGACACGCACGTCGACCTGTACGCCCCGCGTCACGGCGCTCGACAAAGGCGCCTCCTCTGCGTTGCCTGCGCTCTGACCTCGACTGCCAGCCATCGCCAACCCCCGCGCGGCCCACGGCACTGGCCGCCCCAAGCGCCTGGAGGCTGACACGGCGGGGCGCCGCTGTCACCTGCTCCTGTAGGGGGGAGGCGGCTCCAACTCGCCGCCGTCGATGGCCGAACTCAGCTTCAGGGCAGGGCCAGACCTAAGCGCAGCCACGCCGCAAGTCCAGGGGACTCGCCGCCATCAGGTCGCCGCCAGGCAGGACTGGGCAGCCTTGAGGCGCTTCCGGTGACCGTTGGCCGCGTCCCTCGCCTCTGTCTTTGCAGACTCGGCGGCCCTGACCGGAGAAGTGCTTCTTTCCCGCCTTCCCGAGCCTGCGCTCGGCCCACGTCGGCGCCCACGGAGCCAGACAGGGAGCGGCGCTCGGCGGAGCGTGCGCCGGCTGCCGTCAGTCGGGGTTCGCCGCTGCGCTGCCGCGGCAGGGGGACAGCCGCTTCCAGTCGCGATGGGCGCCGCCTATTTTGCCACCCCGGCGGGGGCATGCCACCATCGCGAGGCGCCGGCGCTGACCGCGACCGCGCGCGAAACTCCCAGAGCTTGGAGGTGCTGTGCTCTTCACCTACGACCTGCTCGCTCGCAAGCGCGACGGGTTGCGCCTTGATGCCGAAGAGATCGGCGCGCTGGTCCGCGGCTACACCGACGGCAGCGTGCCGGACTACCAGATGGCAGCGTTCGCCATGGCGGTGGCCATCCGCGGCCTCGATGAGGGCGAGACCGCAGCGCTGCTGCACGCGATGCTGCACAGCGGGGCGGTGCTCGACTGGAGCCACCTCGACCGGCCGACAGCAGACAAGCACAGCACAGGTGGGGTCGGAGACAAGGTCAGCATCCCGCTCGCGCCGGCGGTCGCGGCCTGCGGCGTGGCGGTGCCGATGATCTCGGGCCGTGGCCTCGGCCACACTGGTGGCACGCTCGACAAGCTGGAGTCGATCCCAGGACGCGGCCTCGATGGCGCCGTCGGCGGCTTTCAGACTCGCCTCTCCTTGCAGGAATTCCGAGCGATTGTCGGCCGCATTGGGGTCTCGCTCATCGGCCAGACCGAGGAGATCGCGCCGGCTGATCGGCGGCTCTACGCGCTGCGCGACGTGACAGGCACGGTCGAGTCGATTCCGCTCATCGTCGCCTCGATCATGAGCAAGAAGTTGGCCGAGGGCGCCGGCGCGCTGGGGCTGGACGTCAAGGTTGGCAACGGCGCCTTCATGAAAAACGAGGCCGACGCCCGGCGACTGGCGCATGCGATGGTCAAGGCGGGCGCGGCGCTGGGGCGGCGAGTGACGGCCTTCCTGACGTCGATGGATCGACCTCTCGGAACCCATATCGGCAACGCCTTGGAGATCGCTGAGTCGATCGCCATCTTGCACGGCCAGGGCCCGGCGGACACCCGGGCGTTGGTCTGCCGGCTCGGCGGCGAGATGCTGCGGCTCGGCGGCAAGGTCGAGGATTTACCTGCCGGCGAGGCCATGATCGCGCGCGCCCTCGACGACGGCAGCGCCGCCGAACGCTTCCGCCTCGTCGTGGCCGCGCACGGCGGCGATCCGCGCGTGGTCGACGATCCTGGGCGCTTGCCCGGCGCGCCCGAGGTGCAGGCGGTGCTAGCGCCCCATGATGGCCTGCTGGTCGCCATCGACGCCTATGCGGTGGCGGTCGCGGCGCTGCGCCTGGGCGCCGGTCGCCTGCGCAAAGAGGACGCCATCGATCCGCGCGTCGGCTTTGTACTCTGCTGCAAGCCGGGCGACGCCGTCCGCCGCGGCGAACCGCTGGCCTTTGTTCATGCCGCGAGCCCCAGAGACGCTCAACAAGGTGCGGCGGCGCTGCTGGCCGCCTGCCACATCGATCGCGAGCGCGGGCCGCTGACGGAGTCGCGCCTGTGGATCGACGTCATCCACGACGAGATCTCAGCGGTCTGAGCCTTCAGTCGCAGGCAGGCGGTCGCGGTCCTTGGCCGGCGAGGCCAAGGCCGAAGCCGCTGGCGTCGTAGACGACGAAGCCATCGCGCACCGAGCCGCGCATCGCCTCTACACCATCGCCGGCGCCGCCGCGCATGTGGGCACGGACCACAACGTAGAGATCCTCCGACAGTGTAAGAGTTGGACCCGTCGTCGTTGAGGTCTTGGCCGGCGCGTCGCGGACCGGCAGCAGGTGGCGCTGTAGCAGGACGCCGTCGATGCCGACGACCTCCCAGTAATCCGCTTGGCAGCCGCAGCCGCGGTCGTCGGCGCGGACCTGGACCGTGAAGGCGAAGCTACCACCGCTGCCCGCGGCGCTCACAGCCTCGACGGCCGCCCGCCGTTGGCCATCGCCACAGCCGACCTCGGAGTCGCTGGCGCAGGCGGCGCCGAGGGCGAGCCCAGCCCAGGCCACGGCGGCCCACAGAGCCCCGTGGCGCAGCTCGCAAGGCGCGCCTCTCATGGCCGAGACGCCGGCGAAGGGCGGGTGGACCAGCCGCGCAAGGCGGCTAGGGCGACGAGCAGGCCGTAGAGGGTGCCGGGTTCCAGCGCAGCGTGGCCGGCGTCATCGACGAGCGTCAGCTCGCTCCCCGGCAGCGCGCGGTGCAAGCGCCAGGCGGTCGATGGCGGGCAGATGGCGTCATAGCGACCCTGCACGATGTGGCAGGGCAGGTGGGCGATTCGGCCGGCGTCTTCGATGAGCTGGTCTGGTCGCAGCCAGCTGTCGTGGACGAAGTAGTGCGCTTCGATGCGCGCCAGCTGCAGAGCGAGGCCGTCGGAGAACGCAGAGCCGACCGCCTCGGGTCGTAGCCGCGACGTGGCGACCTCCCACATCGTCCAGTTGCGCGCCGCCTGCACCTGGTCTCGGCGCGGGCCGCGGGTCAGGCGCCGGTGGTATGCCGTGAGGACGTCGCCGCGCTCGGCAGCGGTCAGCGGCTCGACGAAGGCCTCGTAGGCGTCGGGGAACAGGTGACGGGTTCCGTCCTGATAGAACCAGCGCACCTCGTCGCGCGTGGCGCAGAACACGCCGCGGAGGATGAGGCCGGCGACCCGCTCTGGGTGCTGCTCGGCGTAGGCCAGCGCCAAGGTGCTGCCCCAAGAGCCGCCAAAGACCAGCCAGCGCTCAATGCCGAGGTGTTGGCGTAGGCGCTCGATGTCGGCGCACAGGTGCCAGGTCGTGTTCTCGCGCAGGCTGGCGTGCGGTGTGCTGCGACCGCAACCGCGCTGATCGAACAGCACCGCGCGATCGAGCTGCGGGTCGAAGAGACGGCGATTCCACGGCGAGCAGCCGCCGCCCGGGCCGCCATGCAGAAACAGCACAGGCTCGCCGCGCGGGTTACCGACCTGTTCCCAGTACAGTCGATGCTGCCCCGAGACCATCAGCAGGCCCGAGGCGTAGGGTTCGACCTCGGGGTGTAGCCGCGCCGTCATCCTGCTGGCCTCCTCCGCGGTGCAAGCTAGGACCGGGAGCACGGTTGAGCAAGCAACTTGGCCTCGGGCATGGCGCGCGTGAGGCTGGCAGAGCTCGCCGCTATGGCCCCGTCGGAGCGCGCGCTTCGGCGGCGCCGCCCGGCTGCGCGCTCGACTTCGGCGTCTCGACTGCCGGGGACTGCGTCGCGGCCAGGGTCGCGGTCGTCGGCGCCAGGCTGGCGGGCGCGCCGGCGGCGGCGTCCGTCACGGCACGAGCGGCCCGGTCGCGCGCTACCATCTGGTGCCAGAGCTGGAGCCGCGTGAGATCCTTCGGCATCCCCAGGCAGCGCGGGCGACCGCCTTGCAGGGGGCCACGGTTGATGCGGAGCCACGCCACGCGGAACGCGTCGAGGTCGCCCTGCGCCTGCTGACCGCAGATCTTCTCCATGCGGCCGCCGCGCATACCGATCGCCGTGCGCTTGAGCAAGAAACGGACGCTCGCCACTGGATCCCGGCGGTTGACGCCGAAGCGCTCCGTCCACGGCCAGAGCTGCACCATGCCGACGGCCCGGCAGTGCCCGTCCTTGCAGTCACCGCGGCTGTTGGCAGAGAAGCCCGACTCGATGCAGGCCTTAGCCAAAGTCAGGCCTCGATATGCCTCGGGCACCCCATGCGCGCGCTCCAGGTCGAGCAGCTTCTGCAGCAGCCCGCTGTCGATGGCCTCGCGCCGCGCCTTCGACACGCTGCGGCAGCGGTGCAGCGCCTGGTGGATGAGCTCGCCGTCAGTCGGGGGCGGTGTCAGCGGCTCAGACCACGCAGTCACTGGCGCCACGACGCCGAGCGCGATGAGGGGCAAGAGGGTCCGTGCCCAGCCGCGCAGTTGTGGCGAATTGTATACGCCGCGCCCCCCCAGAAAGTGAATGAAACCGCTGCTATTGTTCAGATCCGCCATGCGCTGGCCTCCCAGGCGCCGTTCGTGAGAGCGTGGCGCGGATCCTGGCCTGTAGATCCGATCGAACGTAGATCGCAAGGGCGCGGAACGGCTGATTTCCCGCGATGTACGCCATGATCATCGATATCGGCCTTTGCGTCTTGCGTTTACGGCCCTTTGGGGGTCGCCGGATATGTCCTCGACGCCGCAGGGCGTCAGCCCGGGGGAAGAACGTACATGGAGTCGGTTCTCGAAGCCGAAAGACATGAGATCGCAGCCGATCGCTCTGGGGCAGGGCGGCCGCGACCGGCGGCGATCGCGCGAAGGCCTCGGCAGGCAGTATGCACGGCTGCAAGACGAGGCCGTCGCGGAGGGCATTCACGCCTACCGTGGTGTCCGGCATCCTGTGTCGGCAGATGGGAGTTGCCGATGAACCGCGCCCTCAGCGCAACAAGGAGCAACCATGAACGATCGACTACTCCGCGACCACGGCCCGAGGATTCGGCCCGCAAGCGCGTTCGGCCTGGCCGTCTTGGTCCTGTCGTTACAGGGCTGCTTCGGCGACGACGACGCGGTGCTGGGGCCTGACGCCGTCGCTGGGGTCGACTCTCTGGCCCAAGACGGCGCGGTCGTCGCCCAAGACGGCGCGGTCGTCGCCCAAGACGCCACCATCGACGGTGGTCGCGCTGGCCAGGACGCCGGCTCCGTCGACGGCGGCCCGCTGCTCGACGTCGATCCCCAGGAGGTCGCCGACGCCGCGCCGGCGGACAGCGAGACCGGCACCGATCAAGACGCTGGGCCAGGCGGTGGTGACCTCGACATCGTGGCGCTGACGCTCGAGCCCGCCGCGTTGTCGCTGCCAGTGGGCGGCCAGGCCACGTTGGTGCTCACCGCCAAGTTCGCCGATGGCAGCAGCGAAGAGGTCGGCGCCATCGCCACGTGGTCCTCGACGGCCCCAGGCTTGGCCGCCGTCGCCAAGGGCGGCCAGGTCACCGCGTTGGCGGCCGGTGTGGCGGAGATTCGCGCGACCATCGGCCCCCACACCGCCACGAGCAAGATCTCGGTGGTGCCATCGGCGCTGGTGTCCCTGGAGATCCAGCCGGCGGAAGCGACGCTGGCGGTCGGCGGGGTGCTGCAGCTTGGCGCGGTCGGCTCCTTCGCCGATGGCAGCCAGCAGAACCTCGGCCTCGCGGTGGCGTGGTCGAGCGACACGCCGGACGTGGTTGAGGTCGTCAACGGCGGGCTGGCCAGCGCCAAGGCCGCGGGCAAGGCGATCATCACCGCCAAGCTTGGCGGCGTCACTGCCAGCGCCGTGTTGACCGTGTTGACCGCCAAGGTGGTCGACCTGGTGGTGGAGCCCGTCGACCCAACGCTGACCCTTGGCGCTAGCCTCAAGATGACCGCCATCGCCAGCTACGACGATGGCAGCAAGGGCGACGTCTCCTCTGCCGCCAACTGGAGCAGCGCCTCTCCAGAGGTGGTGAAGATCTCCGCCGACGGCACCGTCACCGCCGTGGCTGCTGGCAGCTCGGTGGTCTCCGCCGCCTACGCTGGGCAGGAGTCGGCGCGCATCATCACCGTCGTGGCGCCCAAGCTGACCAAGCTGGCGATCAACCCGCCTGAGGTCGTTCTCGCCGCCGGCGGCAGCGCCCAGCTAACCGCCCTCGGCACCTTCGACGACGGCAAGAGCGCCGACCTGACCCTGGCGGTCACCTGGTCGATGGCGCCGCCCGGTGTGGCCAGCATCAGCAACGCCCCGGGAAGTCAGGGCAAGCTCACGGCCACGGCCCCCGGCACCGCGCTGGTGATGGCCTCCTACGGCGGTCAGGCCGTGACGGCGAAGG
This sequence comes from Pseudomonadota bacterium, assembly GCA_005777155.1. Classification (GTDB taxonomy): domain Bacteria; phylum Myxococcota_A; class UBA9042; order UBA9042; family UBA9042; genus SXNM01. Next base: position 3,893 of record SXNM01000167.1, on the reverse strand, counting down.
TGACGGTGAGCAAGGCCAACCTGCAGTCGCTGGCGATCGAGCCCGCCAAGCCAAGCGTCCCCAAGGGCGTCACGGTGCAGTTGACGGCGGTTGGGACGCTCAGCGACGGCTCGGTGCAAGACCTGACGTCGGCGGTGGTCTGGGACTCGTCGCAGCCGGCGATCGCGACCGTGTCGTCGACGGGCAAGACCGCGGGCCAAGCGGCGGCTTTAGCCGTTGGCAAGACCAACATCACCGCCTCGCTAGACGGCAAGATCGCCAGCGTCGAGCTGCTGGTGAGCGCGGCGGCGCTGACCTCCCTCCAGGTGGTGCCCGACAAGGTCGCGCTAGAGGTCGGCGGACAGAAGGCCCTAGCGGCCGTCGCCACCTACTCCGACAAGAGCGAGGTGACGGTCACGGCGTCTGCGGTGTGGAAGAGCGACGACACCGCCGTCGCTGAGGTGCAGAACGCCGCCGGCAGCCAGGGCCTTGTCACCGCCAAGGCGCAGGGCGGCACCACCGTCACGGCGACCCTCGGCGCCGTCAGCGCCAAGGCGGTCGTCGAGGTGAAGGCGCCGACCCTGACAGCGCTGCAGATCGGGCCCATCAACCCGCAGCGCAAGGCAGGCGAGCAGCTGCAGTTCTTCGTCACCGCGGTCTACAGCAACCTCGCCACGCAGAACGTCACCTTCCAGTCCGAGTGGAGCAGCGACAACGTCGCGGTCGCCAGCGTGGACAATGGCGGCAACCAGAAGGGACGGGCTCAGGCCAAAAACGCAGGCAAAGCCTTGATCACGGCAGCGTTCGGCGGCAAGACCGTGAGCACGACGTTGACGGTGACCGACCCCGAGGTCATGTCGATCCAGATCTCGCCGGCCTATTGGGAGATGAACGCCGGCACGCCGATGCAGCTGCAGGCGGTGGCGATCTTCACCGATGGCAGCTCGCAGAACGTCACCTTTCAGGCCCAGTGGAGCTCTGAAAACACCGAGATCGCGGTCGTCGGCAACAGCGGCGGCGGCCAGGGCGGCGGCGGCGGCCAGGGCGGCGGCGGTGGCCCCGGTGGCCCCGGCCAGCAACCCAAAGGCCGCGTCATCGCGATGACGCCAGGCACCGTCACCATCTCGGCGACGGCGCAGGGCTTCACGGGCAAGGCGACCATCGTGGTCAAGCCGGCGGTGCCGACAGCGCTCTCGCTGTTCCCCGGTCAACAGAGCTGCGCGCCAGGGCAGTATCGCCAGGTCGAGGCGACGCTGATCTACAGCGACGGCAGCTCCGTGCCGATCACCCAGTTCGTGACCTACCAGAGCTCGGCGCAGGCCGTCGCCGCCGCCCTCAACGGCCAGGGCCAGAAGGGGTTGGTGCAGTGCCTGAGCCCGGGAAAAGCGACGATAACCGCGACATTCCAGGGATTTGTGGCGACAGTCGCCGTCGACGTCTCGGCCGCTGAGCTGTCGTCGATCGCCATCGCGCCGGGCGCCGCCACGGTCGCCACCGGTGTGCCCGTGCCCCTGCAGGTGTCGGCGTACTATAGCGACGGCACAAGCCAGACGGTCACGGGCCAGGCGACCCTGACCAGCTCCGACCTCAAGGTGGCGGCGGTCATCGACGCAGGACCGCTCTCGGGCGTTGTCCAGACCCTGGCGGAGGGCAAGGCTACCATCACCGCCTCCTACAACGGCAAGAAGGCGACCGCGCTGATTACCGTCACCGCCGCCACGGTCGCCGAGATCCAGATTACGCCCGCAGCGCCAGCGGTGGCGCCGGGCAGCTGGCTCAAATTTGAAGCCGTCGCCGTCATGACCGACAACACGGTGCAGCAGATCACCATCTTGGCCTCGTGGGCGAGCTCGGCGCCGGCTGTCGCCGCCATCGACAACACCATCGGCTTCCTCGGCAAGGGTCTGTGCCAGGCGCTGACGGCGGGTAGCTCCGAGATCTCCGCCACCTGGGCCGGCAAGACCGGCAAGACCAAGCTGACCGTCAACCCGGCGTCGCTCACCGAGATCCAGGTCACGCCCTTCGTCGCGACGTTGCCTGTCGGCTACCTGACCGTGTTCAAGGCGACGGGCATCTACTCCGACTTCACGACGCAGGACCTGACGCAGTCCGCCTCGTGGTCGTCGTCCAAGACCGCGATCGCTTCCGTGAATTCGACGCTCGGCGCCAAGGGTCAGGTCACGCCGTTGGCCGCAGGCAGCGCCGAGATCGTCGTCAGCTACCTCGGCAAGGTCGGCAAGGCAGCCATCACCGTCACGGACGCCAAGCTGCAGGCGATCGCCGTGTCGCCGGCCGCCAGCAGCCTCGCGGTCGGCAAGTCAGCGCAGCTGCTGGCGATGGGATCCTTCGCCGGCGGGCTCCAACTCGACGTGACGCCCTACGTGACTTGGCTCACCAAGCCGGCCGGCGTCGTCGGAATCAGCAACGCCTTCGGCAGCAAGGGCCTCGCTACAGCGCTCGCCAAGGGCAACGCCGCCGTAGAGGCGATCCGCGACGGCATCACGGGCAAGGCGACGCTGACGGTCCAGTAGCGCTCCGCTGGGCTTCCATGGGCGCTCAACGCCCCGCTGCGCGCCGCGCCTCCGCGACCCGCGCCTCTTTTGCTAGCTCCGCCGCCCGCCAGCGCCGCCACAGCGCGGGCTCCGCGTCCTGCGCCAAGCGGCCGAGCTCGGCCTCTGCCACGGTCAGCGTCCTCCGCTCCCCTGGCACCGCCTCCAGCCCGAGGTACAGACGCGACCGCTCCGCTACCAGCCACTCGGCGGTCACAGCCCAGCCGGTCTCAGCCAGGGCGTGCCTCAGCTCCGCGGCGTGGTTGTGCGGCAGGAGCAGCAGGCGCTCGACACCGAGCTCCCGCGGCCGGTCGCGGCGCAGCAACATGGCCATCTGCGCGCCGCCGATGCCGCTGACGACCGCGACCTCGGCCTCGCCCTTGCGCAGGGCGAAGCCGTCGCCGCGGCGCAGCACGAGGCCGCTCGGGGCGTCATCGCCGAGCCGCGCCCGCGTCGCCTGCAGCGGGCCTTCCGCGATGTCGATGGCGATCGCTCGCTGTGCTCGGCCCGCGGCCAAGCACGCCTGGGCCACCAGCGCGTGGTCGCACGCGATGTCGGCAAGCCCTTCGCAGCCGACGACCCGTTCGCAGAGCGCGCGTAGCCGCGGCGGCAGGCGCAGCGGTGGGCTCACAGGACTTCGTCGTCGTCGGCGTCCTCTCTGCCATGCCGCGGCACCTCGAGCACGCTGACGGTCGGAGCCCAGCCGTTGCGGCCCCAGGCGGTATCCCACACCAGCAAGATGTGGCTGCCAGCCGGCGCGAGGCCCATCTGGTCGACGATGCCGAGCGCGACGTCAGGCGGTCGCCGCAGGGTCTCCGGGTCGACGAGGCGCGGGCTGCAGCCCCAGTAGAGCGCGAGCTGCCGCCAGACGGCGACGCTGGTGCACAGCGGGATGACCGGGGACGCCGGCCGCTGGGCGCTGACCGCCTTGGCCGTGCGGCCCGACGCCGTTGGGACGATGATGGCCCGCACGGTCAGGTCCCGCGAGAGGCCCGCCGTGGCGCGCGACAGCGCCCGATCGACCGGGTTGCGCCCGTCCTCGCGCATCCGCTCCAGGCCGCGGAATTGGCCGTGTCGCCACTGCCAGCCCTCTACCAGCCGCAGCACGCGGTCCATGGTCTGCACCGCCAGCACCGGGTAGCGGCCTGCAGCGGTCTCGGCTGAGAGCATCACCGCGTCGGCGCCAGAGGCCGCGGCCCACGCCACGTCGCTGACCTCGGCGCGCGTCGGTCGCGGCGCCTCGATCATGGACTCCAGCATCTGCGTGGCCACGATGACCGGCCGATTGGCCAAGACGGCCGCGGCGACGAGCTCCTGCTGGATGATCGGTACTTCTTCGGCCGGCAGCTCGACGCCGAGGTCGCC
>SXNM01000166.1 GCA_005777155.1 Pseudomonadota bacterium | reverse complement strand
TTGCGAGACCGTCCCGGAACATCTCCGGCGTGATCGCGTAACGCTCGCGCTGGAGCTCGAAGTGGCGCAGGCGCAGGAGGGGCTGCGGTGGATGGCCCGCCTCCCGCAGACCGAGCCCGTGGCGCCAGGCCGAGCGCCGGCGGCGAGCCGCGCAGCGGAGGCGCAGCCGTGGCCGACCGGCCCAGCCAAGGTCCAGGTCTCTCGCCTCGCCGTCTTCAATCAGCGCGGCCTCGACGGCCAGATCGCTCTGGGCGCGCCGCTGCCGCTCGCCGGGACCTTGACCGATCTCCGCTGCGAGCTCGTGGACCTGGCGGTCGATGTCACGGCCGGCGCCGCGGCGCTCGGTCGGCTCGAGGTCGGCTGTGGTGTAGAGGCGTTGGCGCTGCGCGCCGCTGCGCCCTCAAGGGCGTCGAGCGTGGTAACGAGCCTAGAGCTCGCCGCCACCAGCGGGCAGCTCGCGGTCTCTGGGGCGACGATTGGGCTGGCGGGGGGCGAGCCGCGGCTGGCCGTGGAGCGCCTGCGAGTCACGGGTGCGACGTTGTGCCCGCGGGCGACGGTGCGCGGCGAGCCGGCTGGCCTGCGCCGCCTGCGGGCCGAGGCGACGCTTGTCGGCCTCCACGCGCGCGGCGCCGACCTGACCACCGCGCAGCTGTCGCTGGCGAGCGCAGATCTCCAAGCCGAAGGGGACGTCCAGCGCCTCGGCCAAGCCGCGTGCGATCCGCGTGGCGCTGGGGTCGGCGAGGCTGGCGGCGACGCGGTGTGGGGTGCGCCAGAGGGGGAGCTTCGTGCCTCGCTCGGCTTGCGCCAGCTGTCGGTCGCCGCCGACGCGCCGGACGCCATGACTGTGACGCTGCGCGGCGAGCTGACGGCGCCCGGCGCCAAGGCTGGCGCGTCGCTGTCGATCGACGACCACGTCGCTTGGCAGGCGGAGCTGGAGGTCGCTGCCCTGCGGCGCCTGCTGGCGGACCTCGGGCTGGCGCCACGCGAGCTGCGCGCGGCGGGTACGCTGTCGGCCACGACCCGGGGCCGCGCCACCGGGCACCGCTCCTGGCTGCGGGCGGCGCTTGGCGACGGCCATTGGCCGGCCGCGGAGTCGCTGCGGCTGCAGCACCAGAGCCGCCTGCGCCAACGCGCGCTGAGCGGGACCAAGGGCGCGGCGCGGGTGAACCTGCACGAGCTGCTCGTCGAGGCAGAGGGCGAGGGCAGCGGACTGCGGCAGACGCAGCGGGTCAACCTGACGCTCGATGGCGTCCGCGTGGCCGCGTCGGCGCTGCCTACCATCGGCCTGCAGGCGGTGCTGACGACCCGCGCGACGGGCGGCGCAAGAGCGGCGCTGCTCGGCCTGGACGTCGACGTCCGCCTCGACGCTGCCGGCAGACCGGCGCTTGAGGCGACGCTGGCGCTGACCAAGGGCCAACCTTGGCAGCTGGAGGCCGAGACGACGCTGCACCCCGTCGGTGCGCTGGCGGGTCGTGTGGCGTCGCCGACCCCGTGCCTGGAGCTGGGCAGGATCGGCGCCACCGCCAAGGGCGTGGTCCGGCTCTTCGCCCCAGACACCTGGGCCCCGACGCCGCTGCTGGCCTTCGTCGCCGCGCCCCGGCGCTGGCACCTGGAGGCCGACGTCTCGGGCAGCGTGCGCGACCTGCGTTGCCACCTCGCTGGCTTCGACGCCGACGCGCCCGAAGCGCGTGGCCGCCTCCAGTTCGAGGTGCGGGCCGGCCAGGTCCACGGCAAGGTCGAGGGGAGCCTGGAGCGCCTGCGCGCCGTGGTCCGCGCCCACGCCCTGGACTTTCGCAAGCTGCGCGGCCAAGCCGAGATCTCGGCGCCGCTGGCGGCCGACCTACGCGGCGCCCACATCGACGCCAAGGCGCAGCTCGGCGCGCTGCGGCAAGACCTGCTGCCCTTCTACGCCGTGGAGGAGGCCAGCGCCGCGTTGACCGCAGAGATCGACGCCCATGGCCGCGTCCGCATCGAGCGCCTGTTGGCCCAGAACAAGGGCGGCGGCAGCGGCCTGCGCCTCGACGGCGTCATCGACCGCGTCGGCGAGGAGGCCATCTTGGGCGCGCTCGGTGACGACGGCGTACCGGGAAGCCGCGGCGTCGCGCTGCGCGGCGAGGCGAGCCAGGACCTCGACGCCATCGGCGAGGCCTTCGGCGCCAAGCTCGCGGGGCGTGTGCGCCTGCCCTTTGAGATCGAGTCGGGAGACCTGCGCACCTTCGCCGTGGCCCTGCGCCCACAGCTCGATGGCGTCTCGGCCCAGCACGCGCGGCTCGGGCTGGCGGTGCGCGAGGTGCGCGGCGTCGTGCCCACGACGTTCGTGGTGCGCGTCGATGAGCGCGGCGTCAGGCCGCTCGGCGGCGGTGAGCGCAGCGCCTGGTCACGCTGGCGCTTCGCCGACCACCACCCCTTCGTCGGCGGCGAGCACTTCCTCTCGGTCGGCGAGCTCACCTTCCGCGAGCACCGGTTCGGCCCCCTCGCCGCCAACGCCAGCATCGACCGCGACGTCGTGCGCCTCGACCAGATGGAGCTCCGCCTGCTCGGCGGCCAAGTGACGGGGAGCTGTCAGATCGAGCTGCAGGGCGCCGACTCGCAGGTGACGCTGCGCGGCAACGCCACCGACCTCCGCCTGCCCGATCAACCCGGTCGCTTCGACGCCAACGCCGCCATCGTGCTCCGTCCGTGGCGGCTGTCCATCGAGGGTCGCGCCCAGCTGCTGCGGGCGACGCCCGGCCACCTGCGTGGACTGCTCGACCTCGCCGACCCCTACCACGAAGACGTCCAAGCCAACCGTGCCCGGCTGCTGCTCACCCTCGGGCACCCTGACGAGGTGCGGATGCGCTTCCGGCACGGCTTCATGGACCTCTACATCGCGCTGGCCGGGCTTGCCGAACTGGTGCACATCGATGAGATTCGAGGCCTACCGCTCGGCCCGATGATGGCGCGCTGGGCCGTGCCACTGCTTGGAGAGCCACCACCGTGAGCCCGCCACCGCCCGCCGTCGCCACCGCGCGGCGCCTTGCCCGGCGCTGCCTTGGCGCTGCCGCTCGGGCGCGCGTCGGTGTCGTCCTTGGCCTCGTCGCCTCGGCCGGCGCCTGCGTGCGCGCCCCAGACGTCTTCGTCGTCGACCGCCGCACCGCCCTGGAGGCCGAGGCCGCCGGCCGCTTCGCCGACCTCGAGGCCCGGCTGGAGCGCGACGCCCTCGCGCCAGAGCCGATGCCCCTGAGCCGCGCCGCCCTCGAGCGCGCTGGCTTGCGCGCTGCCGCGCCAGAGGACGCGATCTCCCGCTTTTCGGCGGCGCTGCGGACCGACGCCGATCGTTGCGACGTGCTCCTGCAGCGGCGCTGCGTCGGCGAGGGCCACGACGGCCTGCTGCGGGCGACTCCCAAGCCCTGCCAGGGCGCCGTCGATGACGCCGAGGTGGTGCAATTGGTCGAGCGCCACAACCGGGCGCGTCAGCAGCTCTGGGCGTGGCTGGAGCGAAAGGCTCCCCAGGCAGCGCCAGCGACGCTGCGAGCCGCCTGGCGCCAGCGTCAGCTCGAGCGCGTCATCTGTGGCGGCTGGGTCGAGATGCAGCCTGGCGAGTGGCGGGAGAAGGCGTGTCCGTAAGCCTGCGACTCCGCCGCGCCTGCGTCTTGAGATGGGCCCTCCGCCTCTCGATGGTGGCCTGCGGCGGCCTCGTTTGCCCAGCAGCGGGCCTCGCTGCCAAGGCAGGGCCCGGGGCGACGAGCGGCAACGTCGGCGCCGACGCGGCGCTGCGCGAGCCGGCGCGCTGGACCGCCGGCGACTCCGACCAGCTGCTCGGTGGCCTGACGCCCGATGGCCGCGACTTTGTCTACCTCAGCAACCGCGACGCCGTGGCCAGCGTGTGGTCGAGCCGGGTCGGCGACGCGGCGGGGCGCGCGCTGTTCGACGAGGGCGCCGACGTCAGCCTGCCGCGCGTCAGCCCAGATGGCCGCTGGCTGCTCTACCTCTCGAGCCGCGACGACGCCACAGGCGACGCCTGCCTGCGCGCATTTCCCTCCATGGCGCAGCGCCGCTGCCTGGGCGACGGCCGCACGGCCGAGAGCTTCGCGTTCTTTTTCCCCGACGGCGCCCACGTCGGCGTCGTCGCTCGGGCGGTCATGCATGGCGAGATGCTGCTGCGTAAGGTGCCGATCGATGGCAGCCGCCGGGTGGCCGACGCCGACATCGTGCTGCCGCGCAGCGTGGCGACGCCGGCCGTGTCGCCTGATGGCCGCTGGCTGGCCTACGTCGCCGTCGAGCGAGCCAGCACGACCGTCGGCGTGCAATTCGCGATGCAGCTCGGCGCCGGTCTCCACCTGCGGCGCCTGGAGGGCAGCGCGGTCGACCGCGTGGTGCGCTTCGAGTTGCCCGGCGCGACGGGCTTCCCGGCATTCTCGCCCGACGGCAAGTGGCTCTACTTCGCCCAAGCGCTCGGCGACAGCAACCGCGACCAGGTCATCGACGGCGATGATCATAGCGTGCTGTTTCGGGTCGCCTTCGACCCGCGCGCCGACCCACCGCTGCGGCGTGACGCGGCGGTCCAGTTGACCTCCGGCTCGACCAGCTGCCGCTACCCGGCGCCAGGGCGCGACCGGCTCTTGCTCACCTGCGAGGTGCGGGGGCGCCTCGACGTCTTTGCCCTGCCGCTGGAGGGCGTGGTGCCGAGCGCCTGGGCCGAGTCGCGTCTGCTGCTGGCGAGCGACGGCGCCACAGATATCGGCACCCGCGCCCTGCTGGCGGCGCATCTGCAGCTGCGTACCCACGAGCCGCTGGCGCGCCTGCACGGCTGGCAACGCCTTGCCGAGCTGGCCCTGCAGCGCGACGATCTGGCGGCGACGACCTTCTACCTCGAGCGCATCCGAAAGGTTGCGGCTCCCGCCACCGGCGCAGAGGGCGCGGCCCCTGGTGTCGCGGCAGGCGGCGCCTTGCAGTCCGACGAGGCCGCGGCCGACTTCGGCGCTGCCCGGGCCGCCGCGACGGCGCTCAGCGAGTGGGTCGGCCACCGCGCCGAGACCCTGCGGCTTGAGCGTGGCGCCCGCGACGAGACCTATGCCAGCGCCCAGGCTTCCCGGCTCAAGGCGCTGCAAGCGCTGGTTGGCGCGCCGGCGGCGGACGTCAGCATCGCGGCGCGGCTCGCCATCGCCGAGATCGAAGACGCCCTCGGCCGCGAAGAGCGCGCGGAGGCGACCCTCTCGGCGATCGATCCGGCGGCGGCGACCTCGGCGCTCGCGTGGCGCCTGCTGGCCTCCCAGGGCGTCAATCGCTGGCTGGCGCTGGAGCGGGATGAGGTGGCCCTGCGCTGGATGGCCGCCCTCTGCGATCGCGACGACCTCGACGGGGCGGCGGCGCGAGCTGCGGAGGTCAGCGCCGACCCCACCGCCGTCCGGGAGGCCGAACGCCTGGAGCTGGCCGATCGCTTCGTGCAGCGCCTGCTGCGCGGCAAGGGCGGGGCGGCGCGCGCGGCGGCGCTGGCGGCGTGGCGCGGCAAGGCCGAAGGTGGCGCCCTGGTCGATGGCGGCGTACTGGCGTTGCGGCTAGATGTGGAGCGGGCGCTGCAGCCGCTGCCGCCAGCCCTGGGCCGCGCCCCCAGCGAGTCGATGGCCGCCGACGCGGCGCTGCAGGAGCGGGTGCGGGCGGCGCTGTTCTCGATCTATGGCCGAGAGCGCGGCCTGGATCGCCGTCGGGCCCTGGTGCGCGCCACGCTAGAGCGCGCCGCAGAGCGCGACGCCAGCCATTTGCTCTATCAGTTTGCGACGGTCTGGGCGAGCTTTGTGCCCCGCAGCCACCCTGAACGGGCGCTGGCGATCGACGTCTACCGCCAGGTGGTGCTCGAGCGCGCCTACACCGCGTCGGCGGCGGGTCAGTTCGCCGAGAGCCGGGGCGTGCTGCGCGGCCTGACGCTCATCGACGACGACCCGGAGGTGCAGCTCGGCTGGCTCCTGGCTCTGGTGCGTGAACGCGACGGCGGGGGCAGCCAAGGCGCCAAGGCGGGCACTTTGGCGGCGACGTTTGCCGCCAGGGCGCGCAGTGGGCCCTACCTAGACGCCGTGGCCGCCGAGGTCAGCCAGCGCTTCGCCCAGCAGCCCAACGACGCTGCGGCGGGCCTGTTGCGCGCGGCGCTGGCTCTGCGGCGACACGCGACCACCAGCGACCCGACGGTCCAGGGCGACCAGCTCGACGAGGCCGCGGCCCACCTCGACGTCGTCGCCGACGCCGGCGGCGGCGGACGCCATGTCCACCTGCTGCGCGGACACGTCGCCCACCAGCGCTTTCTGCGCGGCGAGGGACGCAGCTTCGCCGCCATGGCCCACGACCGCTACCGCCTCGCGCTCGAGCTGTCGGCCCACGATCCACGCCTGCAAGGCGGCATATGGCACGCCATGGGCCTGCTGCAGGCCGCGGTCGGCAACCACCGCGAGGCGCTGTTGGCCTTTGATCAGCGCCTGAAGTGGCCACCCGCCGACGCCGCCATGGAGGTCGGTCTCTGGCTCAGCATCGCCCGCTCGCGCTGGCACGTCGCGCCGCCGACAGCTGAGGGCGCGACGACCCCGCCGCACGAGGCCCTCGACGCGGTGGCGGCGGCGCGACGGGCGGTCGCGCTCTGCGACGGGGCGACCGCCACGGCTGGGGTGGAGATCGAGGCAGTGCGGCCGCTGCTGCCGTGGGCGCTCGATCGCCTGGCGTTGATCGCGTTCGACGTCGGGCTACACGCCGAGGCTCTGCAGGCCGCCGAGCGCGCCGTGGCGCTCGGGGCCCGAGGCGCCACCGGCTCGCGACAGCAGGGCCGGGTCAGCGCGCTTGCTGAGGCCAACGGCGTGCGCCTCTCGATGTTGCGCGCCGCCGCCGCCACCGCGATCGGCCAAGGGCAGGTGGCGCTGCCGGCGCTAGACGCCGCGCGGGCGGGTCTGTCTCGGCTGCAGGACGAGGAGCTAGACCTCGGGCGCCGGACCAGCGAACCAGCGCTGCGGGTCAGCCGTGAGCACCTGCTGCGGCTGATCGACGGTCTGCAGGGCCGGGCGCTGCTCGCCACGGGCCAAGCCGGCGCCGCCGTAGCGCCGCTGCAGCGCCGCCTGGCGTCGCTGGCGCCGAGCGACGACGCCGACGCGGCCCAGCTGACCCTCGCCGCGACGCACTGGCACCTGGGTCTGGCCTACGCCGAGCTCGGCGACCTGCGGTCCGCCATGAGGGCGCTCGGGGCCGGACTGCGTGCCTGCCGGCGCTTCTCGGCCGCGACGGGCACCGTGGCGCCGCCAGAGCGCGTCTACTTGGTCGAGGCTGCGCTGGCGCTCCACCTCGGCCGGGGCGCCGCCGTAGGCGATCTGGAGGGACAAGGTGCCGCCGACGGCGATGTCAGGCGCCTTGATCTGGCGTCAGAGGCTGACGCCGTCTATCGTGCGTTGTGCGCCCATGGTCACCCGCGCTGGGCCGGCGCGCGCGATCGCTTACAGCTGGCGCTGACCCTGCACGCCGGCCACCAGGCCAGCAAAGGAGCCCCGACCCGATGATGTACCCCTACGACCGCCGCGCTGCCCCGAGCTCGACGCGACGTCCCCGCTCCATCGGCCTTTGGACGCTGCTCGTCGCGCTATCTGCGACCCCGCTCAGCGCCTGTGAGACGGAGCTCGCCGGCGGCGACGACTTCACCGCGGCCTATGACGACTGGCTCCACAAGTGCAGCGCCTGCCACACGCCCGCCGCCGCCAAGGCCGTGCCGGGCACCGAGTCGAGCCTGGACTTCACCACCGTCGAGACGGCGCGGGCGTCGCTGCGCGGCGGCGCCAAGGGGCTGATCGGCAACTTCGCCGGCTGCAACGACGTCGCGTTTGTCGTGCCCGGCAAGCCCGAGCAGAGCTTGGTGATGGCCGCGATTGACTCCGACGTCCGCACGGCGTTCGACGTCGCTGGCACGCCGGGCTGCAGCAGCGACGCCATCAGCGACATGTCGATCAAGGTGGGCGGCCCCAACGCTGCCGCCATCGCCAAGGTGCGGGCCTGGATCGCGGCGGGCGCCCCCTAGCTAGAACGAGCGCTCGACAGCGGCCCAGAACGCCGGGTCCGACATGACCTTTCGGCCAAGCTCCTGAAAGACTTCAATGTCCCAGTGGATGCCGGCGGCCTGCGCTTGGTAAGAGAGGCGGCTAGCGCCCGCGATGACGGCGAGGCGAACGACGACGCCGGCGTCCGCTCCGATGCGCGTCGGCGTCGCCGACTCGAGCTCAAGCTTGACGATGCGCACCGCCTCGCGCCCGACCCTGGCGGTGGACTCGGGCAAGCAGCGGTAGACGTAGTAGCCGTTTGAGATCTCACTCTTGAGCACGCTCTTGCCAGCCTCCGACGAGGACAGCCGCTGGTCGTAGAGCCCGCCGCTGGCGGCGACATCGTTCATCCGCTTGGCGAGGTAGGGCAGCCAATGCGACACCAACAGCGAGTCGCCGCCGACGTCAACCGCCGGTGGCGCGACGCACGGGTCGGCCCAGAACGCAACCGGGAACGCGCGCGAGGCGTCGATCATCGCGCCTTCGCCCCAGGTCTTGACCTCGATCGAGCTGCTGGTGCGTGGCTGAAGGGTGCGGCCGCAGCCGCCCGCAACCGCCGCGATGAGCGCAATGGCGGCGACGGTGCGCCTCCGTTGGCGGCGAAATCCCTGCGCGCCGAGCCAATTCCCCATAACCTCACTCCTACAAACCGCGCCAGCGTACGGACCTCTCGCCCTCTGGCAGCGCCATCTCGTTCTACGCGACACGACGAGCTTACTGCGGCGCGCCGGCGACAATCCAGTCTTTGACTAGCTTGGAGGCCGCGGCCGAGACCCCTGCCTCGCCCAGCGGCATCTTCTTGCCGCAGCCATGGTTGGCGGCGGGGTCCATCTTCAGCCAGAGCAGGCTGCTCTCGGGCTTGCCCTTGGTGACGTGGGCCGCGGTGGCGCAGGCCTTGTCGAAGGACTTGGCGGCGAGGAGCTGCTTGTAGGCCGCAGCCTCGTTGGGCCAGACGCCAGCGTGGCAGTAGGCGCCGTTGCAGCCCTCGACGACGAAGACCTCTTTCCAGACCTTGCCGAACGTGGGCCCAGCGGCGGCGTCGCCACCCGACGTCTCGCCATCGGCCGCCGCGGAGTCCAGGCCCGCGGTGTCGAGCGTGCCGGAGTCGCTGGCGCCGGTGCCGTGGGCGTCCGCATTGGCGCCGTCGGCCTTGGCGTCGTTGGGGGCGGCGTCGGTAGCGTTGACTGCGTCGACACCGCCGTCAGCGCTCGTGCCGCCACCCGCAGCGGTCGTGCCGCCGCCGTCGCCGGAGCACGCCGTGGAAAGGAGCGTCAGCGCCAGCCCAAGCAGGTTGATGAGTCGCCAGCAGCGCCGTGGAATCCTCGTGAATGTCCGCATCTCTGCCTTCCACTACATGCAGACGCGCTCAGTCGCGTCTATCGCCAGGTCGCGTCCACCGCCGCTGCGCTGGCCGCCGCGCCTTGCTCGGCTTCGTCGCCCTCGAGGTCAGGCGCCAGCGCCGCCGAGCCCTCGAACACCGGCCCGAGCCCCGCCTCGGGGTGGCGCAGCTCTTCGCCGCCGAAACCGAAGATCCGCAGCAGGTCGTCGCGATCGAGGGCCTTGACGCCGTCGGCCTCGGCCTCAATGACGTCACGCATCAGGCCGCGCTTGCGCTCCTGCAACGCCAGGATCATCTCCTCGACCGTCTCTTCGGCGACCATGCGCAGCACCAGCACTGGCCGCGTCTGACCGATGCGGTGGGCGCGATCGCTGGCCTGTTGCTCGGCCGCGGGATTCCACCACGGGT
>SXNM01000165.1 GCA_005777155.1 Pseudomonadota bacterium | reverse complement strand
GGCCGAGGAGGACGACCCGAACCTGCTCGAAGGGCGTGGCGTCAAGGGCGGCGAAGATCTCCGCCGCCGGTGGGTACACGGTGTGTCCACGCTGGCGCTCCTGCAGGAGAAAGTCGCGCAGCGCCGCCAAGCCGGGGCTGGCGAAGGTGTCTTGCAACCGCGCCTTCCAGCTCGGGTGGAGGCGGATGCGATCGGAGGCGGCGGCGTCGCTTGACATCGCGCGGGGTGTCGCCGACAAGGTTACGGATGTCAAGGGCTTGGCCGCAGTCCAGCCCAGGCGCGAGCGGCCTCACGGCGTCGCCGCGGTGGAGGCGACGATGGGCCCATGGAGCCGTCCAGACGGCAAGCCTGTCGAGGGGTTGCAGCCCCTGCGTCGCTTCTTGCCGCTGCTGCTGCCGCGCCGCAACGACGCCGCCATCTACCTGGAGCAGCGCGTCGAGGTCGGGCCCTTGCTGCGAGCGCTTGCCGCCGAGAACGCCGGCAGAGCCGAGGGAGCGGCGCCGCTGCGGCTGTTCACCGTCATCGCCCACGCGCTGACGCAGACGTTGACCGAGCGGCCGGCCCTGCGGCGCTACGTCGCCGGCGGCCGCATCTGGCAGCGCGACGAGATCGTCATCGCCTTCGCCGTCAAAAAGGCGATGGACGATGACGCCGGCCTGACGACCGTGCTCCTGCGGCTGCCCCTCGGCGCCACCCTTCGCGAAGTGGTGGCGGCGATGGCGACGGCGACGGCGCAGGGCCGCGGCGGCGCCAAGCTGACCGCCGAGCGTGAGCTCGACGTCGTCACCCGTCTGCCGCTCTTCGCCGTGCGCCTGCTGCTGCGCCTACAGGCCACCCTCGACGGCCTCGGCTTGCTGCCGGGCGCGCTGTTGCGCAGCGATCCGATGTACGCCAGCGTCTTCTGCTCCAACCTCGGCTCGGTCGGGCTCGACGCCCCCTTTCATCACCTGTTCAACTACGGCACCTGCCCGATCTTCTTGACGATTGGCAAGGTTCACCGGGCGCCCGTGGTCGCCGCCGACGGCGAGTCGATCGTCGCCGCCGACGTCGTGCGGCTGTGCTGGAGCTACGACGAGCGCATCGCCGACGGCTTCTACGCTGCCCGCAGCCTGGAGCGCTTCTCAGAGCTGTTGCGCAGCGCCCAGGCGCTCGAACCGGCTGCGCCGACGGTGGTTGCTGGCGCGACGTCGGGCTCCGCGACGACCTCAGCCTGAGCGCGACCCGGGGCGCTGCTGGGCGCCTCACGGCGAGGGCCCTGCGGAGGGGGACAAGCGACGGCGTGGACGGCAGCCGATGGTCTGCGCTGCGCTATCCTTGGCGCCACTGGGTGCTGCGATGCCCTGTCGCTGTGCGCGGTAACTTGCACTCGCCACGGGAGCCGGCAGGATGGCGCCGCCGCTCCTATCGCGGTGGAGGATGACGATGAACCGAACGCCTGCCCAAACCGCGCTGCTGCGCCCCTTGACCGTGACCGGCCTCTGCGCCTGCCTGACGCTCTTCGCCGGCTGCGGCATCCCCAAAGAGGAGCACGACGCCGCGCTACGGAAGCTCCGCGAAGAGGGGCAAGCCGACCTCGACGCCGCCCAGCGCAAGGCGCAGGAAGAGTACGCCAAGCGCGACAAGGCGTTGGCGGAGTCTGCCGAGATGGCCGACGGCTTGAAGGCGCGCGGCGACGACCTCGAGCGCAAGCTCGTGCGCGCCGAAAAGTCGCTCGAGGACTGCACCAGCAAGGGCGGCGACAAGGCCAAGATGTTGGCGCAGTGTCAGGCCGAGCAGGGCCAGCTGCGCGATCGCCTCGGCTCGGTCGAGGGCGTGATCCAGAAGGTGCGCAGCGCCCTCAAGGCGATGAGCGACGCCGGCAAGCTGACGGTGAAGGTCGAGCGCGGCTTCCTCATCATCGCGCTGCAGGGCGACATCCTCTTCGACTCCGGCAAGTCCACGCTCAAGGAAGGCGCCGAGCCGGTGCTGGCCGAGCTGGCCGAGGTGCTGAAGTCGATGCCTGATCGCCGGTTCCAGGTCGCCGGCCACACCGACAACCAGGGCAAAGAGTCGACCAACTGGCGCTTGTCGATGGACCGCGCGCTGACCGTCGTCGAGTTCCTGGTCTTGAAGGGCGTCGCCGGCAAGGGCCTGTCGTCGGGCGGCTACGGCCCCTACCAGCCGGTCGGCGGCAACGAGACGCCCGAAGGCCGCGCCGTCAATCGCCGCGTCGAGTTCCTGCTGGTGCCAAACCTCGACGAGATCTTCGGCGGCAAGTAGCAGATCCCCGGCGGCGCCGAGCAGCGCCGTGGCGGGCTGACGACGCCCATCGCCCGTGTTAGGGTGCGCTCCCTACAGCGAAGGGAGGCGCGTCATGGCCGACAGCGGACCGAAGGCGAGAGCGACAAAGCACGCCGCGAAGGCGGAGCTCAGGGCGCCCAGCGCCGAGGGTGGCGCGGCGACGGCGGCCTCTGCGCAGGACGCGACGACGGCAGAGAGCGCCCCGCCGCAACCCGAGGCGCCGGCGGCCACACCAAGTGAGGACCCCACAGCGGCGCCTGAGGCTGCACAGGGCGCCGTGCTGCTCGAGTCGTGGGCGCCGCTTGGTCGGGCGCTGGATGGACGAATCGGCCGCGCCGCGTGGCCCTCTTGGGCGTCGCGCCTCTTCGCAGACGAGCAGATTCCACACATCGCCCATGACTCCGGGGTGTTGTCGGCGCGCCACGCCGAAGTCATCGCCGCTTGGCTCGACGCCGCCGAGGCAAGCGGCGCCTTGCCGCAGCGGGTGGTGCTGGTCGAGGCCGGCATCGGCACGGGCCTGCACCTGCGCTACCTGCTGCGCCGCCTGCGCGCCCACGCCACAGCGAGCGGCGCTGGTTGGCTGCCGCGTCTCGAGGTGTGGGCGACGGACGTGAGCCGCGCGCTGCTGCGCCAGGTGCGTGCCCGCGAGCTCGCGCTGGCGCCGGACCACGTGGCGGGCGGTTCCGCGGCGCCGATCGCGGTCCACTACGGCTTGCTCGATGTGCTGCGTCCCGGCGTGGTGTTGCCGCTGGACGGCGCTGGCGCTTCGGGCGCCGAGCGCGACCTCAGCGGCGAGATCTGCTTCTGGATCGCCAACTACGTCCTCGATCTGATGCCGGCCGACCTCTTCCGCCGGGTCCGGGCCGCCGACGGCGGCGTGCGCTGGCAGGTGGTGCTGGCGCAGACGTGGCTCGGCGCTCCGGCGGAGCTCGACCGCCACACCGATCTAGACGTCGCCGCCATCGTGGCGCTCGTCGGCGAGGCCACGCCGGCGGCCATCGCCCAACTGGCGCCGATCTGGTCGCTGCTAGAGGTGGAGATCCGCGCCTTTGACCTCGACGGCCAGGCGCTGCCGGCCGACGGGTTGCACGCCAGAGTCGCCGACGCCATCGACGCCGCCCTCGGCAACGACCACCCTGCGCTCGCTGAGGGGACCGTCGTCCATCACTCCGGCGGCGCGCTGGCGGTGCTGGAGCGGCTGCAGTCGGCGCTGCGGCCGGGCGGGCTGGCCCTGCTGCGCGACCTCGGCGTCAGCAGCGCGGAGGAGGCCGCGACGCCCCGCGGC
>SXNM01000164.1 GCA_005777155.1 Pseudomonadota bacterium | reverse complement strand
TCGTCGAGCGCGCGGTGCTCCTCGGTGGCCCGGAGATGCTGCGGCGCGCCGACTTCCTGGGGCCCGACGTGGGCCCGCCTGGCCCGAACGCCACGACGACCGCGCCGCCCCTTCCGATTGTCCTGCCGCTTGTGCCGGCGCCTGCTCCTCATGCGGCCCCGCCCGCGCCAGACGCGGCGATCGTCGCCGGGCCGGCGGGCTCTGCCGGCGATGACGCCGTCTTCGCGCTACCGGCGGGTGGCGTGCGCCTCGAGGACGTCGAGCGGGACCTGGTGCGGCAGGCCATGGCGCGGACGGCCGGCAACCAGAGCGCCGCGGCCCGGCTGCTCGGGCTGACCCGTGACCAATTGCGCTATCGGCTGGCTAAGTTCGACCTGTGGCGGCTGGAGCAGCCGTGAGCGGCGACCCCACGTCCTCGGCGCAGCCTGCAGACGCTTGCCGACACTGCAGGGGCCCGACGCCCGCCGGCGCGGAGTTCTGCTGCACCGGCTGCGAGGCGGTCCACGGCGCTCTGCTCGCCGCCGGCCTCGACGACTGGTATCGGCTGCGTGACGTCGATCGTGAGGCGCTCATCGGCGTCGCCGCGCGGCCCCGCGAGGACGCCCGCTACGACTACCTCGACAGCCAGAGCTACCGCGAGCGGTGCTGCCAACCCTTGCAGTTGGTTGGAGCAGATGGCGAGGCGCGCGATGGCCTGCAGGCCCGGTGGACCATCGACGGGATGACCTGCGTCGCGTGCGGGTGGCTGATCGAGCAGGTGGCGCAGCAGCATCCCGGCGTCCGCGAGGCCCGCGTCGACGTCCTCGGTCAGCGCCTTGAGGTGACGTTCGACGCCGAGGCCCGGCTGCAGCCCTTGGCAGCGGCGATCGGCGCCTTTGGCTATGGGGTCGGCGTCGGCGACGCCAGCGAAGACTCCGGCGCGGCGCGTCGCCAGGATCTCGTGCACCTGGCCACCGCCGGCGCGCTGATGGGCAACACCATGCTCCTCACCGTGCCGACCTACGCCGGGCTCGAGTCCGGCCCCTTCGCTTGGCTCTTTGGCGTGTTGGCGCTGGTGCTGGCCGCGGTCTCGCTCTCGCTGCCAGGGCGTGTGTTTTTCGTCAACGCGGCCGCCGCATTCCGTGTCCGTCACGTCAGCCTGGACCTGCCCATCGCGCTCGGCCTGTTCGCCGCGCTCGCCTATTCGGCCGTTCAACTCTCGCGCGGCGCCTTTGATCAGCTCTACTTCGACTCGCTGACGATGCTGGTCTTCACCCTGCGCCTCGGCCGCTTTTTTCAGGCGCGAACGGTAGAGCGTGCCGCCGCCCACGCCCGTATGTTGGCCGCGGCGATGCCCGAGCTGGTGCCGACCTTGCGCGATGGCGCCTACGCGGCGGTGGCGCCAGAGGCCTTGTGCAAGGGCGACGCCATCCGGCTGGATCCGGGCATGCGCCTGCCCGTCGAGGCCACCCTCACCGGCGCGATCGCTGCCACCGACCGTCAGACCGAGTCGCTGCCCAGCCACCCCGCCGCTATTGGCGGGACGATCGCTCACGTTGACCTCCAGGTCGTCAGCGGCGAGTCGGCGCCGAGGCCGATGGCGGTGGGCGCGGTCTTGCCGGCCGGCGCCCGCGCGGTCGACGAGGCGCTGCTGCTCACAGTGCGCGAGGGCCTCATGGCCGCCCAGACGGCCGCGCAGGGCGTCGCAGGCGACGTCGCTGCGGCGCATGACGTCTCGCGTGGGCCACGGCGGCAGCCGATGCTCGCCGATCGTCTGGGCGCGGCCTTTACGGTCGCGGTGTTGGCGATCGCGGCGGCCGCGGCGCTCTATTGGGGCCAAGAGGTCAGCCTGTTCGAGGGCGCCCGCGTCGCGCTGGTCATCCTCATCGTCGCGTGTCCGTGCGCCATAGGCCTGGCCTCGCCGGCCACCGTCGCGCTGGCCGTGGCCGAGGCGGCGCGCCGCGGCGTGTTGGTGCGCGAGGCGTCGACGTTCGAACGCGCCGCCGAGCTGCGGGCGATCGTCCTCGACAAGACCGGCACGGTCACCGAGGGGCGGCCCGAAGTCAGCGATCGCTGGGTTGATTCGGCGTGGGCGGCGCCGCAGAGACTGCTGCGCGCGCTGGCCGACGTCGAGGGCAGCTCGCGCCACCCTATCGCCCGCGGCCTGTGCCGTGCCCTGGAGGGCAGCGTCGGCGCCCTCGACGCTGCACCGGCCGCGGCGGTGCGCATCATCGGCGGCGAAGGCATCTGTGGCGTCGGCGCCTTGGCGGCGAGCGCGGCATGCGGCGCCGCTGGCGACGACGTGGGGCTGGCCGTGCTGGCGTTGTCGGCGACCGCAGCCCGGCGCCGAGGCCTTGACCAGGGCGCCGCCGCGGCGAGGGCGTTCGTCGCCTCCCAGGAGGCCTCAGGGGCTTCGATCGTGCTGGTCTATGCCTCGCGCGGCGGGATCAGCGCCGGCGCCGCGCCGCCAGCGGCCGAGGACGCCAGCGCTTGGCAGCTCGTCGCCTGCTTCGGGATGCGCGACGCCCTGCGCGCCGACGCCGCTGCCACGGTCGTCGACCTCCAACGCGCGCTGCAGCTCGAGGTCGCCTTGTTGTCCGGAGACACCTCGCAGGCGGTGGTGGCCGTCGCTGACCGCATCGGCATCGCCGACGCCCGCGGCGCTGTGGTGCCCAGCGAGAAGGCCTCAGCCATCGCCACGCTGCGGCGACTTGGGCCTGTGGCCATGGTCGGCGACGGCCAGAACGACGTCGCGGCGCTGCGGGCCTCGTCCATGGCCTTCAGCCTTGAGGGCGCTACCCCCGGCGCCATCTCCGCCAGCGAGGTGGTGCTACAGCGCGGCGGCCTTGCCGGACTCGCCTGGCTTGTCCACCGAGGACGACGACTGCGCCGAGATGTGCGCGCGACCTTGCTGCTCGCCGGTGTCACCAACGCCATCGGCATCGGCGCCGCCGCCACTGGCGGGCTGACACCGCTGGTGGCCGCGGTGTGGATGCCCCTGAGCTCCGCGCTCGTCGTCGGCTTCGCCCTCTGGCGCGCTCGCCGGGCGATGGTGGCGCCTACCGGTGTCGCGGCGTCGGGGCGTCGCGATGCCGACTTCAGCGCCGCCCGGCCTCTTCGAGGGCCTGAAGGTCTGTGTGCTGTCGCGCGTTCCGCTTGAAGCAGCGACGGCGGCTCTGCTAGCCTTCGCGCCGCCGACGCCCTCGGCCTATTCGCACCTGGAGTCGCCATGATCCGCGCCGCTTTCTCAGGTCTCCGCGTCATGTCGTGTCGCGCTCACCGCCACGCTGCGCGGCTCACCGTCACGGCGTTCGTCGCCACATTCGGCGTCTGTTTTGCCCTGTCCAACGACGCGCAAGCGATGACGGTCCTGGCCGCAAGCGTCGAAGATCTCGTGCAGACCTCTGAAATTGTCCTCCACGGCAGGGCGCGCTCTGTTCGGGTCGACGACCGGCGCGCAAAGGGCCG
Organism: Pseudomonadota bacterium; assembly: GCA_005777155.1. Classification (GTDB taxonomy): domain Bacteria; phylum Myxococcota_A; class UBA9042; order UBA9042; family UBA9042; genus SXNM01. The sequence continues at coordinate 3,177 of SXNM01000164.1, read as the reverse complement.
TGCGGTCTGGACGGTCTACCAGTTCGACGTCCAGGACGTCTGGAAGGGCGACCGCAAGTCGGTCGGCTCAACGTTCACGCTGGAGCTGCTCGGCGGCCGCACCGCAGACGGTATGACCCTCTCTGTGCCCGGGATGCCGGGGTTTGCCGTCGGCGAAGAGGTGGTCATGCTCCTAGAGCGCCACAGCGACGGATACACTCTGACCGGCGCACCGCAGGGCAAGTGGACGGTCTATCGCGACAGCCAGAGCGTCGCCCGCGTCGTCCGGCCCTTGGCAGACGCGCACTTGGTTCAGCGCGCCGCTGACGGACGCCTCGTCGAGGCCGCCCACGACGAGCGCCCCCTGCTGCTGCAGCCGCCCACCGCGGACAGCACCCTCGAGCAGCTGCGAAGCCAGATCCTCGGCATCGTCGCGGCCCAGGCTGCAGCGGTCGCCGCCCGCGCTGGCGGTCTCACCGTCAAGGCGCCGCTCATCAAGGCGCCGCTCGTCAAGGCGCCGCGTGCCATGGCCCGCCCCGCCGTCGGCCGCCGCCAGCCCTAGTCGGGGCGTCCCCTGTCTCAAGCCGCCAAGGAGGGGTCGATGGCCTCGCGTCCCGACGCCGCGCGCGCTAGCCGCGCCGCTGGTCCAGCCTCGCATCGCCTGCGGACCGCCGGCGGCGCCGCGATGGCGATATGCCTGTGCGCGGCGGCCCTGACCGCACCGAGGCAGGCGAGCGGCTACGCTGTAGCCACCGCGTCCGTCGGCGGCAAGGCGATCAAGCGCTGGTACGACACCACCGTGTACTACCTGCTGAGCCCGCTCGGCTCCGACGATGTGCCATTCGCCAGCGTCAAGGCTGAGATCGAGAAGGGCGTCGCCGCGTGGGCTTCGCCATCGTGCACCAGCCTGCAGTTCAAGCCCGGCTATCACTGCAACACCGCGCTCGGCAAATGCTTGTACGACAAGAACGCCAGCTGCACGCAAGACATCGACTGCCCAGCGGCCAAGACCAAGAAGGTGATGCCGCTTGGCTTCAACAACAACGGTCGCACCGAGCTCGTCTTCGCCGAAGACAGCACTTGGAAGCACGGCAGCTATGTCCTCGGCGTCACCGTCGCGCTCGACGCCAACAGCCAGGGCGCCATCACAGAGAGCGACATCGCCTTCAACGGCTTGCTGCAAAAGTGGACGCTCGACCCCAACAAGGCCGGCAACGGTACACAGCACCTGCTCAGCGTCGCCATTCATGAGCAGGGGCATTGGATCGGAGTTCAGCACATGCTCGGCGGCTGGAGTCAGTCCGATCCGCCGACCATGACCCCAAACGTCATGCCGCTCGGCATCTCCGCCACGCTGAGCCCCGACGACCTCAAGGCACCTTGCTTCCTCAACCCCAAGAGCGGCAAGTACGCATGCACCAACGACAGTGACTGCCCCTTCATCGTCGACAAGAGCTCGCAGTCCGGGGCCGAGGCATACACCGCCAAGCTCGTCTGCCAGTCCGGCCAGTGCATCTTTGGGCCGCCACCGGCGCAAAAGACCAAAGTGCTCGGCGAGGTCTGCACCAGCGACTCCGACTGCAAGAGCGGCCTGTTCTGCCAGCCCATCGGCAACGGTACCAGCTATTGCGCCCAGAACTGTTCGGTCAGCAAGGCCAATTGCCCGTCCGGCTTTCAGTGCTACGGCTACCAGTCGGGTGGTGACCAGGGCGTCTGCCTGAAGCCGCTCGGCGGCTCGCAGAAGGACCTGGACGCCAGCTGTAGCTCAAGCGGCGAATGCAAGTCGCTGCTCTGCGTCGGCGGCAAGTGCAAGCAGGCCTGCGCCGTCGGCGGCACGAGCTGCCCCCCGGGCCAAGTCTGCGAGCAGGTGCCGGGACAAGGCGGCGCTTGCGTGCCCAAGACCGGGCCGACGCTGGCCGGCCTCGGCGATGAGTGTTCGGCGCCAGAGGAGTGCGAGTCGGGCCTCTGCATGAAGGACACGCCAGACGACGTCATCGGCCACTGTCGCACCGCCTGCACGGTCCCTGGCAGCTGCCCCACCGGCTTCAAATGCGACAGCCAAGCCATTGGGTACACCGGCTGTATTCCGGGCAAGGAGGAGGTCGAGAGCGGCCAACCATGCATCAATGACGGCATGTGCAAAGGCGGCCTCTGCGTGCCAGCCGCGGAGCAAGGCAAGGTCTGCAGCAACCCCTGCACCTTGGGCGCCGCTGACGCTTGTCCATGCGGCATGATGTGCGCCGTCGGCGTCCAGGGCACGGCTTGCTATGTGACCGAGCCTGTCGGCTGCCTCAAAGACGGGACGCCGTGCAGCGGCGACGGCGCCTGCGCCAGCGGCATCTGCCTGAGCGCGATCTGTCGACCGGCCTGCACCGTCGGCGATGAGGCGAGCTGCGACGCCGGCCTGGCCTGTCTGTCGCTGCAAGGCAGCGGCGGCAAGGGCCGCTGTGTGGTACCGGGTCAGACCGGCGAGGGCAGCTTCTGCGTTTCGCACGACGTCTGCGCGTCGCTGCTCTGCCTCTCTGGCGCAGACGCGGTGCCGCGCTGCCAAGATCCGTGCCTACCGGACCAGCCCACGACCTGCGACGCCGGCGAGATCTGCGTCGCCATGGGCGCCGGCCACGGCTGCGTCACCGATAGCGGCGGCGCGGCGGAGACGAGCGCTGACGCCGCCGGAGGATCCGACAGCGAGGGCAGTGACGGTGGCGGTGGCGGGCCGGCTGAAGACGGCGTCGGAGTCCAGGACACCGCAGCGGGCGTCTTTTTCGGTCCGCCCGCGCCTGCCAGCAGCTGCAGCGCGGCCCCGGTGTCCCGGGCAAGTGGTAGCAACGCCGCAGCGTTTGGCCTCCTCGGCCTTGCTGCGCTGCTTGTGCTTCGCCGCGGCGGCAGCCGGATCGGCTAGAGCCGCGCCCAATTGGGCGCTGCGCTGGTAGGGCGAGGCCGAGTCCGCCGAACTTCTTTGCGGCGTTGGCGGCCGCGCCCCCAAAGGGCACGGTCAGAGACGCGGCCAGTAATCGCCGCTCACGGCACATGGCCGCCGAAGGGCGCTCGCTCCGGTCTCCCGCAGCGAGCGCCCATCGTCAGCGCATGTCCGTCACTTGGCGGCGCCAAATCGCGCGGCGACGTCGTCCCAGTTGATCAGATGATCGAGGAACGCCTTGACGAAGGCAGCGCGCTTGTTCTGGTACTTCAGGTAGT
>SXNM01000163.1 GCA_005777155.1 Pseudomonadota bacterium | reverse complement strand
CTGGCACATCGAGTGCTCGGCCATGGCGCGGGCGACGCTCGGTCGCACCATCGACATCCACGGCGGCGGGCTCGATCTCGTGTTTCCTCACCACGAAAACGAGGTGGCGCAGTCCGAGTGCGCCCACGGCGCGCCCTTCGCCAACGTCTGGATGCACAACGGCCTGCTGACCATGGCCTCGGGCCAGAAGATGGGCAAGTCGCTCGGCAACGTCTTCAACGTCGAGGACGCGCTGGCGCGATTCCCCGCCGAGGCGCTGCGTATCTACTACCTGCAGAGCCTGTACCGCTCGCCGCTGCCCTGGGGCGATGACGCGCTGCCAGACGCCCTCGGCATGCTGGCGCGGCTCTACGAGGCCCGCGAGGTCGCTGAGGCCATGGCCGGCGACGAGGACCCCGCCAAGCTGGCCAAGGAGCTCGGCGACGACGCCGCGGCGGTGCATGGCCTTGGCTTGTCGCTCTTGGTCAAGGTGTATGAAGCGCTCGACAATGACTTCAACACCGCGGCGGCGATGGCGCACCTGTTCGAGCTGGCGCGGGCCCTCAACCGCTTCGGCAACCACAAGCAGGCGCGGCGGCGCGGCGGGCCCTGGGTGGCGCCGGCGCTCTCGGCGCTGCGGACGTGTGGCGAGGCGCTGGGCTTGCTGACGATGGACAGCGCCTCCTTTGAGGACGAGGTCAAGCGCAAGCGCATGGCCGCGATTGGCGTCGAGATCGCTGACGTCGAGGCCCTGCTGCTGCAGCGGGCTGAGGCGCGGGCGGCCAAAGACTGGGCCCGGGCTGACGCCATCCGCGAGCGGCTCGACAGCCTCCGCGTCGTCGTCATGGACGCCACAGATGGCGTGCGCTGGCGGGTCAAGCTGCACGAGTAAGGCGTCAGCGCGAACGGCGCTCTGACGGCCTCGGCGCGGCTAGCTCATCGCTGGCAAGCGTAGCCGCTCGAGCAGGGCGTCAAAGCGCGCCTTTGCCTCCTGCCGCGCCTCGCGCACTTCGGGGCCATCGACCAACGACCGCAGCCCGAAGCCGTCTGCCTCAGCGTCGCCGCCCACGGGTCGGCCGCTGACGTAGAGGCCGCGCAGCGCCGGCAGCGGCGAGCCCAGCGCCAGACCGCGTAACGGCGCGATCGCCGGCCAGAATTGCGGCGCGCTGGCGTCCCACACGGCGACGTGCGCCCGGCGCCCCCCCGCGATCTGGCCGACAGGCAGCCGCGGATCGAGGTCGCCAGGGATGTCCCAGACCCGCGATAGCAACGACGACGGCGCGTCCCAGCCCGGCACGGCGTCGAAGCAGGCCTTGCGCCGGGCGTCGAGGGCCAAAGCGGCGTTGCGACGGCCCGTCTCGGCGAACGCCGCCGCCTCGGCGCCGCTGCCGACGAAGGCCGTCCGCAGCCCAGCCAGCAGCCGCAGCTCCTTCTGCACGTCGGTGCCGTCGTTGCAGGCGGCGCAGTCAGTGGCGACGTAGAAGGGCAGCCCGGCGCCTGCCCAGCGCATGACGTCGGCCGGGAAGCCGAACTGCAGCTGCGAGAATGGGCAGAAGCCGAGCGTCACCGGCGCCCGCCGCAAGCGACGCAAGTCGGCGTCGTCGAGGAAGATGCCATGCACCAGCAGCAACCGCGGCGCGGCGTCGAGCACCCCCGCCTGGTCGAGTATCCCAACCGGTGAGGTGTTGGCCAGCTCGCGCGCCCGCAGCCACTCCTCGACGCTCTGCGCGAGGTGAGCATGGACCGGCCAGCCCTGCGCCCGCGCCGCCTCGGCCACCCGGGTCCACAGCGCCGGTGACACGGTGTCCGTGGCATGCGGCCCGAGCGCTGCGAAGAGGTCGGCGTCGCACAACGTCGCGTCGGCGTCGATGGCAAAGGTGGCGTCCCACTGCGCCTCCAACTGCGTCACCCCTGGGCCGGCGACGTCCTGCAAGGTCGGCGCGACGACGCCCGTGATGCCAGCGTCGCGCAGGCCGTGCGCCACCTCGACGCCGGAATAGTAGTGATCCCAGACGGTAGCGGTGCCAGCGCGCAGCAGCTCGTAGGCGCCCATGCGTGCGAACGCGCGTACATCGCCGGGCTGTAGTCGGCTCTCGACGGCGTAGAAGAGGTCCTCGACCAGGTTGCCGCGGTTGGCGAAGGCCGAGCCTAGACCGCGGAAATACAGCATCGGCACGTGGACGTGGGCGTCGACGAAGGCAGGGCTGAGCAGCGCGTCGGCGCCGAAATCGCGCAGAGACGCGGCGCCGGCCGGCGAGGACGCGCTGGCGGTGGCGCGGCGGAGGGCGCTGGCGGCGTCCTCCTCGACCACGGCGGCGATGTCACGACCGACGCACTCGACCGTCGCCTCGACGACCCGGTGGCCGTAGCGGTCGTCGCCGTGCGGATCGGGCAGCACCACCTTGCCAGCGTGCAGCCAGACGCGCGCTGGCGTCGTCACCCCAGCCTGGCGCTGGCCCTCGATCCCCGCCCCACCTGCCATCTCGACCTCCGCCCCAGAACAGCGCCGCGCCCCGAATCGGGGCGTGTCCGCCGCGCGCCGCGCGCTGTCGGCGTGGCGTGGAGACGCCATGGATCCACGAGACTCCGCGAGCGTCCAGCCATCTGTCATCCGGTCGGTCTCGGGTCGGCGTGGAGAGGGCCACAAGCGCGCCGCCGGGACCGCCGCCGACGCCGCAGCGCGGCGCGCCTCGGCCCGGCAGAGACTGCGCTGCTGTGCCGGCGCCGGCGCGACCGAGGCTCATTGCGGGCCGCTTGGCTCACCCTCTGGCCTGCCGCCGCGGGGCACTGGCTGGCCCCAAGACCTCGGCGCTCGCGCGGCGTACGGCGGGCGGCCAGCGCGCCAACCCGCAGCCTGGCTTGACCGCGACCGCCCCCGCCCATCGCCGCTGCGCTTGGCAAGACGCCACAAACCTGCCATGTCAGCGCCGCTCGGCGCGGCGGCGACGCTGCGATCGGGCCGCAGTCGCCGCGCGAGGGCGCGCAGCGCAGGGGCGCCATGCAACCACAAGACCTCGACAGCGTTCACCCCTCGGCTCTGCAGTGGCGGGCCGACGGCGGCATCGATCTGACCTTCTCCGACGGCCACCGCGCCATCCTGAGCCGCGCTTGGCTGCGGGCGATGTGCCCCTGCGCGACGTGCCAGGGCACGCACGGCCCGCCGACCACGCTCGTCGATGACCGTCCGCTGACGCCGCGCGCGCCGCCGCCGGTCGCCGCCGCCGCCGATTCGGCGCCCGACGCCCCGAGGCCGAAGCCCAAGTTCGCGATCAGCGCTGGCAAGCGACCGGCCACCGTCGACCAGGCGCTGCGCCTGCTGCGCTCCGATCCGGTCGGCGCCTACGGCATGAAGCTGACCTGGGGCGACGGCCACGACACCGGCATCTACACGTGGCGCTACCTGCGCGTCTGCAGCCCCGGCGACGGCACCGACGCCCACCCGCCGACGCCAGCAGCCTTGGCGGCGCGGCCGCGTGCCCGCGAGGCGCTAGACCGCTGAGCCGATGGCCGCGGCGCTCAGGCACAGCGAAGCAGCTCCGAAGTGGCGGCTGCGGTGGGCACCCGAGGCGCGAGGACGCGGGCGTCGTGACGTCGTAGTCGCCTGAAGGGGCGGCGCTCCGAGCTCCGGCGCAGTCGATGACAAGGCGGTGTCGGCGCCGTTGCTCCGCTGGCCTGCTGGCGGCGACGGGTGCGGCGGCGACGGGAGCGGCGGCGACGGGAGCGGCGGCGATCGCTAGGAGAGGTCGCTGTCGAGCGCGTCTTGGATGCGGGCGACCATGTGGTGGGCGTCGGCCTCCGGCAGCTTGCCAGGTACCCAGCCGATTCCGAGCCCGCGGTCGCCGATCTTCGGGATCAGGTGAAAATGGACGTGGAAGACCGCCTGGTGAGCGGCGGCGCCGTTGTTCTGCAGCAGGTTGTAGGCGGTCGCGCCGGTCGCGGCCATCGTCGCTCGCGCTAGTCGCGGCAGCACGCGGCCGATGGCGGCGGCGGACCCGGCGCTCAGCTCGTGCAGGTAGGCCTTCTGCTCCTTCGGGATGATCAGCAAGTGCCCAGGACTGAGCGGAAAGATGTCGAGGAAGGCGAGGACGTTCTCGTCTTCGTAGATCTTATGGCAGGGCAGCTCGCCGGCGAGGATGCGGGCGAAGATGGTCGGCGGGCTCGGCTTCGGGTCGCTCATCGTCAACTCCTGCGCGCGCGCGGCTCAGCGGGCGCGGCGGCGGCGAAGAATCCGGGCGCACAGGCGGGGCGTCAAGCGCGGCGGCGTTGTGCGCGGGGCCCGGACACAGCCTTGGACCACGCACGACGCCTCTGCTAGCATCTGTGCGCCCTCCGCCCGCGTCAGCCGGCGACCGGAGCCGCCTGAGGCGCTGATGACGAGCCTGCTCCGAACCGCGGCCCACCAAGCGCTGCTGACGCTCGCTGTCGCCGCCCTCTGCGCCCCAGCCACCGCCGCTGCCCGGAGCGCCGGCCGCCCCAGGGCCATGATCGCTGGGCGCCTCAGCGAGATCGTCGACGCCGACGGGCGCAAGGACGTGCGGCGCCTCCACCGCGAGCTGCAGAACGGCGAGGCCACCTTCGATGTCCGCGGGCGCCTGCGGGTCGAGCTGGTCCTGCGACCTAGCGTGCCACCCTCGGCGCTCGACGCCGGGCGCCTGCGCGCGCATGACGCCGAGATCGCCGCCGCCGGCATCGACGTCGTCGACGTGCACGTCGCGATCGCGCGGCTGCCCGGCCTGGTCGCCGCGCTCGACGCCGAGCTGCTTGGCGCCAGGATGCCGTCGCGCCCGACGCTGCTGGGCGCCGGCAAGTCGGTCAGCGAGGGCGCCGACCTGGTCGCGCCGCCGGAGCACCGCGTCTGCAACGGCAACGACGGCACAGGGGCCAAGGTGCTGGTCCTCGACTCCGGCTTCGAGCACTGGAAGAAGTCGATCGAGGACGGCGAGCTGCCCGGCGCCGAGGGCCCGATCACCGAGGCCGGCGGCGCCCACGGCACCATGTGCGCTCAGGTCGTCGCCGACGTCGCGCCCGGCGCCAAGGTCGTGCCGCGCTCGGTGAACAGCTACGCCGTGTTTCAGCAGCTCGTGCAGAAAATTGAGGCCGGAAACGCCGACGCCATCGACATCGTCACCCACAGCGTCATCTGGGTCGGGCAGAGCTTTGGCCGCCACGAGGGGCCCATCTGCAAGCTCACCGACCGGGTGCGCAAGGCCGGCGTCGCCTGGGTCAACGCCTCGGGCAACTCCGGCGGCGGCGGCTTCTGGAGCGCCGTCTGGTCCGACAAAAACGGTGACGGCAAGCAGGACATCCCGAAGCCCGGCGGCAAGGCGATGGGCCAGACGCTGCGCTTTTTTCAGCACGGCGGTGAGATCAAGCTGGTGCTGGACTGGGACGACTACGAGGAGCGCAAGACCGATCTCGACCTCCAGCTCTATCGCGAGACCGACAGCGGCCTGGAGCTGGTGTCGGAGTCCAAGCAAGCGCAGGGCATTTTGGTGCCGACGGTCGAGCAGGTCGTGGTGCAGAACGCGCCCGCCGGCACCTACGCCGCGGTCATCGTCGGCAAGAAGGTCAAGCCCGGCTTGAAGCTGCGAATCGTGCACCTCGGCGGCGGCGGCGACTCGTTCTCGGTGTGGAACGCCTCGGGCAACGTCTACGATCCGGCGAGCTGCGACGGCGTGCTCAGCGTCGGCGCCGTGCCGTGGAGCCAGTGGAAGACCGGTGAGTTGGCGGGCTACTCCTCGCACGGACCCACCGTCGATGGCCGCCTCAAGCCCGAGGTGGTGGCACCGACCCACGTCGCGACCTCGGTCGGGGCGTTTGGCGGCACCTCGGCGGCCTGTCCGCATGCCGCGGGCGCCTTGGCGCTGGCCGTCGCTGTGACCGACACCGCTCCCGCCGCCCTCGTCGACGCGCTGATCGCCGCCGCCGACCCCATCGCCAAGGCCCTGCCGCATCCGGCCTCGGGCTTTGGCCGCGTGCGCCTCGACGCCGCGCTGTCGGGCTGGCGCTGCCAGGCCGGCCAGACCGACGTCGCCTGCGACAGCGCTTGCGGCAGCGTCGGCAAGGGGACCTGCGGCGCCAAGTGCAGCGTCGAGGTCTGCGCCCCGCCGCCCGAGGCCTGCGACGGCGCTGACGATGACTGCGACGGTGTGACCGACGAGGGCTGCGGCGCCGACGCTGGCGGTGCTGACGCCGGCGGTGCCGACGCCGGCGGTGCCGACGCTGGCGCTGCCGATGCTGCCGGCAGCCCCGACTCCGGCGGCGACGCCAGCCTCACGCCTGCCGACACCGCCCAGGGCGACGCCGCCGCCGACGTCGGCTCGGCTGGTAAGGCCGATGCGCTCGCCAGCAGCGACGGCGTTGACGCCGAGGGCGCCGCGCCCCCGAAGCCAGCCTTGAGCGATGGCGGTGGCTGCAGCGCCGCCGCGGGCGGGGCAGG
>SXNM01000162.1 GCA_005777155.1 Pseudomonadota bacterium | reverse complement strand
TTGCCGGCGCCGGCCGCAGCTTGGGCGCCCGGATCGGGCGGTGGGGGCGCTGCCGGTGCTGTGGACGCGGGCGCCGCGGTCGGCGCGCCGAGGATGGGGTGGGCGTGCATCGGGCCGGACGCCGGTCCCGGCGCCGCTTGGTCGAAGGTGCCCCCGGCTTGCGCCGCGGCAGGTCCCATCGGCGCAGCCTGGCCAGGCACCGTGGACGGCGCGTGCGCTTCCTGCAGGCTCTGGCCAAAGACCTGCTGATACGCCGGCGCGGTCGCCTGAACGCCCGGGTCGTTGCCGCGCAGCAGCTCCTCGCCGACCGAGCTGCCCGGGGTTGAGGCATTGACCGCGGCGTTGAGGCGCGCCAACTCCGCCATCCAGGTGTCCGACGGGATCACCGGAACCGCCGCCGTCACCTGGGCCCAGGTCACGCCGCGCTCCAGGAACTCGCGAGCGCTGCCGCCGGTGACACCGTAGGTCTGACCGGGCTGGTTGCGGGCCACCCAGAGCGCGCTCATCATGCCGTCGAATGCCGTGGGCTTGCGCGCCTCGCGCATCCCCTGCGGCTCAATGGTCAGGTCGAGGGCGCCGTCGGCGTACCACTCCGGCTGTAAGGCGCCGACGGTCATCATGTCGGCGAAGGCGAGGTCGGGATCAGCCGGCCGGATGGCGACCTCTGCCGGGGAGTACCAAGTCTCAGCGCGCGCCAGCGAGGCCGAGCGCTCGGCGAGGGACTTGGCGTCGCCGGCGTAGCTGGTGCGCAACAAGTGCTTGAGGGCTTCAAGCTTGGCCTTGTCGTCCGGCAACAGGCCGGCCTGCGCCGCCTCGACCGGCGTCATGTCGGCAGCCGCCGCGAGCTCGCAGCGGGCCCACGTGTCGACGATCGAGGCGCCCTGTGCGGAGAGCGCGTAGCTGTAGAGCGAACCCACGCCATGCGTGCGCCGGCTCAGCGCCGCCAGCTCCTCGGCGGGGATCTGTTTGCCCTGGAACTTGTAGGGCGACGCCGCGCGCTGCAGCAGCGGAAAAACGCGATCGCGGGCGGTCTGGCTGGTCTGCACCTCAGACGCCACCGCGCCATAGAAGCCGGCCTTGGCAGATTGGAGGTTGCCCTCGAAGTACTGCTCGCTCTCGATGTCGGCGAACTTCTGCGTGGCGATCGGGTCGGCGCCGCCAAACTCGCGGATGAAGCGCTCGTCTTGCTGCGCCCGTGCGCGCCACGCGGCGATCGTCTCGCTCCACAGCGCGGTGCGGTTGCTGGAGAGGGCGTCGACGCCTGCTTGGCTCGTCTGCTCCCTGGCTAGCCGCTGCGCCAGGGCAGAGGTGCCCTCGGCGTAGCCAGGCAGGCCGGCTTGTAGGGTCTGGTCGATTTGGGCGGCCGTAGGCGCCGGCTGCGCTGCAGAGGCGTCGACCGCTTGCGGGCCCGCGGCTGCGCCGCTTTGCTGCGGCGCCTGCTGGCTTGCGTCTTGGCGTTGGCGGTCGTCCTGGCGGGTGGTCTGCATCGGGCGCTCCGGCCGGCGCCGCGGCGCTGAGTTGCCGCGCGTGCCTTCGGTAGGATCGCGGGTGTTCTTGCTGGTGGCAAGGGAAGTCTAGCTGCCTTGGCGGGCGGTGTGGTGTGGTCGCCCCGGTTGGGGCGCGGCGGCGTGTGGGTGTTTGGGCGGAGGCTGGCGCGGTCGGCTGAGCAGGCCTCCATGGGGCTCGCCGCCTTGCGATCGGCGGTGGATCGTACCCGTCGGCGTGACGCTCCGATATCGCAATCATCCGAGTATCCTCCCTCCCTCCGGGCCCCCTTCCCCCCAGAGGGTCGGACCCGTCGCATCCCCTTCCCGCCAGCGAAAACGCTGGCTTACCGAATGGCACCTGCCCCAGGCGAGATGCCTAGGGTGCCACCAGCACCAGGTCGTCGCGGCCAAGAGGAGATCGGGCCCAAGCCCCCCAGCGGCCGAGCCCTCGGCAAGGGCCCACGCCATCACTTCGCACGAAACATGCCAACCATCCACCACGACAGAAAGTCACACTAAATCATCGTCATGCAGCGAAAAACCGACCACACCGACCTCCCCCCAAGATACTTGGGGACGGTCTCAAGACGGTCTCAGGTCGCACCCGAGACGGTCTCAACTCCCCGCCAGTCCCCACCAATCCCAACCCACAGGTCGCCAACAAGCGCCACTGCAGCTCAACCGCCCTCAACACTCAGCACCCCACGGACCTGCACCGGTCGCCTGTGGCAAGCGGCGTGCCATGCCAGCGCTGACGTCTCGCCGGGTAGCGCCCCAGCTCCCGGCAACCGGCGCCGGGATACCGGTCCTTGACGACGCCGGCGCCGACGAGCCGCGGGCCTTGTTCGAGACGCCGGCGCGCCGCAGCGACGCGCTCAGTCCAGCCGACGACGCGAAGCCGCGCCCCATGCTGCCGCCGCGCTCAGGCATTCACCGCCGCATCGTCCCGCATCTGCGAGGCGCTTGAGATCGCTTGGAAGTCGAGCGTCCGGGCAGAGCGGCAGGCGCCGCGAGCGCTTCGGACAGCCACAGCGACAGACAGCAGGCCAGCGGTCAGCGTCGGCCGCGGCGGACGAATGTCGGCCCGGTCATGACCCATGGTCGGGCGGATCGTTCAGCCAGCACGCGCACCTGGCACTCCCCAGCGTGCGCCGGCCAAGGCTCACCGCCGAGGCACGCCAAAGCTGCCGCGTCACGGCGCTTGTGACGCCGCGACACACCGCAGCGAAGGCCACGGCGCAAAGGCGTAACACTTCGCCGCCGTCTCGGCTCTTCGTTGTGTCGGCCGCCGTGTCGACCACTCTTTCGGCGAGGAGACCTCGATGATCGCAATGAACCAGGCGCCGTCCTACGGCATCCACCGCCACCTCGCTGGCTGTACCCTCGCTGAGGCCATTCTGCGCGCCCGCGTTGCGCTGGCCGATGAGGGCTTTGGCGTCCTCACCGAGATCGACGTTCAGGCCACCATGCGCGCCAAGGTCGGCGAGGATGTCGGCGGCTATGTCATCCTCGGCGCCTGTAACCCCAAGTTAGCACTCGAGGCGCTCCGGGCGGACTCCGGCGTCGGCCTGCTGCTGCCCTGCAACGTCGTCGTCACCGAGAGCGCGGACGGCGCGACTGTGGCCGCGATCGACCCCGAGGCGCTGTTCCAGGTGGTCGGCGACCCGCGCGTCGGGCCCTTGGCTGCGATCGTGAAGGCGAAACTGCAGCGGGCCATCGCGGCCATGGCCGAGTGAAGGCAGGCGCTGCTCCGCCTGCGCCCGCAGGCTACCTGCCGGCAGGAGGCCCGGATCGCCCGCCGTCAGCGCCCCGCCGACCGCGGAGCGTTGATGCCAGCGCGCTGGTGCCTCAGGGCCCAGCCATCGCCGCAGCCGGCCCTGACTGGCTCGCCGTGTTCCCGCTCCACCGCCCAGCGAGCGGTCGCTGCGCCAATCGCCGCCGCGACCGCACGGCGAGGTTGCGCCCTCGCTGCCGCCCGCCTAGGATCCCTTGACCCGCCTCCGCCGGCGGCCTGGAGGACTTCATGGACCCTAAAATCCACCTCACACGCGTCATCGGTACCTGCGCTGCGGCGCTCTGCCTCGCGGTCGCGGCGCCCGCTTTTGCCGACGTCATCGAGCCCTCAGAGGCGGCCTGCCAAGGCAAGAAGAAGGGCGACGCCTGCGACCTCGGCGGCAAAGTTGGCGCCTGCGCTGACGCTCAGTGCTGCAAGAACGACTACTCTCAGGGCACGCCGCCCAAGTCCGTCTGTGGCCCCTGCCAAAAGTGCCAGGAGGCCGGCGCCGACGCTGGGGATCCGGCGCAACCGAATCCCGACACCGCCGGCGAGACCGCTGGCGCCAGCGACACCGGCGCGCTCAGCGGCGACAGCGGCGGCCCAACCGCTCCAGCGCCCACGGTCAGCGACAAGTCCAGCGGCTGCTCTGCGGCGGTGGCGGCGATGCCGGCGTGGTCCTTTGTGTCGATGCTTATCGGGGGCCTAGGGCTGCTGTGGCTTCGCCGACGGGGATCGCAGGGTCAGTAGTCGCCAGCGGACGCGGCGTTTCGGCGCCTGGCGGCCACTCCATCAGCGCAAGGTGACGCTCGCCCTCCTCGGTCGGCGTGACCCAGGCGAAGGTCTGGGTCCCGATGCGGGTTCGACACTCCGGCTCGGTGAAGGCCGGCGACCAAAACCCCGCGTTACAGAAGCGAATCGGCCCTATGTCGCTCATCTCCGGGATGTGCGTGTGGCCCATCACCGCCATCCGAACTCCCGTGATGCGATGGATCCACTGCGCCGAACGCTCGGTCAGCAGCGGCTCGGCGAACGTCTCCGGCTTGACCCGGAACGAGTAGGCCAAAAAGAGCGGAAAAAGCAGCGAGAGCGGTAGCAGCACCCAGAGCGGCGAGATCGGCCACACGAGGTTGAGCGACATGACGATCGTCCAGGCCACCCACACCATGACCAAGAACAGCACGCCGCGGTCGAGCCAGAGCTCGCGGATGATGGCGATCGGGTTGGTGCAGGCGCTCGGCGTGTGGGCGGCGGCGAGCTGACGGACCATCGCCGGCGTCGCGTTGGCGCGCTCGGCGATGCCCGCGACCTTGTCCTCCACCGTCAACGGATCGCGCAGCGACGGTCGCAGAAAATGCGCCACCGTCACCAACAGCGTCACCGCCGCCGACCAGAACCACGTGACGATGAGCAGCGGCTGGTCCCGCACCATGTACTTCAAAAAGAAGCGCACGTAATCGGCGCCGCTCATGATGTAGTTGGCGGTGGCGTGCGGGTTGAAGTAGCCCATCCCATTGAGCATGTAGCGGTTGGCTACGTCGCCGAACGGCAGGCGCACGGTCGGCTTGCCGCGGACGTCGATGAGCGGGTGGATCGGATCTGGCACCACGCAGTAGGGGTCCGCTTGGTGACCGTGGCTGATGTAGACATCGCCGTCGCTCAGGTAGAACCACTCGCAGAAGCGCACCCGCGGCTGCGCCTCGGCGTCGAGGTGGAGCGCCTCACGCACTTGCGCCTGCACGCTTGGCCAGCACAGCTCGAGGTCGTGGTTGCCGGTCACGAAGACGACCCGGTGGCCGCGACGGACGAAGTCGCCCACGGCGCCAAAAAACTCCGGATGATCGGCGACGATGAGGCTCATCTTGAAGTGCGAGCACCACTCTTCGGTACCGAGCCCGCGGGCGCGCGCCAGCCAGCGCAGCTTCGACGGCGGCGGGTCGGGCAGGGCGGTGATCGGATCGAAATCGAAGACGTCGCCGTTGAAGACCACCTCGCAGCTGTCCCCGGCCATCTCAGCTTGGTCAGCCGTCCAGGCCAGCAGGCGGGCGACGTCGGCGTCGACAAAGTGCTCGCGGCGCTTGAACGCCTTCCACATCGGACGCTTCGGATCCAGCGGCTCGGCGTCGGCGAGGTGAATGTCCGACAGCACGACGCTATGCAGCCGCCCGGCCGGGCGTGGCGCCACCGGCACGTGGGTGCGCGAGGTGCTGCGAACCCAGCGGTGGCTCCCGGTGTTGCTGGCGACGGCCTCCTGCATGGCGGGTGGGCCTACGCGCCGAGCGCGCGCTTGAGCAGCGCCGCGTCGCCTTGGAGCGCCGTCCGCTGCATGTAGAAGTGCAGGCCACGGACGCCGCCGAGCTCTTCGCCGCCCCCCGCCTTGCCGGGGCCACCGTGGACCGTGCCCGGCAGCACCGCGCCGTGGCCCGTCGCGCTGTCGCTGACCTTTTCGCTGCCCCAGTAGACGCGGCCGCACCATGGCGCGATCTCTAGCGCCAGCGCGGCGCCGAACGCCTCGTCATCGCTGAAGATGCTGCTGACGAGTGAGCCGCCACCGCGGGCCACCAGCGCCGCCGCCGCCGCCACGCTGCCATCGTAGGGCAAGATCGCCGCGACTGGTCCGAATACCTCGTGATCGTGTACGAATGGCGCGTCAACGCCGGCGTCGCTGCGGTAGAGACGGGGCGCGACGTGGAAGCCGCCCTCTGGCACCTCGCCGCCATAGCTCCACGCCCGCTGCAGGCCCGCCGCCTCCATCGCCGCCATGCCCTGCTGGACGTCGTGGAACTGCTGCCGGGTCGACAGCGCGCCGACGGTCGTCTCGTGGGCGAGCGGGTCGCCGACCGCCATGGTCGCGGCGCGGTCATCGATCGCCTCAAGAAGCGCCGCTTCCAGCGCTGCTGGCACGAAGATGCGGCGGATCGCCGTGCACTTCTGGCCCGCCTTCTGCGACAGCTCGCGCACAATCTCGCCGACCGCCATCGTGAAGGTCGCGCCCCCCGGCGCCAGGTCGGGCCCGATGACGCAGGCGTTCAAGCTGTCAGCCTCGACATTGACCGGTACGCCGTTGCGCAGCACGTTCGGGTGGCCCTTGACTTTCTGGCCCGTCGAGCCCGAACCGGTGAAGACCACGCAGTCCTGCGGTCCGAGGTGGTCGAGCAGGTCGCCGACCGAGCCGATGAGCAAGCTGAAAGCGCCCGCCGGCAGCGTGCCGCTGGCCAGCCAGCGCTCGGCGATTCGCACCGAGAGCAAGGCCGTGGCGGTGCCGGGCTTGGCCAAGACGGGCATGCCGGCCAGCAGCGCCGTGGCGACCTTCTCGGCCATGTTCCAGGCCGGGAAGTTGAAGGCGTTGATGTGCACCGCGACCCCGCGCCGCGGCACCTGCACGTGTTGGCCGACCCAGCGCGGCGAGCGGGCGAGGCGCACCTCGTCGCCGTCGAGGAGGTAGGTGCGGTCGCCGAGCTGCTCGCCGAGCGCGGCGTAGAAGGCGAGGGTGCCCGAGGCGCCGTCGACGTCGAACTTGGCGTCGCCCCGTGTCGCGCCCATGTTTGCGGCGGCGACGTCGAGCAGGCCGTCGCGCTCGTCGCGAATCGCCTTCGACAGCGCCGACAAGATGGCGCTGCGCTGGCGAAAGGTCAGCGCCCGCAGGGCCGGGCCGCCGACATCGCGGGCGTGACGGAGCGCGGTGCCGAGGTCGAGGCCTTCGCTGCTGGCGCTGGCGAGCACCGAACCGTCGACCGCGGAATTCAGCGGTGTGCCGTCACCGGCGCCGGACTGCCAGCGATCGCAGAGGTAAGAGGCGAGGCGTTCCATGGCGAGCTCCGAGACGCGCGGGCGGCGCGCGGCGGACGCGAGGGTAGAGAGGCGGGCCGCTGGCCGCAATGGGGGGCGCACAGTCCGCCGCGCCGAAGTCCAGAGCTTCCGTTGACGCCGCCGCGTCGGGTCCGCAGTATCGCTTGGCGCTTCGCACCTGGAGGGCGCGACCATGCCC
This sequence comes from Pseudomonadota bacterium, assembly GCA_005777155.1. GTDB lineage: Bacteria > Myxococcota_A > UBA9042 > UBA9042 > UBA9042 > SXNM01. The sequence goes on along the minus strand of SXNM01000162.1, from coordinate 23,786 downwards.
ATCACCCGCATGAGCGCATCATGGGCCTCGCTGCGCACACGGCTCCGCTGCTTGGCATTTCTGGCCGCGCTCGGCTGTAGCGATGGCGGCGACGACCCGTCGGCCGATGCAGGCATAGACAGCGGCGTCGACGTCGTCGCCCCAGACCCTAAGAGCTGTCCGCAGCGCTGCGGCGATGGCGCCCTCTTTGCGCTCGACGAGCTGACGCTGCTGCCAGCCGACGCCTTGGGCGTAGCCGCCGGCTTCGACCTCGACGGCGCCGTCAGCGCCAGCAGCAGCGCGGTCGGCTGCGGATTTGACGATCTCAAGAACCGCTACGGCGACGCCGGCGTCGACAACCAGCTCGCCAAGATTTTGAAGCTGCTGCCGTCGCAAGTCGGCGCGACGCTGCCCGGCGCGCTGGCCACCGCCATCTCGGCTGGTGGCCTCACCATGCTGCTGGAGGAGGTCGGCGGCGGTTCGCTGGCCAGTGGCGGACATCCCAAGGCCATGGTCATCCGCAAGGGCTCTGGCAAGCCCTTGCTGGGCGCCGATGGCAAGCTGCTGCGTAGCCAGTCCTTCGGCCTCGAACCCGACCCGGTCCTCGCCATCGTCGACCCACTGACGCCCGACGGTGCTGGCGCTCGCGGCGGACCGCAGCTCGTGAAGTTCCGCATGTTGTTCATCAGCACTCACCTCGGTTTTGACCTGCACAACGCGCGCATCCGCGTCGAGCCCGACGGCAAGGGCGGCATCCGCGGCGAGATCGGTGGCATCGTCACGATGGAAGACCTGATGGGCCTCATCGGCCTGCTCGGCGGCTGCGATCAGCCGCTGAACGACCAGCTCTCCGAGTTGGCGCCTGTGTTCGCCGACTCGCGGCTCCGCGCCGGCGGGCCATGCAGCGCATTCTCGATGGGCTTCTCCTTCCACGGCGTCCCGGCGTACCTGCTCGAGTCGACGCCGTAGCGCCCGCACCAGCGCCGCCTCACCCAGGCGGTCAGCGCCGACGGGTCGTCTCTGCACCGCCACCCCCACCCGCCCGCCCGCGCCACAGCCGCTACCCGAGGAGCCCCATTGGACGCAGCGACCTGGCGCCAGCGCGCGCGATACACCGACGACGGCGGCGTGGCCATCGCCTACCGGGTCGACGGTGACGATGGGGCGCCGGTGCTCCTCATCATGGGCCTCGCAATGCCCGGGCGCGCCTGGCAGCGCCAGGTCGAGGGGCTCGCCCACCTGCACCCGGTGGCGACCTTCGACAACCGCGGCGTCGGCGACAGCGGGCGGGCCCGCGGTCCGTACACGATGGCGCAGCTCGCAGACGACGCCCGCAGGGTGCTCGACGCCCTCGGCTGGCCTACGGCCCACGTCGTCGGCGTGTCGATGGGTGGAATGGTCGCGCAGGAGCTGGCGCTCGGCAGCCGTGACCGGGTGCGGTCGCTGACGCTCATCGCGACCCACGCTGGAGGACTGCGGGCGCTGCCGCCCCACGCGCTTGGCCTGCTCCGCTTCGCAAAGGCCCAAGTCGGCGGCCGCGCGGCGCGTGGACAGGCGCTGGAGGAGCTGCTCTTTCCGCGACCCTACCTGGAGCGCTGTGACCGCGCTGCGCTGCGGCGCACCCTGACCGATGACCTCGGCGATCCGCCGCCAGCCGCCACCCGCACCGCCCAGCTCGCCGCGGTCCTGCGCCACCGCACCCGCGAGCGACTCGCGCGCCTCAGCGACCTGCCAACCCTGTTGGTGCGACCCGGCCTCGACGTCTTGGTGCGCCCGTCCGAGGTCGATCGCCTACACCGCCTGCTGCCCCACGCCCGCCTGCTGCGCCTCGACGACGCCGGTCACGGCGTCATTCGCCAGTCGCCCGAGCGGCTCAACCTCGCGTTGATGGAGCACTTCTCCGCCGCCGATGGCGCGCTGCCGGCTCCCTAGCGAGGCGGCGACCCTCGCCGTCCGTGGCCGTCCACGGCGCGGCTCTCGACCGCCAAGGCGACGCGCTCTAGCCGCAGCGGCGGGAGCGGACCGGCGCATGGGGCGCGGGGCCGCAAGGGTCCGAGAAGCCTCGGAGTCCCGCCGCGACCGACGCTCGCCTGGCGCACCGGCCAGCCTGTCATGAGCCTGTGTCTGTCGCCTGGCTGACGTCCACCGGCTTGGCGCCCAGCACCCGCACCAGCGCATCAGGTTGCAGGCTGACCAGCAGGCCGCGGCGTCCGCCGTTCATCCACAGCGTCGGCAGGTCCAAGATGGTGCGCTCGACGTAGATCGGCATGGCGCGTCGCATCCCAAAGGCTGAGGTCCCGCCAACTTGGTAGCCGGTGTGGCGCTCGGCCACGCTGGGTTCGCAGGGCCGTATCAGCTTCTCACCGAGCAGGCGCGCGAGCTCCTTGGTGCTCACCCTGCGGTCGCCGTGCATCAGGACGCAGAGCGGTTCGCCGCGGCCGGTTTCGAAGATGAGCGTCTTGACTACGCTGTGCTCGGGCACCCCGAGGGCCGCCGACGACGCCGCGGTGCCGCCGCGCTCGACGTAGGCAAAGCTGTGGAGCTCGAAGGCGACGCCGCCAGCGCGCAGGGCGCGGATCGCTTGGGTCGCCGGGACGCTGGTGGCCATGGCGTGGGCTCAGTCCGGCATGCCGCAGCCGATCCAGTCGAGGATCCGCTGCGACTCAGCCTTGGCGAGGGGGGATGGCGCATTGGCCGGCGGCATCTGGCAGTGCTGCAGGACGGTGTGGATCTCGTCCCGCTTGGCCCGAAGCGCCGCTGCGCTGGTCATCGGCCAGGCGTCCTGCTGCTTGCCGTCGTGGCAGACCACGCACTTCGCGGCCAAAATCGGCTCGACCTTGGCGTAGGTCAGGCTCTGGTCAGGGCAGGCGGTCGGTACGCATACGCCGCAGCCGCTAGCGCATGGCGGGGTCGGATCGGGTCCGTCGGCCGGGCAGGCCGTCAGCAGCAGCGCGACCGCCCCACCGCCGACGCCCATGCGCGCCCAACACGCCGCCAGCGAGCCGCCCCAAAGCCACATGCGCGCGCCCTCCGATCAGCCCGCAAACAGCTTCACGTCGCGGATCCATGTGTCCATCATCGCCTTGACCGCCTGCTCGTCCGGGTGGCGCATGGCGGCGAAGCCGTCGCTGACCAGCGTCTGCTTCCAGTCCCTTCGCGGGGTCCCTACCGCCAGCAGCTGCTCGCTGACCAGCCACCGACCGCAGCGCGCCGCCGCCTCCTCGACGCCGAGCCGCGCCTTGATCCTGCCGTTACCCAGCGCGCGCTTGAAGACCATGCCGACGAAGAACTTGCGCCCGATCTCGCCCTCGAACGAGCGCCAGCACACCGCCCGCGCCCACTCGCGATAGACGTCGAAGTCGTTGCTCCAGTTCATCATGTCGACAAGGTGGCCGCCGCCGTTGCGGGCGCCGATCTCGCCGAACACGACCTCGCCCTTGCGCGTCCGGTACCACTCCATGTGGGTGAAGCCGGTGCCGAGGTTGAGGCCGGCGATGACCTTGCGGCTCATCTCGATGCCGCCCATCAAGTCTGGGCGGTACGGATCGCGAAAGGTGATCTGCGCCGGCGAGATCCACTGCTCGCTGCGGGCGATGAGCGGTCGCGGGAAGTACTGCGAGATGCTCTCGAAGACCGGCGTGTTGTCGATGACCACGCAGTCGCAGGTGAATTCCTCGCCGTCGATGAACTCGGCCACCACCGCCTCGGCGACGTGGCGGGTGAGCGCCAGCGCCTGGGCGAACGAGTCGGCGTCGTCGCAGCGGTAGGTGTCGGCCGAGCCGGCGCCGGCGATCGGCTTGAGGATGACGGGAAAACCGATGCGCTCGGCGGCGGCCCACGCCTCCTTGGCGGTCCGGATGCGGAAGGAGTGCGGCACGCGGACGCCGGCGGCGCGGGCCCGCTCCATCATCACCTGCTTGTCGCGGAAGCCGATGGCGGTGTCGACCGTCATGCCTGGGATGCCCAGCAGCTCGCGGACCTTGGCCGCCAGCTCCACCGTCGGCTCCCACAGCGACTCGACCCTGTCGACGCCGAGCCCGCGCACCTTGCTGGCGATGGTCCGCGCCGCGCGATCGAGGTCGAGCAAGTTGCCGGCGTCGACCCAGGCGCTCAGGTAGCGCAGCGTCCGGGCCGGCTGCTGCGCCTTGGGCCCGCTGCCGACGCCGATGACCGTAGCGCCCACCTCGGCGAGACCGCGCGTGAACTCCTGTTGCTCGACCGGGTAGCTCGGTTGGATGAACACGACCTTCATGGCGATCTCCCGCGCTGTCTGCCGCACCACAGCGGCGCCTTGTTCGGCGCGCCACGACGCCGCGATCTGTCATTGGCAGCGCCCGCAATGCCCGGCACGCGCAGCGGCAGCGAAGCCCTCAGCCGGCGCGCACCTTGACCAGCTGGCCGACCCGCGCCAGTTGGGCCCGCAGCTCGTCGTAGTCTGGGTGGCGGGCGCGTATCCAGCCGTTGGCCATGTAGCCACCCTCGATCGGCCGCGCCGGCGAACCAGGCTCCGGCAGGTGGTAGTCGACGAGCCCCGGACCGAGCAGCTGTCGCGCCGCGTCCAGGCCCTCGTAGCCGCGGATCTCGCCATCGCGGTCCGGCCGCAGCGCGACGATGCCGGCGGCGTAGCGGCGCGACGGCATGCGCGAGACCTTGCCGTGGACGATGGCGTTGGCCCACTCGCGGTAGATGTCGATGTCGTTGGCCATCGCGTAGACGTCCCACTGGCCCACCCCCGGCGGACGCGCCCCAATCTCGCTGAACTTCAAGCCCTTGGGGCCGAAGAACCACTCCATGTGCGTCGCGGTGGTGCCAAGTCCGAGCGCAGTGACCACCGCCCGGCCCATCGCCCGCAGCTCGTCGTAGCCCGACAGGTCGCTGCGGTTGGTGTGGACGATCGTCGGCGACACGCCGCGCGTCCGCATCGCTTCGAGAACATTCGGGTAATAGTGGCTGACGAACTCGTAGACCACCTCGCCGCGAATGGTCAGGGTGTCGTAGAAGCCCTCGTGGCCCTCGATGAACTCCTCGACGGCGATCGAGACACCGCGCTCAAAACCGCTCTGCCGCAGCGCCACCTCAAGCTGCTTGTCGTTGTCGACGCGCGTGGTACCGTCGGCGCCCGCGCCAGCGCGCGGCTTGAGGATGAGCGGGTAGCCGACCTCGGCGGCAAAGGCCCGCACCTCGGCGGCGCTGTCGGCCGCAGTCGAGCGAGCACAGGAGATCCCGGCTTGGCGCAAGAACTCCTTCATCGCCGGCTTGTCGCGGCAGAGCCAGGCCGCTTTGGGCGTCAGCCCCGGGATGCCCGTCGCCTCGCGGACGTTGGCCACCGGCATGATGTGCGCCTCGATGGTCGACTCCAGGCGGTCGACCCAGCCGCGCCGTTGGCAGCGACGCACGGTCTCCAGCATCACGCCCTCGTGACAGACCGAGGGCACCTGCTCGTAGAAGTCCATCCAGCCGCGCAGGTCGCCGTCCAGCCACTCGAGCGGACGCTCGCCGATGCCGGTGACGATCGCGCCGGCTTGCTTGAGCCCTCGCACAAATTCGCGCTGGTAGTGGGGAAACTCCGGAGCGACGAAGATCACATGCACGGCGATACCTCCAGGGTCGCGCGGCGGCCGAGGCCAGCAGCCAAGCGCGGACCAGGGCCGCAGCGTCGCACCGTGTGGGCCCTGACGTCCAGACCCGAGGCCTGCGGCGGCGCAGACTTTGAGCGCTCAGCCAGCGCCGCCTGTACCCTTGGGGGTGAAGATGCCTGACCTTGCCGCGGCCTCAGCCGCAGTTGACCTCCGTGATCCGGCGCTGCGCAAGGTCGTGTTCCTCGGGCCACAGCGCCTCGCGCCGATGGTCGGCGACGTCGCCGAGCGTCTCGGGATCGTAGGGAAAGCTGCCATCATCACGGCCGGGTGGCAGGACCGCGAGGCCGAGGACGGCGAGCTGCGCAGCGCCCTGCGGCTGCCAGGGGTCAACCTTCGCCTGCACGAGCGCTGGCACCAGGTCGAGCAGGAAGACCCAGGCCTCTTCGCCGCGCATCGCCGCCGCCAAGACCAGCTTCGGGCCCTCGAAGACCTCTACGACGACCGTCTGCGTTACACCATGGACGCCGCCCGCGAGATGCTCGCCCACCGCGGCCCCGCGGCCCTGCTCGACCCCGAGCGCGCCTCGGCGGTGGCTGCGGTGCGGGCGCTCGACAACCACCACCTGCAGCGCGTGGGCGAGATCCACGCCGCTTGGCACGACGAGTTCGACGCCCGACGCCACCCGGCGCTGCAGCGCCAGCGGGCCGAGGTCCAGGACCTGCTGGCCGACTGCAGCGTCATCGCCGTGGCAGGCGGCCACGTCGGCGTCTTGCTCAATCGCCTGCGCATCTTCGGACTCCTCGACGCGCTGTGGAGCAAGGACGTCTTGGCTTGGTCCGGCGGCGCCATGGTGCTCACTGAGCGGCTGGTGCTCTTCCACGATCGGCCGCCGCAGGGCGCCGGCAACGCCGAGGTCTTCGAGCATGGCCTAGGCCTCGTGCGCGGCGTCGTCTGCTTGCCGCACGCGCGCCGGCGCCTCGACCTCCAAGACCCTGTCCGGGTCGCGCTGATGGCCCGTCGCCTATCGCCAGCGCGCGCCATCGCCTTCGACGAGCGTTCGTGGCTGGCGTACGCGGCGCCGCGGCCGACGACGAGCGCCGACGCTGAGCAGGCCCGCGAGGTCCTCGACGGCGCCCCGGCGGCCGGCGATCTGGCGAGGGTGCTGCGCGCCAGCGGCCGCGTCAGTGACTTCGCCGAGGGCTTCCGCCAGCCCGGCGAAGACTCCGACGGCGCCGCCATCGACCCCAGCCTGCTGCCCGCTGAGACGGTGGCGAACGGCGCGAGCGGCGACCCCGTCTCTGCCCACAGCCGGCGCGATCGGCCACCGAGGCCTACGGCCGACGCCGGCGGTTTGCTCGCCGACGCCGGCGGCGCCGTGCATCCCGAGGCGGCGACAGCAGCGGCGACGCGCTCGCGGCAGAGAGGTGCCGGATGAACCCGCGCTTGCGCAAGCTGCTCGGTCGGAGTCGCCCGACGCGCGCCGCCATCGACGCCCTGCTACAAGGCAATGAATTCCCGCTCATCGACGGCGGCGAGGCGACCTTCGTCTGGCGCGGCCACGCCGACGCCGTCATCCTGCGGCACTTCATCTTCGGGCTCGAGACGGACTGCGCGTTTCACCGCGTGCCCAGCACCGATCTGTGGCACATCTCGCTCGATCTGCCTCGGAATTCGCGCATCGAGTACAAGTTCGACGTCGTCGAGCATGGCCGGCACCACTGGGTCCGCGACCCCTACAACCCACGCCACGCCACCGACCCCTTTGGCGCCAACTCCGTCTGTGCAACCGACGGCTACCAAGTTCCGGACTGGATCCACGCCGACCCCGAGGCGCGCTGCGGCACGCTGCAAGACATCGAGATCCCAGAGACGCCTTTTGGCGAGTCGCGGCGTGTCACCGTCTACACGCCCGCCCGCTTTCGGCCCTCGCGCCGCTACCCGCTGCTCGTGGTGCACGACGGCGGGGACTATCTGCGATTCGCCGCCTTGCAAGCGGTCCTCGACAACCTAATCCACCGCGGCGAGGTGCAACCCCTCATCGTCGCGCTCACCCACCCGGGCAACCGCCTCGTTGAGTATCCAAACGACGACCGGCACACGGCCTTCATCGCCGAGACCTTGCTGCCGCTGCTCGAGTCGCGCTTCCCGCTCTTCCCCGACCCCGCCAGGCGCGTGCTCATGGGCGCCTCTTTTGGCGGCGTCGCCTCGCTCTCGGTAGCCTGGCGCTACCCCGGCCTCTTCGGTGGCCTGCTCTCGCAGTCCGGCAGCTTCGCGTTCACCGATATCGGCAACCACAAGCGTGGGCCGGCGTTCGACCCGGTGGTCCGCTTCGTCAACGCCTTCCGCGAAAAGCCCGGCCGGCCCATCGCGCGCGCCTTCCTCTCCTGCGGCCAGTACGAGTCGCTGATCTACGAGAACCGCTCGATGGTGCCGTTTCTGCAGCGGAACGGCATCGAGGTGCGCTACACTGAGGCGCGCGACGGCCACAACTGGGAGAACTGGCGCGACCGGCTGCAAGAGGGCCTGTCGTGGCTCTTCCCCGGGCCGCTCTGGATGGTCTACGAGTAGGCGGCGCGTGGCGACGAGCCGGCCGGCCCGCGCTCAGAGGCCGAGGACGTTGCCGTCGCGGTACAGCACGCTGGTGCACCAGCCGTACGGGTTGACCGGCCCGAGGCCGTGCAGATCGATGCGGCGAAAGCCCGCGTCAGCCAGCGCCGCCAGCCCCGGCTCGTAACGCGGGCGCTCACTGTTGTCCCAGACGATGACGCCGCCGGCGGACAGGGCGCGCAGCGTCGCCGGGACGCAGCGGTTGCGCTCGCGGCCGTCGATGACAACGACGTCGAAGGGAGCGCCCTCGGCCTCGACGCGTCGGCTGGCGGCGTTGACGTAGCGTTCGCCGTCGTCGCTGCCGCCAAGTGGCTGGTGCTCCAGCGCGGCGTTGCTCGGCAGGGTGGCTTGGAGACGAGCGACCCAGGCTTCGTCGTGCTCGACGCTGTGGACCGATGCGACCCGCGCCGCCCACCAGCGCGTCGAGTTGCCGGCGCCGTACTCAAAGACCCGCAGCGTCGGCCGCAATCTCGGCGCCAGCAGCGCGATGGCGGGATAGGTGAACCAGGGCAGAGGTGCGCCGTCGCGATCGATGGGCACCCGGGCGGCGAAGCTGCGCGGCCACCCGAGCTGGCGGAGCGCGCCGGCGGCGCCGAGCAGCGCCACCCCCGCCGCTGCGGAGGTCCGCGGCAGCGCTCCCATCAGCCGCTCGACGCCAAGGCGCCGTAGGGCCGCGCGTGCGGCGTCCGGGAGAGGCGCCTCAGCCATCGTCTTGGCTCAGGCGCCGAGGCGGCCAGCGGCCTGCATCAGCAGGTCTCGCGCCCCAGCGAGCGCCGCCTCTCGCGCCGCGGCAGCGCCCAGGAGGTCGGCGATGCGGGCCTCGGCGGCCTGGCGCGTGGCCTCGGCGACCGTGAGCGCCGTCTTGGTATCGGCCAGCGACAGCTGCGCCGCGGCGAACTCGACGTCGCGGGCGGCGCGCGCCGCCGAGGCTGCCTGTGCGGCCTCTTCGGCCGCGACCGCACGCGTCAACGCCGCCGCTGCCGCCGCTTCGGCCCGCGCGAGCGCCGCCGCGAGCTGCTCGCCCTTGGCGTGGTTGCTCGCCTCGCCGGTGAGCGACTGACGCAGACCGGCGTTCTCGGTCTCAAGCCGTTCGATCTCCGCCAACGCGGCTTGTAGCTTCGCGATCAGCGACGTCAGCTCGCTCAGGTTCAAGCTGCGCGGACCGCTCGACGACACCTGCTGCGGTGGCTCAGTGTTCGGTTGCGGCTCGTCCGCGGCCGGCGCCTGAGCCTCGGGCTTCGCCGCCTTTGGCGCCGTGGCGAGCGCGACGACCTCAGCGGCGACGTCCTCGGCGGCGACTTCCTCGGCGGCGATGTCCTCGGCGTCTACGTCTTCAGCGTCTACGTCTTCAGCGTCTACGTCTTCAGCGTCTACGTCTTCAGCGTCTACGTCTTCAGCGTCTACGTCTTCAGCGTCTACGTCTTCAGCGTCTACGTCTTCAGCGGCGACGTCCTCGGCGTCTACGTCCTCGGCGTCTACGTCTTCAGCGGCGACGTCCTCGGCGTCTATGTCCTCAGCATCGATGGGCTCGGCATCCAGGTCGTCGGAGTCCTGCAGCTCGGCCTCGAGGTCGGCGGCGAGCGTGGTGCCGACGTCGCCAGCGTCAGCGCCGCCGATGTTGGCCGCCAGGTCGGTCACAGTCGAGACCTCAAACGGCTCGATCTCGGCGAGCTCTTCAATATCATCGAGTTCTTCGAGGATCGACGCGTCGTCTGCCAACATCTCGTCTTCGCCGTCGGCTTCGACGTCGGCCTCGGCAGCGACCTCCTCCTCGGCGGGGCCCAGGTCCTCTACGTCGTCGTCGATCCACAGCTCCTCGGCGTTGCCGTCGTCCTGCGCCGTAGCAGCAGCACCTGTCGAGCCCTGGTCGCTCTGCGCCTCGTCCTCGCCGGCCTTGAGCAGGTCGCCGTCCAGCTCTTCGAGCGGCAGCGCCTCGGGCAGGAAGTCGCCGCTGTCGCGGGACGGGGCCGAGACGATGGCGTTGTCGCCCGTGGTGGCGATGAAGTCGGCCGCCGAGAGCTCCTGCACAGCGTCGCCGCCGTCGGGCGCCTCGATCTCCTCGAGATCGTCCTCGAACTCCAGGACGTCCATCATCATCGGCGCCGTCTCCGAGGCGTCTTCGTCGCTGACCTCTTCCATGTCGATGACGTCGAGCTCTAGCGCGCTGTCGATCGGAGGCAACCGCGCCGCGTGGGCGAGGCTGCTGACGTCTTGGGTGAGCGCGCTGACGGCGCCCAGCGGCAGCACATCCAGTTGCTCCGAGGCGACGTGCAGGTCGCCGGCAGCCCCGCCGCCCTTGAGCGCCGCGGCGATCGCTAGCTCCAGGTCACGCTGGGCTCGGCTCTGAATGACGTAGGCGTCCGCCTTGTACTTGCCGTCCAGGTGCCTGCTGACCTCTGAGCGCTGGTCGTCGCGGAAGACGACCACGAGGGGCAGGTTCGCGGTCTTGGCGTCGCTGCGCAGCGTCGTCACCAAGGCCAGGCTACGGCGCAGGGTCGGGCCAAAGACGAGGATGGTCACCTCCTCCTCGTCTAGCCGCTTCATCGCCGCCTCGATGGAGCGCACCTCGATCATCTCTGTGTCGGTCGGCAGTGCGCGGCGCAGGTGCCGCTCCACCATCTTGGTGCCGCCCAACAGCAGTCCGGTCCGCTTGCTCATCGTGCCCCTCCCGCCCGCGCGCGACCCGCGTAGGGGCGGCGAGTGTCGCTGGCGCACCGGCCAGGGTCAAGGCGGCACGACGCCTTCATGGACCGGATTGGTCACGGCCCACGGCTCTTTGTCGACCACCGGATGGCCGCCCTTTCCCTTGGGGCGGTGCAGCGCCACCCACCAGCCGCTCGTCTTGGGCTTGCTTGGCAGCTCGACCACCGCCAGGCGTCGGCCGGCCGTGACAACAGTGGCTGAGACGTCGACGCTGTGCACCATCACGCCGTCGCGATAGAGCTCTAGGCTGCCGAGGGGCATCCAGGCCGGCGCTTGCAGGCGTGCGCGCACGGTCATCTCGGCCTTGGCGGTGATGAGCGCCTCGCCGATGCCGGCCTTGGTCGCGCCGCTGTCGAGCTCGAGCGTTAGCAGGGGGCCGGCGCTCGCCACCGCCTTGCCGGCGCGCAGGGCGGCGTCTGCTTCGGCGGCGGTGAACTTGCCCTGCACGTCCTTCGGCTGACCTTTCGCGTCGAGCCCGACGTAGACCCAGGTCCGCACACCACCGCTGCCCGAGCTCAGGCCATGAGTGTCGCTGTTGGCGGTGGCTGTGATGGAGAGGCCACGCAGCAAAAGACCGAACCAGTCGGCGAGCACCTCCTCGGTGTCGCCCATGCGCTTGCCGTTGAGCAGCTCCATGGCGTCGAAGGCGAGCAGGGCGAGGTCGGTCTGCGGGCTGAGGCCGATGCCACCGAAATACGATTGGCTGCCGCGCGGGTGGTTGACCTGCACCACGCGCTTCGGATCGCCGGCGCGCAGCGTCTCCTGCAGAGCCTTGGGATCTTTGCCGAACCAGTCCGGCGCCCCGTTGCCGGCGAGGTCGGGCTGGGCCAGCACCGGCCAGACATTGTGGTGGCCGAGCGCGACGGTGCTCACCTCGACGCCGCTCGCTACGGTGAGCGCCCCTTGGAGCCCCGCCTCGGCCAGGAACAAGCTGTAATCGGTCACGAAATCATGGTCAGAGGCCACGGCGTACTCGACGCCCGCTGCCGCAGCGTCGATGAGCCGCTGGCGGTTCGGCACGGTGCTGTCGGCGCTGTGCTCGGCGTGGATGTGGAAGTCGCCAGCGATCCAGCCCTCGGTGTCGAGCACGCGCTCGAGCTTGGCGCTGACCGCCGTCGCCTCACCGGACTTCAGCTGCACTTCGGCCTCGTGGAGCGAGAATTCCGGCCCGTGGTGGAGCCAGAGCTTCCAGGCACCGGCGGGCAAATCGAACGTCGCGGCGCCGTCGGCGTCGACGAAGTTCCTGGTGCCGGCGCCCGCGATGTCGCCCATTGGCTGAGCGATGAGCTGGAACGGCAGGCCGGCGCCCGCGCTGTCCTTCACCGCCACCTGCAAGCGCGCCGGCACCGGCGCCGCGAGGTCTAGCGTCGTCTCGCCGCCCACCGTCACTTGCATCGGCGTCCCAGCAGGGGCTGCGGTCTGCCCAGCGCCGCCCGACTGGCCGTTGCCGTTGCCGAGCCAGATGGCGCGGGCCGCGACCGCCTCGACTGGCACCCGGCAGCGATACAAGCCCGCGGCGTCGGGCCGACAGCGCGTCAGTGGCGCCGACTTCGGCCCCAGAATTTCGACCTCGACGCCCGACCACATGCCCGACACCTTGCCAAGCAGCGTCCCATACTCGAGGCCGGTCGCGGCGCCGGCGGTCGCCATCGCCGCCGCGAGGTCGGTTCCGTCGTCGCCGCCCGCGACGAGAAAGCGCCGGAACACACGCCCTTCGGCCGGGACCTTGGCGTCGGTCTGGACGAAGGCGAGGATGCCGCCGGCGTCGACGCTCGAGACCTTGCCGATGAAGGCCACCGCGCACGGCAGGGCCAGCGGGTCGGTGTCTACCGGCGCCAAGCCCAGCGCCTTGACCTGGGTCGGCGTCGGCAGGTCGTTGTTACCGTCGCCCTTGCCGGGTCGGTACAGGTCGACGCCACCGCCCCACAGCGTAGCGTCCGCCACCACGACCGTGTCGCCCTTCGGGTTGCTCGGCACCACCGTCGTGCGGATCTCCAGGCGAGTGCTGTCCGGCCGTAGCACGTACTCGTGCTCGACGGTCGCCGCCGGCGCCTCCAGCGGCAGCGCCGCCAGCACCACTGGAAAGGGCGCCAGCTTGCCCCGCAGCCGTACGATCGCCACCGGACCCTCGCCGTCGGCGCCGCTGCCGTCGTGCGTCACCTCCAGCTGGTCGGGGCGCACCAAGTGGAACCCAGCTGCCGGGACCCACTCGCGGAGCTGATCGACGCCGATCTGAGCCCCGGCGCCGTCCAACGCCACGGCGTCGACCACGTTGCCGCCCAACAGCCCAGCCATGGCGTGACCGTGCGGGCCGACGCGGACGACAAATCGGGCGCGGGCGTTCTCCAGGACGAGGTCGCCGACGCGGCCAGAGGCCATTCGACCCTGCGGCAGGTCGTCGGCGCACACCAACGCGCGCGCCCGCACGGCGCCCGCCGCGACTGGCCCTGGCGCGCATCCCTTGTGAACGTCGGCCTCTGCGCCCGCGCTCGTGTCGCCATCGGACTGTCCGCTGGCGGGTTTGGGCGCCGGCTCGCCGCAAGCGGCCAGCAGGCACAACAAGAGCGGCAGGACCGACGCCGGCCATCGGGAGGCCAATCGAGCGCTCGTCGAGTCGCGCCGCCAGCTCGTCGGGTGGTCAATGTCGGCGGTAGGGCGGGCCATGGCGATTTCTCCCGCGCCGGTGCGGCGGCGTCTTGGAAGTGGTGGCGCCGGGCCGTCGAAGGGCCGCCATGGGGCAGCCAGGCGGCGGCCTCTGGCTCTACGGGCGGGCAGACGCCACGACTCCCCGAGCATGGAGGCGCCACGGCGCTGGCGCAAGCGGGACGCCGAGCACGGGGCGAGAGTCCAATCCACGACATGCGCCATGATGAGCTCGCCTAGCGCGTGGTCTGCTGGGCCCTCCAGCGCGACGAAGGCCTGCGCAGCGTCGCCGGTGCCGCCTTCTTCGCCGCGCTGCGCCGTCTGCCCGAGTCGACGCAGCCCACCAGCGTCGACGCACGCGCCTGGCGCGGTCTGGGTCGCACCGACCCTGTGAGCCAGCGGGCCCTGATCAACGCGACGCGGCGCGAGGTCCTCGTGCCGTGCTCCGTCGCGCCCTGCGACGCTCACGTGGTCGACTGCGACGACTCTGTGGCGCCGACAGATTGCGCGCAGTCACAGCGCATCCAGATCAGGTTCGGGCATTGTAGCTGACAGCACCGTCGTCGCGCTGCGCACGCCGAGCGTCAACACCATCGCGCCCACGGCCCAGACCCCGGCGGTGACCTTCCACTCCACCAAGCTCGGCGCATAGCTCGACAGTTCACCGAGGGTCGAGGGGATGAAGCCCGGCACGATCAGACCCATGCCCTTCTCAATCCAGACGCCCATGAAGGTCGCAACGCAGGCGGCGATGAGTGCGCCCTGGTGGTTGCGCACGTTCGGCCAGAGAAAGGTGAGGGCTGCGGCGCAGTTCAGCGTGATGGCGGTCCAGATCCAGGGCACGAGCTCGCTGTGGCCGTGCCAGCCAAAAAACAGCGCCTGCGCCGACGCGGTGTGGTGGCCGCCGGTGTAGGTCTCGACGAAGACCTCAGACGCCAGCATGAACAGGTTGATCAGGGTCGTAACGCGCAAGATCGAGAGCAACGTGCCGATCGCGCCCTCGCCTACGACGAAGCTGCCGCTGCGCCGCAACCAGAGGAGCAGCAACACGATGAAGGCCGGTCCCGAGACGAAGGCCGAAGCCAGGAACCGCGGCGCCAGCAGCGCAGAGTTCCAGAACGGCCGACCGCCGAGCCCTGCGTAGAGGAACGCGGTGACGGTGTGGATCGAGATCGCCCAGACGATTGAGACCATCACAAACGGCACATACCAGCGCGCCCGCGGCCGCCGACCCGAAAAGCGCGACCACAGCAGGTAGCCGACGATGTGCAGATTCAGCAGCAGGTAGCCGTTGAGCACCAACACGTCCCAGGTCAGCATCGACATCGGCCAGTGAAACCGACCGATGCCTGGCAGCATGTGCCAAATGCGATCGGGGCGGCCCAAATCGACGCCGACGAATCCGATGCAGACCACGATGGCGGCGATCGCCAAAATCTCGCAAAAAATCAAGACGTCGTGCATGTCGTGGTCGTGGTAGAGGTACGCGGGCACGACCATCATGACGACGCGCGTGGTACGGACACGCGGCCTCACAGTAGCGGCAGCCGATGCACCAGTCATAATCGACCACGACGATGCCGTCCTGCTCCTTCCACGTCGCCTCGACAGGGCAGACGTCCACGCACGGCGGGTTGTCGCAGTGCTGGCATTGCACGGGCATATAGAACTTGTCGGCGCGCGGCACCGGGTGCACGTAGTCGGCGGTGGCCTTCTCGAAGTCGATCGAGCCCATGTCCATCTCAAACACGCGGATGTAGGAGTTGTGGGTCGCGCGGTCGTGGTTGTTCTCTTCGTGGCATGCCTCGGCGCAGTTGCGGCAGCCGATGCAGATGCTCAGATTCAGCGCATAGCCGAATTTCACGCCCTCGATCGGGCGGTCGGCGCGGATCTCAACCTCTACGCCGTGGCGCTCCAGCGTGTCGGCCTCAAGCCGGCGCAGCGTCGCCTGCAGCTCCTCCGGCGTGAGCTCTTTGTAGTGGCGCTGCAAGAAATCCTCGGTCGAGGTCGATTCGGCGAAGCTCGCTAGCGGTGCCAAGGCCTTGGCAAAGGCGGCGGCGCCGAGCAGGGCCACTCCTGCCTTGAGCACGTCACGGCGGGCTGCTTCGGGCCGGGCCGGCAGCGCGCGGGCGCCTCGCAGCGGTGGTGGCTCGGCAGGTTTGTCGGGCGCAGACATGAGTGGCCTCCTTTGGCGGGGTCGGCTGCACGCCGAATCAAGAAGCGGTCGCGTGGCCCAGCGGCGGGCACCATGCCGACATAGGCCGGCGCGTGCGGATCGTGGCAGTGGATGCACTGGTTGCGCTCGCGCGGCCCGTAGCGGAGGTCCCAGTGGCCCTGCATCCCGCCGTGTGAGCCGTGCTCATAGTCCCTTGTCTGCGGGCCGTGGCATTGCGCGCAGAGCGTCATTGCGTCATCGACGTCGACCTTGGCGCCGTCGCTGAGGTGGAGCGCGTCGTAGTCGAAGGTGCCGCCGCCCTCGGGCGCGGCGTGGCATTGGCTGCAGCGCAGCGTGCCGTGGCGCATGGTCAACCCGGCGTGGAACGCGGTGGGTACGTCGCCGCCGTCGCTCATGCCGGCGCTCAGCCTGTCGGACGACGACATCGCCAGCGTGCTGACCTACGTCCGCAATAGTTGGGGCAACAAGGCAGACCTCGTGCAGGACTCCGAGGTCGCCAAGCTGCGCGCCGCTGGCGGAATTGGCCACTGATCATGGACCGCCTGCGCCAGCGACGGGGCGCCGCTACCGCCCACGCATCACAGCCTGCCGGAGCCGCTGCGGCCCAAGGCCCAGCGCCGCGTTTCGCCGCGTCGGCGGTCGTGGCGCTGCTCGGCTGGGCCCTCGTCGCTGCGGCGCCGTCAGTGCCGCTGCCCGCGTTTGCGCAGGGCCAGGGTGCGGCCCGGCCGTCGGCGGGTAGCGATGGCCGCGTCGCGATCCCCGCCGGCGCTTGGCGCCCGTTCTTCCCAGGCAAGGACGAGCCGCTGGCCGTTCAGGTGGCAGCGTTTCGCATCGACGCGCTGCCGGTGACGGTGGCGGCCTACCTGGCCTTCGTCCGCGCGCAGCCGCGCTGGCGCAAGGGTTTGGCGCCCAAGCTCTTTGCCGACGCTCGCTACCTCTCGGCGTGGCGCGACGCGCTTGACCCCGGAGCTGAAGATCCGCAGGCGCCGGTGCGCGAGGTGAGCTGGTTCGCAGCGCGCGCTTACTGCGCCTGGGCTGGTGGGCGGCTGCCGCGCCTCGCCGAATGGGAGCGTGTGGCCGGCGCCAGCGCGACCCACCAAGACGCCCGCGCCGACCGCGCCCACCAGGCCCAGATCTTGGCCTGGTACGGGCGCCCAGCCAGCGCGCGACCGCCGCGAGCCGGCCTGACTCCTCGCAATGTCTTTGGCGTCGGAGACCTGCACGGCGTCGTCTGGGAGTGGGTCGAAGACTTCGCCACCGCGCTGGTGACTGGCGAGTCCCGTGGCGACAGCGCCCTCGACCGCGGCCTGTTCTGTGGTGCCGGCTCGGTCGGCAGCGCCGATCCACGCGATTACGCCGCCTTCATGCGCTTTGCCCTGCGATCCAGCCTGCGTGCGCGAGACACGACCCGCGCGCTCGGCTTCCGCTGCGCCGCCGATGCCGCGCCGGCTGGCGCTCCGCGCGCTGACGCGAAGGACCACGTCGATGCCGGGGGAGGTGCTCGATGATCCGCTCTCTGCCAACCTGGCCGGCGGCTTGCCTCCGTCGCGTCGCACCGCTGCTCTGTTGCGTCACGTTCGGCTGCGGTGAACCCGACCCCTCGCCCTGTTGCGTCGCCGCGGCTGCGGCGCAGCCACCAGAGGCAGATCCCGCTGGCGCCGCTCCGGCCGGGGTCCGCAGCGGCACCGCCGACGACGCGGCCGACGACTCCGTCTTTCTGGTCGACGTGCCGTGGCAAGACCAGCGCGGCGCTCCGCGGCGGCTCGTCGAGTTTGCTGGCAAACCCGTAGTCATCTCCATGATCGTTACGCACTGCCAATACGCATGCCCGCGCCTCGTCGTCGACATGCAGAAGATCGAGGCGGGCCTCGACTTGGCCGACCGTGACCGCGTCCACTTTGTGCTCGTCTCGATGGACGACGTGCGCGATACCCCACCGCAGCTCGCCGCTTTTGCGGCAGAATATGGCCTCACGGCCTTACGCTGGACGCTCCTGCACGGCAGCGCCGGCGACGTCCAACTCTTCAACGCGGTGCTTGGCGGCCGCTACAAGCGCACGCCCAGCGGTGACTTCGCGCACTCGAACTTGGTCGTCGTGCTGAACCCCGAGGGACAGATCGTTCACCGCCAAGAAGGGCTCGATCTCGCGCCGAACGCGTCGCTGGTCGTACTCAAAAGCTTGCTCGCCACGCGGCCCAGCACGGCAACGGACTCGGCCGTGAGGTGACCGCCAACGACGGTTCAAGGAGGAGCCGATGATCCCGGTCCAAGTGCGAACGCGAAGCGCCTGCCTCGACCAAAGGCCATCTCATCGAGGACGAGCGGCAAGCACGTTCGGCCGGAGGAGCGGCGTCGCGCTCGCCGCGGCCCGTCGCCGTGCTCGCTGCCGTTGCGCTCGCTGCGCGCCCCAGCGTCGCCTCGCCGACGACAGCGGTCGCCGCGCCCGAGGCGTCGACGCCCACCGGGCAGGGCGCCGCCATCGCCCCCTCCAAGCCCACCACCACCCCAACGCTGGTGTACTCGCTGCACGGCGTCGCTTGGTTCTGGGGGCTGAACCAGCACGGCTTCTTGCTCGGCAAAGACGCGGCGCTCGACGACGCCGACTACGTCGTCCACAACGTCCGCCTGCTCGGCACCATCGGCACCGAACACATCGGCGTCACAGTGCGCGCCGACGTCTTCGAGGGTTGGTGGGGCACCGACAACGATCCGGACGTCGCCACCTCCGTCGGCGTCGACGACAAGGGAGCCCCCGCCGGCTCGATCACGCCCAACCCCTACGCGCTGTTTCGCAACAAGGGGACGGCGTACCCGCTGCACGTGGACTATGGCTGGCTCTGGTTCGACTTGCCCGGCGTCCCGGTACGGATGCAGGTCGGCCGCCAGCCCATGACCGCGGGGAATCGCCTGATCCTCGACCAGACCACCGAAGCGGTGCGGGCAGACATCCGGCTGGCGAACGCCATTTCGGCGACCTTGAGCTATGCCAAGCTCCACGAGGGTGTCGGCGCGGGGCGCGTCCCACTCGGGGCGCTCATGAACGACGACGACGAGCGCGCCGACGGCGATCTCGTCGGCTTGACGCTGCGCTGGCAGTCCGACGCCAAAGCGGCGCACCAGGTCGAGCTCTTTGGCTTCCACTACCGCGATGGCGCCAAGTAGCAGGCGTTCTTGCCGCAGGGCTTGATGTACGGTCTGTCGCGCTTTCAAGCGCAGATCAGCCGGGCGACCGCGGTCGGCGTACAGGCGCAGGGCCGGATCGAGGTCGGTCAGGGCCTGCTCTACAACGTCGAACTCGATGTGCTGCGGGGAGACGACGACATCGACAACGCCGACTTCGCGGGCAACTTGCTCGATCGGAACGACGGCAGCCTCCAGGGCTTCAACGCCTACCTGACCCTGCAGCAGAAGCTCACTGCCGGCATCCCGGCTGACGTCAAGCTCACGCTCGGGGCTGGTTCAGGTGACGACGATCCAAGTCGGGGCCCAGGCAACATCAACCGCATTCAAACGATGGGCTACTTTGGCCTGACCAATGTTTGGGAGGACTCGGTGATGCCCGACGCCGAGGGCATCTCCCCGCAGGGCCTCGGCAGCCCGGTCAGTCGCGGCTACCGCGAGCTCGAGAACACGACCGTCGTGATGGTGACGCTCGGCGCCAACCCCGCGCCTTCGTTGAGGGTCGAGGCAGCGTACGCCTACTTGCGCTCGACGGAGCCCGTCTTTGGCTGGACCGCCGCTGGCCCGACCACTCAAGCGAGCCACGACTTGGGCCAGGAGTTCGACCTGAACGTGATGTGGGCGATCCGCCCGGGCCTGCAGCTCATCGGCCAATACGGCGTGTTCCTGCCCGGCGACGGCGCGGCGCTGCTCATCAACGGCGACCTCGCCAAAAAGCAGCCGGCGTGGGAGGCCAAACACATCTTGCAGTGGGCGTTCTAGCCCCGCCAGCGCCCAGCGCTCGCTGTGGGCGACTTTGCCCCACATCTGCGAACCCCCATCAACCCACGACGAGGCCCGCTCAGCCTCGATTGGTCCTCACCCGCCAAGCGGTGCGTGGCCGAGCGCGACGTCCCGCGATCGCGTCAGGACCTATCAACACCGCAGCGCGACGCACATTTTTGCGACCCGACAGGGGGATCGCCCGCCGGAACCGCGGAGTGCACGCTTCCAAGTACAACACACCCGAGGACCTACAGGCTGGAGGGCCCGGCGCTGCGCGGCACCGGCGGGCGACGGGGGCATGGTGCATTCGGAATCGTCGGATCATTGTCTCGGAGATGCGCCTGGATTCTGCGGCATTTGTCAGGGGGGTGAGAAGCACCGTCTTCACCTCGCGACGCGAACGGTCGAGCCCGGGGCTCAACGCTGCGCGCCGAGGCCGAGCGCCGATTCGCCAGGCTCGCCGCGGGCAGGTGCGTCGCGCACGATGTCGACATCGATGGCTCGGACGTGGCTTAGCGTCGCGTCGTCATCGCGGAGCTGGACGACCAGGGCTGCCTTGCCTAGCGCCAGCTGTGCTCCTCCGTCGCCTGGTCGGCCCCTCCGTCGCGCGTCGAGGCGTCGCGGCGCCGCGACCGGCAGAGCGCGGACGTTTAGGTCGACGACCACGCCGATTTGGGCGATACCGTCGCGGCGTGTCGAGGTGCAAGGCGCCTTGCACAGCGCGGCGGCCCATGGAGGTCTCGTGAGTTCGAAGCGCTTCGAGCAGACGATCAACGATGGCGGGCTGCGACCCGTGCTGGTGGAGCCCGGTCAGGTGATCTTCCACGAGGGCGCGCCCGCCGACGGCATGTACCTCGTAGACCGCGGCGCCGTGCGGCTGTGGCGCCTGCGCGACGGAGAGGACGTCCTGCTGACGACCGTCGGCCCAGGCGGCATCTTTGGCGAGATGGCGCTCATCGATGGCAGCTCGCGCACCGCCAGCGCCAGCGCCGTGGAGCAGACGGTGCTCCTTCAGGTGCCAAAGGGCACCTTCGACCGCAAGATGAAGGGCTGCGACCCCTTCGTCTCCGAGCTGTTGCTCCTGTTGGTGCACAACATCCGCCGCGCCAACACGTCGTCGGAGGAGGCACGCGCCACTGCGCGCGACCAGAACCCGCTCACCCGCCTGCCGGGCAACCGCAGCATCGAGCAGCAGGTCGCGGCGGCGCTCGCCGACGTAGAGCGCGACATCTCCCTCGTCTACTTCGACTTCGACAACTTCAAGCCCTTCAACGACGGCTTCGGCTTCTCGGTCGGCGACGAGGCCATCGCTGACTTCGCTAGCGGCCTCCGGCAGTTGAGTGATCACCCGGGTTGTTTCGTCGGCCACGTCGGCGGCGACGACTTCTTCGCCAGCCTGTGCGAGTCTGCAGACTCCGCGGAGCAGGTTACGCGCTGGCTCCTGGATAGATTTGCTAATAATGTCATGCGTTTCTATGATGCGACGACCCTGGCGCGCGGCACCTGCCAGGCCAAGGACCGCAGCGGCGAGCTCGCCGACTTCCCGCTTCTGCGGGCCAGCGCCGTGCAGTTCGACCTGCCCGCCGGCCGCCCCGCACAGAGCCCAGCGCTGGTGGCGGCGCTGCTGGCGCAGGGCAAGAAGCGCAGCAAGGTCTCGGCAACGGGGCTATACCGCCGGTCCCTGGAGCAGTGGGGGTAGCAGCCGCGCCACGCGCCCGAGACGGAGACCGCGGCGCCTCCGGTTGATGTCCCGGTCCACGCCGAACTCGCCCCGCGCTCAGCCCGCCCAGCGCTGAGCTCGCCCCGGCTGAACTCGCGCCGTCCATCGATTTCGCAGCGAGGACGCCAGATGTCAGAGCGGCTCGTCATCCTCGATCCCGACGGCCTGCTGCCCGCCTTGCAGCGGCGCCTGCCAACCTGGCGCACCAGCACGCTGCGCGAGCGACTGCGCGCTGGCGCCGTCGAGGTCAACGGCGTGCCCGTGCAGCGCGGCGATCACCCGCTGCAGCGAGGCGATGAGGTCCAGGTCCTCGACGCGCCGGCGCAGGCCACGCGCCGGGCCGCCCGCGCCGGCGGCGACGTCCGATCGTCGGCTGGCGGCATCGTCGTGCTCTACCGCGACGAAGATCTGGTCGCCATCGACAAGCCCGCCGGCCTGCTGGCCGTCTCGACCGGCCGCGAGACGACCGATACCGCCTTGGCCCGCGTGCGCGCCATGCTCGGGCCGGGCGAGCGGCTGTGGCCGGTCAATCGCCTCGATCGCGAGACCTCCGGCGTCATGCTTTTTGCCCGCAGCCATGACCAGCGTGAGGCGACCCAGGCCCATTGGCACCTCGCCGACAAGCGCTACTACGCGATCGTCGACGGCCAGCTCCGCAGCATCGCCCCCGTGGTCGATCAGCCGCTGTGGGAAGACGGCGGCCTGTTCGTGCGGGTCGGCGCCCACCCAGACGCCCGTCCAGCGCGCACCGAGTTCGCCATCGCACGCACGTCACACCGGCGCACCCTGCTCGACGTCGCGCTCGACTCGGGGCGCAAACACCAGATCCGCGTCCACTTGGCCTGGCTCGGCCACCCCGTCGTCGGCGACGCCCGCTACGGCAGCGGCGGCGGTCGCGGCGGCGAGCGCCTCGGCTTGCATGCCCACCTCCTGACCGTGCGGCACCCGCGCACCGGCGCCCCGATCACCTTCGTCGCGCCTCCGCCGCCGGCGTTTTGGGCGCTGATGACCTGAGGCTTGAGGCCCCAACGGCGCACAGAATGGCCGCCGCCGCCGCTCGACCATCGCCAGCGCCGGCGATGAAGACCGCCGCGGCCGAAGGCGATCTCGACCGCCCCGTATCCTCGACAACCCGCCCGGCATCCATCATCCTCGCGCCCCGGCGCGGGCCCGTCCCCGCCTCCAGCGAGCGCAAGGACCTAGCCGCCATGCCGACCCCGCCCGTCCCTCCCTCCCCCGCTGCGCCCTTCGGCCCCCTCTCGCTGGAGAGCCTCGATTTCGTTGAAGGGCTCTACGAGCGCTGGCAGCGCGATCCCGGCAGCGTCGACGCCGGCTGGCACGCCTACTTTACCGCCCTCGACGCCTCCACCCCCGGCCCACGCAACGGCGGCGTGCAGATCGGGCCGAGCTTCGCCGCGCCGTCGCTCTTTCACGCCCCAGCCGGCGGGCCGATGTGGCGGTTGTCGGCGGCAGAGGCGGCGTTGGCGCGGCCTACGCTGCGCTTCCCCGAGAAGGCGCGCCAGCGTGTGCAGTACCTCGAGAAGCTGCAGCTCTTTCAGCGCCTGCGCGTCAACGAGCTGGAGCTGGTCGCCGACATCGCCACCGACGTCGAGATCGCGCGCGGCCAGGTGCTGTTTCGCGCCGGCGACGCCGGTGACGGCATGTACGTCGTCGTGCGCGGGCAGATGCGGGTGGCGCGCAACAGCCTCGAGATCGCGACGCTCGGGCCCGGCGAGGTGGTCGGCGAGCTGGCGATCATGGACCAGCTGCCGCGCTCCGCCGACGCCATCGCGATGGAAGACACCACGCTGCTGAAGCTGCCGAGCTCTGCCCTCGACGATTTGCTCGACCAGCACGGCACCCTCGCCCGCAACCTCTTCCACGTCGTCACCAAGCGGCTGCGCGAGAGCAACGCCCGCCAGGAGCGCGTCGACCAGCTCGTCCGCGCCTTCCGCGTCCGCGGCCACGCCATCGCCGAGCTCGATCCCCTCGGTCGCGGCCGCAAGCAGCACCCAGAGCTGGAGATCGGCCACTACGGCCTCTCGGACGAAGACCTCGACCTGCCCTTCTCGAGCCGGACCCTGCCGGGCGCGCCGGTGCTGACCCTGCGCCGCATCGTCCAGCGCTTGCACAACACCTACTGCCGGCACATCGGCGTGCAGTACATGCACATCGACGACCTGCAGGTGCAGGCTTGGCTGCAGCAGCGCATGGAAGACAGCGAGAACCGTCGCGTCCTCAGCGCAGCCGAGCAGCGGCGCATCCTACGCAAGCTCACCGAGGCCGAGCTCTTCGAGACGTTCATCCACAAGAAATACCTCGGCGCCAAGCGCTTCTCGCTCGAGGGCGGCGAGAGCCTGCTGCCACTGCTCGACCTCGCCATCGAAGAGGCGGCGGTCCACGGCGCCGACCACATCGTGATCGGCATGGCGCA
>SXNM01000161.1 GCA_005777155.1 Pseudomonadota bacterium | reverse complement strand
GGCGGAGGCGGCAGCGGCGCTGCTGCTCGGCCAGCAGGCGCCCTGGCTCGACAGCGAGGCGGTGCGGCCAGACCGACCGGCGATGGCGCGACTGCCCTTCGTGCCCGACGGCGACGCGGCGCGGGCCCGGCTGCTCGACGTTCGCCTGGCGATGGCTGGACTGCCGGGGCCCTTGGCGGCGACGGCGGCCTCGCCTCTGATTCCTTGACAGCCCGTCGCGAAATGTTAGCCTGACGCAGCGTCGAGAAACACCGGCGCCGCTGCCCGCTGCCTGAGTCGCGGCGCGCGGCACGACGTGGGCGCCGCTGCGGCGGCGGGAGGCGGGGCCATGGCGCGAAAGGTTGACACCCAACGGCATGACGAGGTCATCGCGAGCGCGTTCGTCGCGCTGCAGCGACGCGGCGTCGTCGGTGTCTCGATGGCGGACCTCGCCGCCGATCTCGGGATGAGCCGGTCCGCTTTGTATTGGTACTTCGACGGGCTGCCCTCGCTCTTCGAGCAGGCGCTGGCGCAGCTGCTGACCTCGCAGGGCGAGGCGGTGGCGGCGGCGCTCGACGGCGTCGACCACCCTGTCGACGCCCTGGCGGCGTGGATGCGGGCGACGGTCGGGCACCACCACGAGGCGCCTGAGCGGCTGGCGGCGCTGCTCCAGCTGTGGGCGGTGGCGCGGCCTGGCGACAAGGACCCGACGCTGCAGACCTTCGCCGCGATCTTCGAGCCGATGCGCGAGGCAGGGGTCGACGCGCTGCGGGCCGGGGTGGCCGAGGGCAAGGTGGCGCCGTGCGACACCGGCGCGATCTTCGACCTCTGCGCCGTCGTCGTCGATGGCTCGCTCGTCCACCGCGTCAGCCGCGGCCTCGACGGCGTGGCCGTGGTCGAGGACTTCATCGCGCGGGTTCTGCTGCCGCTGCGGCGCCCTGGCCGCTCGGACACACCCACGCCAGTCAAAACCCGACGCTCCGTCGAGCAATCGATGGCGTGGGACTAGGCCCTACCACTCTGCGTCGCCGCGCCGCAGGCGAGCTTCTCTTCGAACGAGCCTACCTCCAGGAGTTGCCATGGACACCATCGACATCCGCGCCCGCCAGCCGCTGAACTTGCCGCTGCTTCAGGTGCAGCTGCGCGGCGATGAGGCGCGCATGGGCCAGCAGCACGGCGAGCTGACGCGCGCCAGCGGCGGCTGGCAGGCCGCGGCGGCGTGGTACCCCGGCATGGCGCAGCGCATGATCTGTGGCGGCCAGCCGGCGCCGCTGCGACGGGGGCTGCCTCGGTTGCTGACGCCGATCGCTGACGCCCTGCTCGACCGAATGGGCGCGCGCCGACCTGCCTGGGCCCTCGGCCGCAGTCACGCCTTCGCGGCCGCGCTCGGCCTGCCGGCGCGACAGGCGCGGACTGTCGGTGTCATGGACTTGTTCCAGAACACAGTCGGCTGCGCTGGGCGGCTCGGCGTCGGCGGCCTGCAACCGCGCTGGAGCAGCCTCGTCCCCGGCGCCTGCTCGACGTTGGCCGTGTGGGGCGAGGCCAGCGAGGACGGCCGGCTGCTGGTGGCGCGCAACTTCGACTTCCCGGGCGTCGGGGTCTGGGAGGCCGCGCCGGAGGTCGTCTTCTGCACGCCGAACGACGGCCTCCGCTATGCCTTCGCCACCACGCGCGGCGCCGACACGCCATGCGTTAGCGTCTGGAACGAGGCCGGGTTGGTGCTGTCGACCCACACCCGGCTGCACAGCGACGTGCGGCTCGACGGCGACCTGATCGTCGACATGGTGCACGACGTGGTGCGTAGCTGCGCCACGGTCGACGCCGCGATCGCCCGGCTGCGCGCGGCCCGCAGCGCCTCCTCCTGGGGCATCTTCGTCGCCTCAGGCGAGGAGCGCCGCGCCGCCCTCGTCGAGCTCACGGCCAGCGCATGCCGCGTCGTCGAGCCGCGCCCTGGCGAACCGCTGCTGGCGTGCACCACCCGCTACCAGTCGGTCGATCTGCATCGCGGCGAGGTCGAGCTGTCGCCGGCATGGGTGATGCACTCCGACGGCCGCCACCTGTCGCTGCGGCGGGCGGCGCAGCGGGGCATCGCCGGCGGCGGTCTCGACGTCGAGGCCCTGCAGCGACTGCTCGGCAGCCACGAAGACCCCGAAGTCGATGGAACCTCTCGCCTCGGCGGCGGCGTCGTCGCGCAGCCCTGCGCCGTCCAATCGGTCGTCGTTGACCCAGAGCGGCGGTGCACCTGGCTCAGCGTCGGCGCGGCGCCAACCGGTCACGGGCCCTTTGTCGCTGTCGACTGGCGGTGGGCAGACACGCCGGGCAGCTGCGAGGTCGACCTGCGGGCGCTGCGGCGATCCCACCAAGAGGCGGCGAGCGTCCCCGGTGCCGGTCGCCTCGACGCTGGCCGCGCCCGCGCCCACCGTCACATCGTCGAGGCGGCCCGGCTGGAGGCGCTGGCAGCCGACGCTGAGGCCATCGAGGCCGAGCTTACCGCCGGTCTGGCAGCGGCGCCCCATGACCCTACCCTGCAGCTGCTAGCGAGCGGCATCGCGCTGCGCCACGACCGCGCGGCCCTGGCGCTGCAACATGCGGAGGCGGCGCTCGACGCCGAGCGAGCCCCATTCTACCGCGAGCGTGCGCTGCTCTGGACGGCGCGCGCCGCCGACGTCGCCGGTCGCCGCCACCTCGCCGACGCGGCCCG
>SXNM01000160.1 GCA_005777155.1 Pseudomonadota bacterium | reverse complement strand
GCGGCGCGATCGCCCTCGGGCACCCGCTCGGTGCCACTGGCGCCATGCTCCTCGGCACCCTGCTCGACGAGCTGGAGCGTACCGAGGGCCGCGTCGGCGTCGCGACCCTCTGCATCGGCGGCGGAATGGGCATCGCCATGGTCATCGAGCGCCTGCCCTGACGGCTGGCAGGATCGCCGCGCGCTCGACGTTGGAGGCACTGCACATGGCCCTGCCGGAGTCAGAGTTCCAACGTCGCCGCGGCGCGCTGTCTGCGGCGGTCGATCGCCCGATCGTCCTGCTCGCCGGCGGGGTGCGCGATCGCAACCTGCCCGGCTACGGCCACCCTCACCGCAGCAGCTCAGACATGCTCTACGTCTCGGGTTGCGGCGAGCCGGGCGCGGCGGCGCTGCTGATCGACGGCGCGCTGGAGCTCTACCTGCCGGTGGCGCCGCCCGGCGACGCGCTCTGGCACGGCCCACAAACTACGCTCGAAGCGCGGGCACAGGGCTGCTTCGTCAGCGAGGTCCGGCCGATCGCCGAGCTGGAAGGTCGCCTGAGCGGGCTGCTCTCGAGCGGCGGCGTGGCGACGGTCGCGAGTCCGGACCCGGCGGCCAACGAGCGCCTCGCCTGGTGGACGCACCGCGCGCTGCGCTTTGGCGTGGATCCCGGCGATGACGACCTCGTGGACGCGCTCTGTGCGCTGCGTCGACGAAAGTCCGCGAGTGAGATTGAGGCCATGCGCACCGCAGCCGCCCTCAGCGCTGACGCGCACTTGCTGGTCGCCGCCGCTGCCAAGCCGGGCGTCTCCGAGCGCTCACTGGCTGCGATGTTTGAGGCCTCGCTGGCCAACGCCGGGGCGACGCCTGGCTACGGCACCATCCTGACGCGGCGCGGCGAGATCCTGCACTGCCACGATCACAGCGGCCGCTTAGCCCTCGGCGACTTGCTCCTGGTCGACGGCGGCGGCGAGCTGGGGCCGGCTTTCGGCAACGCCCAGGGCTACGGCGCCGACCTGACGCGCACGTGGCCGATCGGCGGGCGCTTCGTTGGCCGCCAGCGCGCGGCATACTCGGCGGTGTTGGCGGCTTGGCAGGCCGCGGTCGACAGCGCCCGGCCCGGCGTCCGCTACCGCGTCGTGCACGACGCATCGGCGTCGGTCATCGCTGAGTTCCTCCGCGCTGAGGGCATCTTGACCATCGCCGCCGAAGAGGCGGTCGGCATCGGCGCCCACGGCCTGTTTTTTCCCCACGGCGTCGGCCACTTGCTCGGCCTCGACGTGCATGATCTCGAGGCCTTCGGTGACCGCGGCGCTTACCCACCAGGAGAGGGGCGCGCTGACATCTTCGGCACGCGGTTTCTGCGCCTCAACCTGCCGCTGGAGCCAGGTTTTGTGGTGACGATTGAGCCGGGCTTCTACGCCGTGCCGTCGATTCTGCACGATCCGACCCTGCGCGAGCGCTTCAAGGGCTGCGTCGATTGGGCAAAGGCCGAGGCGTGGTTGGGCTTTGGCGGGATTCGAATTGAAGACGACGTCGCCATCGCTGAGTCGGGCATCGACGTGCTCTCGGAGGGGCTGCCTCGCTCGCTGGCGGGTGTCGAGGCCGCGATGGCGACGCGGCTTGACCTCGCGGCGGCGCTGCTGCGGTGAAGCGGGCGGCGGACCGTGCGCGGTCAGTCGCCGGGCCTCAGCGGCCGGAGCAGGCGGCCCTGGCCACCGGCAGCTCGGCGTCGGCCTCACGCCACCCTGCGAATCGCTTTATGAACTCGCAGCTCCGGATGGCAGGGGCGCCGGCCAAGCCAGCGAAGACGATGCGCACCAGCTCGCGACGTGCTGCCCGCACCTGGGGGTCTGCCTCTGGCCACTCGCGGTGCATCGTGATGAATTGCTCAAGCGCCGTCGCGTCGGCCGCCCGCACCGCCCGGTCGAGTCGCAGCTGCAGGAGCACCCGGCGGACCGCGCCGACCGCCTCGACCGCCTCAGGCCAGCTCTCGTAGCGGGTCACGAAGCCTTCGAGCGCGGCGTCTTCGTCCATGCGCAGCTCGGCGCGGGCATGCGCCACCTCGCGGCCGCGAATCGACTGCACGTACTGGGCGGCCTCTGGGTACCGCCCATACACCTCAATGAAGCGCCGCAGATCTGCGACTTGACCGCTGCGCTGGGCATGCTCATAGGCCAAGCCGATCTCGTTACGCAGCGCCCGCGGCAGCAAGCGGCTCTGGGGATAGCGGCCGCAGAAGCTAGACCACGCACCGACCGTGCCAGTCGCGGTCGCCTCGCGAAACGCCGCCTCAGCCTCGAGCTCCCGGGCCTCGGCGAGGTAGGACGCCGCGCTCTTGAGGGACGCGTACTGCTCGCGGTAGCGCTCGAACGCCAAGGCCGTCCCGACGCTCCGGGCCGCATCCAGCGCCAGGCGCGCCTCCTCACGCTCGCTCTGTTCGCACAGCGCGCTGGCGGGGAAGCGCCGGCGGAACGAGCGGTGGGCCTCGTGGCGCCGCGACGGCAATACGACATCGCGATAAACCGCAGCGGCGTGACGCTCAGTGCAGCGCTGGGCGAGGCCAGCGGTGGCGTCGGACTCCGGGACCCGAGCACAGGCGGCGGCCCAAGCGTTGGGGTTATCGGACCGGGCCGCTTGCGCCATGAGCGCCTGGGCGACCTCCACCCTCACCGCGTCGGCCTCTTCGCTAGCGGCGACGCTGTCGGTGCGAGCCAGCCAGCGCAGTCCGTGCTCCGCGGCGTCGCCTGGCCGCTGCTGCGCCATGTCACGCACCTGCTGCGCCATCGGCGCGCAAGCGCTCGTGAAGCCGATGAGCAGCGGCCAACACCACGCGTGCCACCAGGACCTGCCCGGCCATCGGTCGAGTCTCATCGCGCGTCCACCTCCGGCCACGCCCCGAACGCGCCGCCGCCCACGTTCGGGTTCAGGGCGACCGAGCGTCGCAAGAGCATAGGCTTAGTCGCCGAACAAGCAAGGAATCTGCGGCCTCCCGTGCCGTTGAAGCGACCCGTCGAGACGCGCTGCTTGTCGTCCAGGCGCGCCCAGTCTACGCTGCGATCGAGTGGAGGCGAGCTTGAGCGAAGACCAGCCCGAAAATACTAACGAAAGTCGTTGTATCAAACACGTCTTTGCCATGACCGAGCCGACGGATATCTCCGTTCTGCCACAGCGCTTGATGCGCCGGCCGCACATGTTCCAGGTCGTCACCGGCGACGTCACGATGCGCACCCTCCACCTCAGCGACGAGCCAATGACCATCGGCCGCGGGACCGACGCCGATCTTAAGCTGCCGGCCTCTGACCTCTCACGCCGGCATGCCCGCCTAGAGCGGACGCGGCGAGGCTTCAAGCTGACCGACCTAGAGAGCCGCAACGGCGTGTTCGTCAATCAGGTCCGGGTGCAATCAGCGATCCTGCGCGACGGCGACACGGTCCAGCTCGGCAACCTCCAGATGATCTACCAC
Organism: Pseudomonadota bacterium; assembly: GCA_005777155.1. GTDB lineage: Bacteria > Myxococcota_A > UBA9042 > UBA9042 > UBA9042 > SXNM01. The sequence goes on along the minus strand of SXNM01000160.1, from coordinate 14,864 downwards.
GAGGGGAGCTGATGGCCTTCGTCGTTCGATTTTGGGGCGTTCGCGGATCGATCCCGACGCCAGGCCCGTCGACCTCGTGCTACGGAGGCAACACCGCCTGCGTCGAGTTCGAGATCGATGACACGCTCATGGTCTGTGACGCGGGGACCGGCGCGCGCGAGCTCGGCCTTGAGCTCATGACGCGCACCAAACCATTGAACGTACACTGGTTTTTCAGCCACGCCCACTGGGACCACATCCAGGGCTTCCCGTTCTTCACGCCGGTCTATGTGGCGGGGCACCGGTTCACGATCTACGGCGTCAAGACCGGAGACAACCGCTTCGCCAGGTTGCTGTCGGGCCAGATGCACTCATCGTATTTCCCAGTCGATTTCCAAGACTTGCGCGGAAATATCGGCGCCGACGACCTCGGAGATGGCGAGCGAGTCCTCGACGGCGTGCGGGTGCGGGTCTTCGAACAGAACCACCCTGGGCGTTCGTACGCCTACTCCTTCGAGAAAGACGGCGTAAAGGTGGTCTACGCCACCGACAATGAGCTTGACCAGCAGCTGCTTGACCCATCCCAGGCCATTGAACGCCCCGACGAGCTCCGGCACATCCCGGAGGACTTCGTCGAGTTCTGCCGCGACGCCGCCATGCTGGTCTGCGATGGTCAGTACACCGACGCTGACTACCCACAGCGAGTCGGCTGGGGGCACCCGCGGGCCTCGACAATGGTAGACTTGGCGGTGCGCGCTAGCGCAAAGCGGCTCGCGATTTTTCACCACGACCCGATGCACAGCGATGAGGACGTCGGCGGGCTCATCGACGCCTGCCGCGCACGGGTCGAGCGTCATGGCGCAGATCTGTTCGTGTTCGCGGCGCGCGAGGGCTTCGAGATCCGCGCCGACATGCCGCAGGTCCCGGAGTAGCCCGCGGCTGTGGCCCGCCGACCGCTGGCCCTGCGACAAATCGCTCGGCGTCCCCGCGTCCCGGACCCAAGAGGCGTCACCCGCGCCGCTCGATGGCGTTCAGCGTCACGCGCGCCGTCGAGCCCGGTAGGCTCCTCGCGCCGCTAGAACCCGCCCGGCGTCTCGCGCAGAAAAGCCGCCTCTTCGGGCGTCGTCGGCCGGCCGAGCGTGGCGTTGCGGTGCGGGTAGCGGCCAAAGCGGGCGACGACGGCGTGGTGGCGCTCGGCGTAGCGCAGCAGCGTAGCCGTCCACGCGGCTTGCTCTGGCACCGACTCGGCGTGGAGTTGGGCAAAGAGCGCGACAGCGAGGCCAGTGTCGCTGGCAGCCTCTGCGTGCTCGAAGGGCAGGTACAGAAAGGCCCGCGCGTTGGCGCAAAGCTGGCGATCGTCGCCGCGGCCAAGCGCCTGGCGGGCCTGGTCACGGGCCTTGGCGTCGGCGGCGAAGGCGCGAGCTTGGCCGCGGAAGAGGTTGCGCGGCAGCTGATCGAGCAGCAGGACGAGGGCGAGACGTCCGCGCGCGCTGGCCGCCCAGTAGTCGAACTCGCCAGCCGCCGCGGCCTCGACGTCGGGCAGAAAGCGCCGCCTCAGGTCGGCGTCGAAGGCCGGGTCGCCGCTGAACCAGTCGGCGCCGTGTTCGAACCAGTAGTCGATCAGCGCCTCGGCCTCGGTGGCCTGCTCCGCCTTCGAGTAGGCGTCCAAGACCTGCCAATGGAGCCTTGGCAGGCCGTCGATGGTCGCCGTGACCTCTTGGCTAGCTGCGAGCCGCCCGACGCCGGCTGGGGTGCCGCAGAGGATGACGTCGCCAGGCTCGACCGCGACCCAACGCGAGAGCTGCGCCACGACCTCGGCCGGCTGCCAGGTCTGATGGCCGAGGGTGCTCTGCTGGCGGGTCTCGCCATCGACGTCGAGGCGGATGCTGCGCGTCGCCATCGTCGCGCTGCCGGGCCAGGGGATGAGGGTGCTGATCGGCGCGGCACGATCGAATGCCTTGGCGATCTCCCACGGCCGGCCCACCGCCTTGGCCTCGGCCTGGCGGTCGCGACGAGTCAGGTCGACAGCGACAGCGCACCAGCCGATGGCCGCTTCGGCGGCGGGCAATGACAGGTCGGTGCCGCCGCGGCTGGTGACGATGGCGAGCTCGACCTCATGTTGAACGTCGTCGCTCAACGGCGGTAGCGGTAGCCCCCGGGGGCGCCAGCAGAGGGCGTCCGTCGGCTTGGCGAAGAAGAAGGGCGGCTCGCGGCTGGGGTCAGCGCCCATCTCGCGAGCGTGCGCTTCGTAGTTGCGGCCGACGCACCAGACGCGCCGGACGCCGACGAGGCCACCACCCACCACCGGCAACGCCGTGGCGGGGCGATCGTGGCCGCCAGTGAGTGGGAGGGCGCGCTGCACTCAGCGGCCGCCGGCGGACGAGGAAGCCAGCGACTTGCGGCGGAGCGCCAGCGCGCTCGCGGCGAGCAGCAGCGCGGCGAGGCCGGCCTGTGACCCACCGCCAGAGCCCGACGCGCTGCAGCCAGAGTCGCCCTTGGCCACCACCGGAGCGCCGCCGCCACCCATGGCGTCCGCGCCGCCAGCGTCGGCGCCGCCGTTGCCGCCGGGCAGCGGATCGACCGTGGTCTTGCTCGGATTCCAGGTCGACTTCGGCAGCGTGGCGCGGAAAGCGGCAGACAAGCTGGGCTTGCCGAGCTCGGCCTTGTTCAGCTCAGCGTCGACCAAGTCAGAGACGCGCGGGTCGATCTCGAGGGCTGGTCCCGACTCGTCGAGCACCTCGACCTTGGCGGCGGGCTGACCGCCGGCCGCGACGACGGGCCCCTGCCCCTTGCCAAACTGCGCGGTGCCAGCGCGGCCGAAGTCGAATTGGCAGCCGGTGCGGTCCTTCGGCAGCGCGACTTCGAGGGTTTGGCCGTTGGAGAAGGTCAGCTTGGCCGAAGAGGCCTGCGTCTTGCCGGGCTCGCAGATCGGCTCCGCCTTGGCGGTGTGGAGGCGCTCGACCGCGGGCAAGTCGGGGTTGAAGGCGAAGATGGGATCTTTGTCCATCTCGTTGCCCGAGATCGTGGTGTACAGGCGGGTCACCCAAGGCAGCGCGTCATAGTGGCCCTGGACCTGAAAGAGGGGCTCGACGATCGAGGTCTGGATCTCAGCGGCGAACCCCTTGGAGTCAAAGGGCTGCTTGGCGAGCTCGGCCTTGTAGTTTTTACAGGCGCCGTCGTTGCAGCCATCGCACTGGATGCAGTTGTAGAACTCCTGGTCGCTGACGGCGGCGAACTGCGCCGGCTTCGGGATGAACTTGCGGATCAGCGCCTGGGTCTGCGCCGTGCGCGGGTAGCCTTCCTCCATCATTTTGCGGAGGAACGCGCCCGGGTCGGTGACGACCGCCAGCTTCTGGGTGTCCCAGGCCTTGTTGGCAAAGGCGATGGGCATCTCTGCGGTCTTCTTGGCCAGCTCGGTGGTGAACGCGTGGCCCGACGCTTGGTCGACGGCTTTGCTCACCACCGACTTGTAGTTGGTGCCCGGCTGCAGCCAGTCGAGCATGGCGTCGTTGAGCACAACGTGCAGGAAGTTCTTGGGAATGGCGCGGTGTTGGCCGAGCACCCAGGCGACGATCGGCATGTCCGGCTGAACGGCCAGCTTGGTCAGCCGCAGCGGCAGGCAGGGCGCGACCTCGTCGAGGGTGACGACGACCGGGACCAAGTCGCCGGCGCCCTTGTCCTTCTGCAGCTGCAGCGCGAGGAACACGAAGCCTTGCTTGGCGTAGCTGTCGACCAGGGGCTCGGTCTCCGGCGGCTGGACGTAGCCGTTGTCGTTCAGCCACGCCACCAGCTCCTTGCCGGAGTTACCCTTGATGACCGCCGACTTGTAGGGACCGACGATCTCCTCCTTGAGTACGACGACGCCCTTGGTGCCGTCTGCTGGCCCGCCGCCGCCGCTGCCGTCAGCCGCAGGATCGAACTCGCACAGCGAGTAGCCGTTGCAGCCATCCTTCTGCTGCCACTGCAGCTGAAAGGTCGGCGCCGTCGCCTGCTCGAGGATCGAGAACACGGTGTCTGAGCCGGTGCCAAGGGTGGGGACGGCCTGCAACGGCAGAACCCAGCTGAACTTCTTGTCGTCGCCGGTGTAGGAGATCTGGATGTGGACGGTGATCTTGCCCGCCTGCTGCACGTACAAGATGCGCTCGGCGCTCTGGTCGACGGGCTGGGTGAAGCAGAAGAAGCCGCCGCAGGCGAACGCGGCGCTTGGCGCAAGCAAGGTGGCGAGCGCCAGCGTGGTGGCGACGGCCAGCGACGCGGTGGCACTGTGAAAACGCAGGCGCAACGACGTGCTAGGTGGGCCGATCCAAGTTCCTACAGGGCGACCAAGGGTCCACATGATCGGCTCCTCGAGCGCGGCGGGAGATGCGGCGCGGCAGGGACGAAGGTAGGCTCGGCGAAGCCTGTCGGCAAGGCGATCTGCGAGAGGGCCGGCTGTAGCTGCCATGACTGACCGCTCACAGTGGCTCTTCCCCGAGATTCCGCAGCTGGTCCGGCTGCGCAACCGCGCGCGTCGTCGGCTCAAGCGCGCCGTACTCGAGACCTACCTGCACCCCGGCTACCGTCCGCCACTGGCCGGCGTCGAGGCTGTGAGCGGCTTCGAGCCCCGGCGCGCCGAGATGGTCGCGACCTGGCTGCTCGACATGGGCCTGGTCGATCGCGGCGAGCTGCGCAGACCCGAGGCGGCGAGCGTTGAGGCGATGCTGCGGGTGCACGATGAGGCGCACCTGGAGGCGCTGCTGAGCGCCCGGACGCTCGGGCGGGTGTTCGCGGTCGATCCCTCCGAGGTGCCCGTCGACGAGCTGATGCACACCCTGCGCCTCGCCGTCGGCGGCACCATCGAGGCGGCGCGGCGGGCCAACCGCACTGGTCGACCGACGCTGAACCTGCTCGGCGGCTTTCACCACGCCGGCCCACGCAGCGCTGGCGGCCTCTCGGCGCTCAACGACGTCGCCATCGCCATCGCCGCCCTGCGCGCCGACGGGGTGCGCGGGCCCATGGCCGTGCTCGACCTCGACGCCCACCCGCCTGACGGCACAGCGGCGTGCGTGGCGGACGAGTCGCTGGGGCTCGGCCCGTGCTGGATCGGCTCGATCTCCGGCGCCCGCTGGCCGTTGCATGAGGGCGTCGATGAGACAGTGCTGCCGCCAGGCAGCGGCGGCGCCGTCTACCTGCGCGCCCTCGACGCCCTGCTCGGCCGCATGCCGCCGAGCACCCTGACCTTCGTGCTCGCCGGCGGCGACGTGCTCGCGGGTGATCGCCAGGGCGGCCTCGGGCTGGATCTCGCCGCGGCGGCCGAGCGGGATCGGCGCGTCTTGGAGCGGCTGGAGGCCGCGCCATCGGTTTGGCTGCCGGCTGGCGGCTACCACCCCGATAGTTGGCGTGTATTGGCGACCACCGCCGCGCTGCTGGCGGTCGGCGAGCCGGTGGCGCCCCGGCCGAACTACGACCCCGTCCGTGCCAAAATCCACCGCATCGGCAATGAATTGGCGCTGCAAGCGCCGCGGCGCGTCGAGCGTAGCCGCGCCGCCGCCGACGCAGCCCACCGCGAGGCGCCCACCGGCGGTCGTCACGACCCCGCCCGAGCGGCGGTGGGCTGGGATCTGCTCGGCGGTGACGGCAGCACCGACGAGCCGCTTTTCGACGCCGACGACGTCAGCTTGCTCGAGGGCGGAGGCCAGCGGTCACAGCCGACCGATAAACCGCCGCTCCTGCTCGGCTTCTACAGCGCCGGGATGCTAGAGCTGGCGCTGCACCGCTACGGGATCATCGAGCACATCCGCCGCCTCGGCTACCGCCACCTTCAGGTCCAGGTGGAGCGGCACGGACCGGGAGATCGCTTCCAACTCCTCGGCGATGGTGGGGTCGGCGGCGATGGCAAGGCCGAGGTGCTCATCGAGGCCATCCTGGAGCGGCAAGGTCAGGGCGCAGACGCCCTGCTCTACGTCCACTGGCTCACGCTGCGCCACCCGCGCGCCCGCTTCGCCCCTGGGCGCGCCGCCCTGCCCGGCCAGGACGTCCCTGGGCTCGGCCTCGCGAAGGAGGCCGGCGAGCTGCTGGCGCAGATGGCGCTGCGGGTTCACCTGCATGGGGTCGGCTTTCGGCCCGCGTCGCTGCACGTCGCCGTCGCTGCCCGCCACGAATTCGTCTTTGTCGACCGCGAGCGCCAGGTGGAGTTCGTCGCCTTGCTCCGCGACCTGCGCGACGTGCCCTTGGCGCGGGCGAGCGCGGCGGTCGCGACCGACGAGGTCCGCTGCAACGACAAGCCCTGGCGCTGGCCGGCGGCGCTCATGGTGTGCTGGCTGGACCGGGCCCGCCGAGGCGACGCCGACGCGATCGCGGAAGATGCTAAATCGCTTCGATTTTCGATCGGAGGATCAGCGCAGCGTCTCGATGCGGCCGGCCAACAGGTCGCGGGCGACCGTCGCGACGTGGACCTCATCGGGACCGTCGGCGATGCGCGCGGCGCGGGCGAAGCGCGACCAGCGGGCGAACGGTAGGTCGTCGGAGTAGCCGAGGCTGCCGTGCATCTGGATCGCGTCGTCGAGGATCTGGCAGAGCGCCCTCGCGACGAAGGTCTTGGTCATCGAAGACGCCGCCCGGGCGCCCCGCTCGTCGCCGCCTTCGAGCTGCAACGCGCAGTCGAGCGTCATCAGGTTGCCGGCGTGCAGCGCGGTGGCGGCGGAGGCGAGCATCTGCTGCACGAGCTGGTGGCTGGCCAGCGGCTGGCCGAACGACTGCCGCGTCAGGACGTGGTCGTGGCATAGCGCGAGGGCGCGCGCACCGAGCCCAAGCCAGCGCATGCAGTGGGTCAGGCGCGCTGGCACGAGGCGCGTCTGGGCCAGCGCAAAACCCTCGCCCTCCAAGCCCAGCCGATCGGCGGCGTCGAGGCGGACGCCGTGGAAGCGCAGCTCTGCCTCGCGGTGGGAGAGCATCGGCTCCGCCATCGTCGTCACGTCGCGGACGTGCTCGACGCCGTCGCGGTCGCGCGGGACCAAGAAGATCGACGCGCCGCGGACTGGGTCATCGGACGTCCGTGCCATCACCAGCAGCAGCGAGGCCCGTCCACCGCCGGTGGCGTACCACTTGTGGCCGTCGAGCCGGTAACCGTCGCCGTCGCGGCTGGCGGCGGTCCGCAGGTTACGCGGGTCAGCGCCGGCGCCAGGGGCGGGCTCGGTCATACAAAACGCGCTGGTGATTGCGCCCTCCGCCAGCGGTCGCAGCCAGCGGTCTCGCTGCTCGGGGTCGCCGCGGCGCAGCAGCAGGTCCATGTTGCCCTGGTCGGGCGCGTCGCAGTGAAAGGCCGCCGCGCCGTAAGGGCTGCGCCCCATCTCGCGGAAAGCGATGCACATCCCCAGGCCGTCGAGGCCCCGCCCGCCCCAAGCGGCCGGCAGGTGCGGCGTCCAGAGGCCGGCGTCCCGGGCCGCGCGCTGAATGCGCGCCAACGTCGGCAGGCCATGATCGGCGCCGTTGCGGCCAAGGGCGACGTCGGCGGCGCGGGCCTCGCTGGCGAGATCCTCACGCCGCAGCTGCGCCTCGTGCGGGATGACCTCTGAGTCTACAAAGGCGCGCACCTCGGCCTGCAAGGCCTGCAACGCGGGGGTGCGCCACGGCCGCCGCTCGGCGCCGCGCGGCGTCGGCGGCGTCATGGCCAGTCCTCCCCGAGGTCGAAGCGTGGGTTGGCGACCTGCAAGCGCCGGCGCAGCACGGCGACGACGGCCTCCTCATGGCGCGCGGCGTCCAGCGACGGGGCATCAGCGCCCGCGGCCGCGTCGGCGTCGATGGCGGCGCAGAGCTGGCGTTCGAGCGCGCGAATCGCCTGCCGGCGGCCCCGAGCGCCAGCCCGCAGCGCCTCGGCGGGGGCCGTCTGCGGCAGCGCCAGGCGCAAGATCTCGACCTCAGCGGCGTCCTCTTCGTCCTGGCTGGCGACTTCTCGGCTGGCAAGGGCGCAGAGGTGGCTGGCGATCCGCAGGCGGTACAGGGTGCCGGCGTCGAGTGGCCGGCCTGGGGCGCCGCTGGCGACGCCGTCGAGGAAGCGCGCGACCGCGGTCAGTAGCGCTTCGAGATCGGGCCGATCCTGCATACGGTTCTCCTGGCCGCGCTTGGGCGCTCGCCGAGGTCTAGGCGTCGATCGGCGGCGGGCCGCGGCGGCAGAGGCGGAGCGCCTCCCACTCCATCTCAGCCGCCCGACGGCCGATGGCGACGAATTCGAGGTCGTCCTCGCGTCCAGTCAGCACGCGCTCGGCTTGCTGGACAGCGCCGGCGGCCCAGCGCGCGTTGCCGAGGACCTCCCACCAGTGCAACGCCTCGGGGTCGAGCCGACGTCCGGCTGCGGCCTCATAGGCGCGGCACCAGCGGGCGCGCTCACAGAGGCCGCCAACCGGTCGGTCGAGGCGCCCAAAGCGCCAATCGCGGACGGCGATCCAGGCCAGATCCTCTTCAGGGGCGCCGAAGTGCGCGAACTCCCAATCCAACACGGCCTCAAGGCCGCGCTCGGGCGAGACGATGAAGTTGCCGACGCGGAAGTCGCCATGCACCAGCACCACGTCGCTTCGCCTCGGGGCGTGGCGCTCAAGCCAAGCGACGATGATATGTAGCGCCGGGTGCGGCTCGACAAAGGCGCCTAGCTGCCGCTGCACCGCCTGCAGAGCGGCGTACACGGGGTCACGGTCAAAAAAGGTGGACGGCGCGGCGGTCGTCAGGCCGTAGGCCTCGACCTCATGGGGCACGGCGTCGCCGGCGACCAGGGCAGCGCTGGCCGCGCGCTGGTCCGCCGCGCCGAGCGCCTTCCCGCCATGCCAGTCATCGTCGAAGAGGCCCGGGACGTGCTCGGGCCGCACGCTGTGTATGCGGGCGAGCTGCTCGGCCAGCGCCTCGGGGAGGTGCCGCCGCGCCTGTTCGAGCTCGGGGCCGGCGACGACCCGCCGACCGAGCGCGACCCCAGGCGCCCAATCGAGCAGCAGCGTCGAGGCCCCGACGCGCGGCTGGTCATCGAGCTGCAGCCGAACCGCGGGCGTGCAGACCCCCCGCTCGACGGCCGCCGTCATGACCCGCGCCTCGACTCGCCGCGGCAGGCTGCCGGGCAACGAGCGGAGGGCGTCGGCGCGTAGGGCCAGCCGGGTGATGCCGTCGAGGCCGCCGCCCTGCGCGCTGAGGTCCACCCTGGCGTTGTCTTGGCAGGCGCCACCGGAGATGCGCGTGACGCCGTGGACGACGATATCGCCGCCAAATGCGTCACCGAGCGCGGATTGCAGCGCGGCGACGCCAATCGGGCCGTCGCCTTCCACGTGGGCGGTCATCGTCACGTCCCTCGGAGCGGGCTGGCGCCTGGGGCCCCAACCGTGGTGACTCCGCGCCGAGCACGTCGGCGGCATCGCGCTGACAATGTCTCCTCGCCTGCGGGCTGGCAAGCCTTGCGATGAAGGCCGATCACGGCTAGCTTGGGGGCACTGCCTGGCCCATGCTGCCGCATCGTCCGCGGATTGTGGCGAGCCAGCAGCCCTCGCTTGAACCCAGGTGAACGCGATGATCGACTTGCACCCCTGCGGAGCAGCCCAGTCTGCGCAGCCGCCCCGCCTCCGCTGCAGCGAGGCCGCACGGCGCGCCCTCACGCTCGGGGTGCTCGCCCTGACGGGCGCCGCCTGCGCCGAAGTGCAATTTCAGCGCACGGACGGCGCCGCCAAGTACCGTCCCCTGCCCTCCGCCTCTGGGGTACAGGTCGTCACTAGCGCCAACGAGCTGCCGCAGCCCACTGCGGACCTCGGTGAGCTCTCCGTCGAGGACACCGGCGAAGCCTCAGCGACGCCGGACAACCAGCGGGCCGCCGATCGCCTGCGCAGCCACGCTGCCCGCTACGGTTGCGATGGCCTAGTCGCCCTCAAGGCCAACACGACGCAGAAGATGATAAAGCGCAAGAAGAAGCGCCTCGAAGCCGATGGCAAGCAGGTCATCGAAGACGTCGATGAGCCTATCTACACCCACCACTTCACCGCCCGCTGCGTGCGCACCGCCGCGGCGCCAGGCGGCCTGCAAGACGCTACCGAGGCGCCGCGCCAGACCACCCCGCTGCCGCCCAAGCCGAGTGAGACCAAGAATGAGGCGAGCAATGGTGAGACCGACCCCGACGTCGTCGAGCTGTGGAGCGTGCTGGGCCGCTACCGCCGCACCTACCTCGCCGCGTGGTCAGAGAAGCTCGCCGGGCCTCCGCCCAGCGCGATGGACGCCTTGGATGCCTTCCACGAGCTGATGGCGCAGATCACCGGGCCAAGCGGCTTCTGGCGCAAGACCCTGCCGCAGCAGTGGTTTGGCTGCGTCGACGCTCCGGGCAGCGAGCAGTGCAAGCGCCTGACCAGGGCAAACGAGGAGATGGCGATCTGGGACGACTACCAGAAGCGCCTCGCGGGCCAGAAGGGCGCCGGCGCCAAGGCCTGGCTGAAGTCGCACAAGCCGCGCATGCTCGCGTATTGCGAGCGCTTTGTCCCCGTTACCCCTAACATGAGCGCCGCAGAGGCGACTGGGTACTACCTCGACAAGCTGCGCTGATCCCGCCACCTTCGACGGGCGTTTGCGGTCCGGCCACCTGGTCTGACCGTCTTGATACCACCAGCGCGGGCTGGACCGCGCGCCGGGAGCGACGCCGATGACGGCAGCGAGTTTGCGCGCTGGGGCCTCGGTCGGCCTCGCTCTGCTGTGGGCGCTGGCTTGCAGCGATGACCCGCTCCCAAGCGCCGACGCCGGCGCCGTCGATGTCCAGGGCGACGGCTCCCACGAGCTGTCCGCGGGCGGCGTGAGCGACGCCGCCGACGATGGCGGCGTGAGCGACGCCGCCGACGATGGCGCCGCGACCGACGACGGCGCCTCTGGCGGGAGCGCCGACAGCGCGGTCGCCGACAGCGACGCCGCGACAGACGCCGCCACCGAGGCCTCGGACAACGGCGACGCCGAGCTCGCGGACGCTGCAGCCACCACAGACGCCGCGCCAGACACCGCGCCAGACACCAGCGTCAGCGAAGTCGCAATCACAGACGCCGCCAGCGCCGACGCGGCCTCTGGCGACGTGAGCGGCGACAGCGTTGGGCCAGACGCCACCTGCAAGCCCCAAGCGGCCTTCGACTACGCCTGCGACGCCGGCAAGCCCGCCACCTGCCCGGGCGGCATCTGCGCCTTCTCCTTCTGCATCGGGCCCAAGCTCAACCCCGACCGCTGGAAGGGCTGCGCCGACGGCGTCTGCGGCCCCTGCGAGGACGCCAAGAGCTGCCCCGCCGACTGCGCGCCACCGCCGACGCTGAGCGGCAAGAAGGCCTACGACGGCGAGACGACGCTGACGATTTGGGTCCACGGCTTCACCAACAAGAAGCCCGACGACATCGCCAAGATGACCTATGGCGCGGTCAAGGGCTGCTCCGATGTGCTCGAGTCTATGGCGCTGTTTGGCGTCAAGCGGCCCTGCGGCGCCGGCGCCGACGTCGCCAAATCCAAGCAGCACATGGTCGCGGTCGAATACTACGGCAGCAAGGCGCCGGACTGGATGACGGCCGCCGACATCGCCACCGTCGAGGCCCTGCCCTTCGACAAGGGCGCGCTGGGCCTGCCGCGCTACGCCCACATCGTCGCCAAGTTCGCGCGCTGGCGCCTCGAGGTGAGCGGCGCGACCCACGTGCAGTTCGCTTGCCACTCCATGGGTTGCCTCATCACCCGTCATTTGATCGAGCACGACTTGGAGGGCCTCGCCAGCCAGCAGAAGGTCGTGCGCTGGTCCAGCCACACCGGCGTAGTCGCCGGCGCCCGCCTCGCCCGCCTCTACGACAACCCGCAGGTGCAGCAGGCGGCCAAGGCGATTGGGCTCGAGCTCAGCGACTTCGTGCTGATGAACCCAGACAACGTCCTCGACTCCACCGCCCACTGGGACCACCGCCCCTACGAGGGCAACAACCCGCTGTGGAAGGGGATCTGGATCCACCACACCGTCGCGACGGACCCCAAAATCAAGCAGGCGCTGAACATCGCGCTGCTCGACCTCAACAACCCAGGCGACGAGCCGAACGACGGCATCATGTACACGCTCGACGAGTTTTTTCACGACCAGAAGGCGAGCGGCGCCAGCGTCACGGCGGCCGGCGTCGCCCTGCCCTCGACGCGCAGCTATGCCTACCTCGACCACATGAACAGCCCCGAGGGCTTGCACGCCGGCCTCTTCAGCGCCGCGGCGCTCTTCCACAAGCGCAAGGTGCGAATCGTCCTTGAGAAGCTCGAGCTGCTCGATGACCTGGAGCAGGACGGTCCGCTCGACTTCAAGAACGCCGGCCAGGCGCCGGCCGAGGTCGCCGCCGAGGTGGCGGTGCGCTACAATCCATACGTTCTGCAGACTTTCGGCAAGGACGTCTTGGTCTCGGAGCAGCGGGTCGCCCACCGCAGCGCCGAGGTACAGCCGGCGACCCAGGGTCAGGCGAAGTCGATGGAGTGGCTGCTCTTCGCCGGGCCCGTCTTCGATGACATGCAGTCGCTGACGCTCGACCTCCAGCTGCTCGAGGTCGACTGGTACCCGCGCTTCGGCGTGCTCGAGTGGCTGCTCGACCCGCATCAGCTGCTCTATGGCGCCGCGTTGACCCTGCCGCTGGAGAACAAGGTCCACGCCCTGAGCAACGGCAAGGTCAAGCTGTGGCTGCGGGTGGAGCTACACACGCTGTACTAGCTTAGGCGCCAAGGAGTGACAGGCCGCGCCGCGCTTGTCGCGCCCCGGGGGCCGCCGTATGCTGCCGCGACGCAGTGGCGCGCAAAGCGGGCGAGATTGGGAGGCGGCGATGACGATGACATCAACGGGGGCCAGCGAGCGGCGGCCAGGTGCCGGCGGGCGAGGCCAGGCGGCGCCGTGGTGGTGCGCGGTCGCGCTGCTCTGCGCCTGCGGCACGACGACGACGACGCCCGGGGTCGCGTTTCAGGTCGATGGCAGCGGACAGTCCGGTGACAGCGGGGCCCTGCAAGACGCCGGCGGCGGCGTCGACGCGGGCGACGTCAGCGCCGGCACGGACGGCGCCGCAGCGGAAGTCGCCGACACCAGCGCCGAGACGACGGGTTCGGACGTCGCCGACGCCGCTCCGCCGGCAGACACCGCGCCCGATGTCGGAAAGGACGTCGAGGCGCCGAAGTCGTGCACCTTTGAGGCCGCGCTCGGTCCGTCGGGCAAAGAGTGTCCAGACGACCAGCTCTGTGTCGGCGACGTCGGCGCCTGCAAGGGCACGGTGCAAGGTGTCTGCAAGCCCGTGATTACGACTTGCCAGGGCGCCACGGGCTCCCCGGTCTGCGACTGCAAGGGCAAGACGTGGTCCAACGCCTGTGAAGCGCAGAAAAACGCCCAGACCATCGCCAGCGACGGGGCGTGCGTGGTGACCGGGCCGCAGCCTTGCGGCGGCAACACCGGCGGCATCTGCCCGCTCGGCCAGGTCTGCGATCCCGCGACGTGCACCCAGGGCGCCGCCGGCGTCTGCGTGCCGGATCCGACCGGTGGCCCCTGCCCAGACGGCGGCAAGCCCGAGTGCGGCTGCAACGAGAAGACCTACCCGAACACCTGCTATCGCCTGCTGGCGAGCGTCGCCAAGAAGGCTGAAGGCGCCTGTCCGCCCAATGCCGGCGCCGAGCTCTGCAAGATCGGTCCCGCCGGCAAGCAGATCGGCACCTGTCCGGCCGGGGCATGGTGCCAAGTCTACGATACCAACCCGATCCCGTGCACCGGCGAGGGCGAGTGCGTGCCGGTGCCGCCGGTCTGCGACAACAGCGTGCTGCCGGTCTGCGGCTGCGACTTCCAGAGCTACGGCAACGCCTGCAAGGCCGGGCTGGCCAAGGCCAATGTCAAAGACAAGGGCGCCTGCGGCGGCGGCGGCTGCACCGAAGGCCAGAACACCTGCGGCGCCGGCAGCTACTGCGCGGTGCCGAAGGGCCAATGCGGCGGCCAGGGCGTCTGCATTCAGACCGCCGATCCGCAGTCGTGCACCGGCGTCATCGATCCCGTCTGCGGCTGCGACAACAAGACGTACGCCAACCCAGGCTGTGCCGCCGTCGCCGGCGTCGTGGTCAAGTCGAACGGAGCCTGCAACTAAGGTCGCGCCCCGGCGCCGGGCGCCTGGAGGGAGTCGCGCATGGGACGTGTGCTCGATGAGATGAAGGCGTTCTTCGACTCGGACGACTGGAACACCACCGAGCTCGAAGAGGTGCCCAACGTGCTGCGGATGGGCTTTCGCGGTGACGACGCCGAGTGGCGTTGTTACGCCCAAGCCAACGAGCAGCGAGAGATCTTTCTGTTCTACTCGGTGGCTCAGCTCAAGGTGCCCGATGGGCGGCGCGTGGCGGTGGCCGAGTTTTTGACCCGCGCCAACTACGGGATGCTGATCGGCAACTTCGAGATGGACGTCAACGACGGCGAGGTCCGCTTCAAGACCTCGGTCGACGTTGAGGGGACGACGCTCGGTCTTCCGCTGGCGCGCCGCATCGTCTACGCCAACGTGATGACGATGGACCGCTACCTCGGTGGCATCATGGGCGTCGCGTTCGGCGGCTTGGAGCCGCGCGAGGCCATCGCCCGCATTGAGATGACCTAGCCACAGCGCGCCGCGTGCTGATCGACCCTCGGCGGCCCCTTGCCACCGCGCGCTGCGCCCGTGTCTGCGCGGCGTCCCTGCCCTCTCGCTGGCGTCTCTTCGGCCTGAGCGGTCTGGCTGCCAACGAACCCGGCCTCGCCGCCGACTCAGCCGAGGGGCGCGTCGAGGCGCTTAGGGCGGCGGCGGCGCGGCGGCGGCCGGTCCACCAACGGGCCGGAGGACTGGCGCTGTCCGCTCGCAGGCCCGCAGCGCGACGAAGCCGCGCCAGGTTTCGTCATCGGCGCTCGCGGCGGCGCG
>SXNM01000159.1 GCA_005777155.1 Pseudomonadota bacterium | reverse complement strand
CGGGTCGGCCGCCTGATGGCAGACACCGACAGCATCCCGCAGATGAAGATCGACGCCGTGAAGCAGCTCTGTGAGCGCCAAGGCAAGCGCTTCGAGTACGCGTTCTTGCTCGACGCGCTGGAGCAAGAGCGCGAGCAGGGCATCACCATCGACGCCGCGCGCGCCTTCTTTCATAGCGACTCCCGCGACTACATCCTGGTCGACGCGCCCGGCCATGTGGAGTTCATCCGCAACATGGTCTCCGGCGCGGCCCGCGCGGACGCCGCGCTGCTGCTGCTCGACGGCCACGAGGGCATTCGAGAGAACTCGCGGCGCCACGGCAAGCTGCTCGGACTGCTCGGCATCCGCCAGGTGCTGGTCGTCATCAACAAGCTGGACCTCGTGGACTTCTCGCAGCGCCGTTTCGACGAGCTCGTCACCTCTTATGGCGCCTTTTTGCGCGACTGCGGCATCACGCCCGTGGCCTGGGTGCCGCTCTCGGCGCGCGGCGGCGACAACGTGGTGGAGGCTTCGGCCCATATGCCGTGGTACCATGGCCGTACCTTGCTCGGCGCAATGGACGCGCTCGCCGGCCCGGTCCGCAACGACGCTGGTCCGCTGCGGATGCCGGTGCAGGACGTCTACAAGTTCAACCGTCGCGGCGACGACGAGCGGCTCATTGTCGGCCGCCTCGACGGCGGAGTCCTGCGAGTGGGCGACGAGGTCGTCTTCAGCCCGAGCGGAAAGCGGTCGCGGGTCCGAGGCTTGCGCGCCTTCGCCGCCACCAACCCTGACGTCGTCTCGGCGGGCGAGAACGCGACGATCGTGCTGGAGGACGAGCTCTTTCTGCCGCGCGGCGAGCTGATGCACCACCCAGAGGCCGACGTCGCGCCGACCGTCGGGCGGCTGCTGCGTGGCCGGATCTTCTGGCTCGGCCGCAAGCCGATGCGCGTCGGCGGTGTCTACGGAATTCGACTCGGCAGCGCTGAGATCGAGGCCGAGGTCGCGGCGGTCCATGAGGCCACCGACGCCTCGACGTTGACCACGGCCTTTGACGTACCGCAGGTCGAGCGCAACCAGATCGCCGTCATCAGCTTGCGTCTGGACAAGCCCCTGGCGGCGGACGTCGAACGCGGCGTCGCCGAGACGCGCCGATTTGTGCTGCTCGACGGCTACGACATCTGGGGCGGCGGGCAGATCTTGGGGCTGGAGCCGCTGCCGGGCGTCGGCGCGCGCGCCATCGAGTTCGCCGCCGGGCTCCGTTGGCGTCCGCAGGCCGTGGCCGCCGAGGCCTTTGCCGAGCGCCGGGGCCACAGCGCCGCGCTGGTGGTGGTGGCGGGCGAGGCTGGCCTCGGCAAGGGGCGCTGCACGGCGGCGCTCCAGGCGGCGCTTTTCGCCGCTGGGCTCGACGCAGTGCTGCTCGACAGCGACGACCCGTTGGCCAAGGCGCCGCGCGACACCTCGACCGAGGCCGCGCGGGAGCGCCTGCTCGCCGACCTGCGCCGCACGCTGGCGCCTCTGCTCGGTGCTGGGCTCTGCGTGGTCACCTCGAGCAACGCGCTCGGGCTCGGCGATCACGGACGCGTGCTAGAAGATCTGACGTCGCCGGTCTACACCGTGCTGCTGAGCCCAGACCGCAGCGCCCGCTTGGTAGACGCCGACGCCGTCATCGCCGGCGACCCGACGGCGCCGGAGGCGCTGGCTCCCCTGGTGGCGCGCATCTCCCAGCTCTGCGGGCTGGGCGGGGCCTGAGCGATGCAGAGTCGCCGGCGATCCACGCCGCAAGCGCCGCTCACGGTCATGGGGCCGCCACCGATCCATGAGCGGCTTGGGCGCCGCGCAGGGGCGCCTTTGCCCGTCGGCGCAGTTTGGCGGCTAGCACCACCGATGGCGGGCGCGGTCGCTCCGACACGTGGCGGTGACTCCCCAAGCCATCGCGCGCCGGCGATTGGTGGGGCGCTCCACGCTGCGACGACGAGCTCCCCGCGGCGGTCGCGACCCGCCCGGCGCCCGCCGTGGCCGGGCCTTGTGCTGGCATTGCACCGCAGCACTGCTGGCGCGTCGTTGGCCCTGCTCTGCGCCTGTGCGACCGCCGCAGCGACGCCGCCTCCGCGCATCGACACCGCCTGGCTGGAGTTTCGCGACGGGCCGCGGCAGACGATCACTGGCACCGACGTGAGCCTGGAAGTGCCTGCGCCCTTCGAGCGGGCGAGCGATCGGGTCTTCTGGGTTCGCAAGGACGGGCAGGTGTTGGCGCTGCTGCAGATCGAGGTGCTGGATCCTGCGCCCGAGCACGGGGCCGACGGCGTCGTCGACGCCAAGACGCGAGAGGTCAGGAGGACCGGTGTCGGCGGCGTCGTGCGCGACGAACCCGTGGAGCTTGGGGATCTCGATGGCCGTCTGGTCGAGATCATCGAGGTGGTCGGCGTCGAGCGCGGCGCGCTGCTCATGCTGGCGACGGAGACAGAGCGCGCCTTGGTCGTGGCGACGTTGGCGGTGCCGGCGGCGGTACACGCGCGATCGGTCGAGACGCTTCGTCGGGCGCTGCTTTCGCTGCGAGTCGTCGCGGCGCCCCGGCGCTGACGCAGATCTGTGAGGAGGAACCCGATGCTGCAGAGGCTGAGCGTTGCCGTGTTCGTCCCTCCCAAGGGGGTCGACGGCCCTAGCGCGGTCAGCGCCCAGCTGCGCCGCCGAGCCCGCCTCGCCGGGATGCTGCTGCCTGGCGCCGGACAGCTCATGCACGGTGACTTCGTCGGCGCGTCCTGCGTCGCCATTGGGACCGTGGCGTTGTGGCTCTATGCCGCGCTGGAGCTCCTTGTGCCCAATCAAGCCGGGAGCTTGGCCTCGCTGCACCTGCTAGAGGCGCTCACGTCGCTGCGGGCGCCGCTGACGGTGCTGCCCGACATGGTGGTCGCTGCGCTGTTGGCCCTGACCGTGCACGTCGGCGCGGCCCTGTTGGCCGGCAGCGTCCGCTTCGGGCGGCCAGTAGCCGCATAAGCACAGATGACTTTGACGTCGTGCCCAGCGCGGTGAAGATTCCGCCGCAGGCTGGCTCGGCAGGGGTCCACGCCTACTCAGAGCGGGCTGCGGTCGAGCGCCAGGAGGGAGCCATGCGGGTCGTCAACAAGCCTTGGGGACACGAGGAGATCTGGGCTGAGACCGCTCGCTACGCCGGAAAATTCCTAATCATCCGTAGCGGCGAAGCGCTCTCGCGGCAGTACCACGAGCGCAAGGAAGAGACGATCTGCGTGCTGGAGGGCGTGCTGCGCCTTGAGCTCGGCCGGGCGCCGGACATCGAGGTCAAGCATCTGCAACCCGGTGAATCTTTTCATGTGGCCCCGGGTACAGTGCACCGCTTCGCCGCCGAGGCGGTCGACGTGCGTCTGGTCGAGGTCAGCACGCCAGAGCTCGAAGACGTGGTGCGCCTGGAGGACCGCTATCGGCGGTGAGGCATGTCTGGCCGACCCTTCGTCGACCCGATGGTCGAGATCCGTTCGACCCTGCCTTGTCGATCGGCGCTTTGCCGGGATAGAGTAGTGCGCGACCGAGCCTGAGGCGGGCAAGGAGCGGTGGCGTCGCCACCGGGGGGCAGATGAACGACGCCAGCCAGGTCGACGCCGAGGTGCTGGCCGCCGGCTTGCCCGACGCCGCCGCAGTCGAACGCCTCGCGGCGTCGCTCGTCGACGATCCGAGCGCCGAGGGCCGCGCCGCGATCGCCAACGCCTTGGTCGGCCTCGCCGGCCGCGAGCCCCACCCGCGCGCCAAGTCGGCCCTGCTGGACCGCGCTGCGGCGCTGGTAATCGACTCCGACTGGGAGCGGAGCGCCTTGCTGCTGCGCGAGTCCATGCGCCTGTTGCCGACTCCGGCCGTCGCGGCGAGGTTGGTCGAGCTGGCCGACGCTGACGCCAGCCTGGCTCGCCTCGGCCGCATGCGCTCGGTCATCGACGCCGGCGCGGCTCTGGCGGCTCAGACCGGCATCGCGTCGCCCGGCCATTCCCATCGCATGGCGGCGCAGCGGCACCTCGCCTTGGGCGACGGCGCGGCCGCGCTGGCGAGCCTAGCGCGGGCAGGCGCCGCCGATGGCGGGCACGAGGACGACGAGGCGCTGCGGGAGATGGCGCAGTCGCAGTCAGAGGCGCGAGACGAGGCGCTCACCGCCGCCCGCGTGGCCGTCGCCGAGGCCGACCCCGCCGACCCCGCCGACGTGGCCGAGCGCTTGGTCGAGTTGGCCGAGCTGCTGGTCATCGGCGACTCTACGCCCGCAGTCGTCACCGCCGTCCTCGCAGACGCCGCAGATGCTGGCGCCGCACCGGAGCGCATCGCCGCGCTTTGGGCGGAGGCGGCGCGCGCCGCTGGCCAGACCGACCAGCTGGCCAGAGCGCTGGCGGCCCAGCTCGCTACCGACCTGCCACCGCACCTGCGCATGCGCACCGCCGACGAACTCGCCAACCTACCCGGCGTCGATCGCCTGGCGCCGGCGGCCCTGATCGTCGCCCTGGACGCCCTCTCCGAGGCGCTGCCCGACGACCTCGCGCTGCGGGCGCGTCTGCTCGGCACGCGGGCGCTGGCAGGCGAGACCGACGCCGAGCCTGCCCTGGAGCTGCTGCGCGCCGAGGCGGTTCGTGCCCGCGACCGTACGGCAGAGGCGGCTGCCGCCCTCGGCCTCGCCCGCATCGCCGCCCAGCGCGGCGACGAAGAGCGCATGGACCGCATGTTGCGCCGCGTTCGCACGCTAGAACCAGACAACGGCGACGCGCTCGACCACTTCGAGATGCGCTACCGCAGCGCCGGTGAGTTCGAGCGCCTGTACGTGTTGCTCGGCACCCGCCTAGCCGCGGCCCAGGGCGACAGGGCGCTGCAAATCGCCGTAGAGATGGCCCAGCTCGCCGAGGGCACGCTCAGCAGCCCCGATCGCGCCGCCGAGGCCTGGCACCGTGTCCTGGCGCTGGCGCCCGACCACGCCGACGCGCTGGCAGCGCTGGCCCAGGTCGAGCGTGAGTCCGGCGACGCGTTGCTGTTGCTTGAGCTGCTTCGGCGGCGGGCGGCGGTGCTCGAGCGGCGGACGCTGGTCGGCGACGCCCAGGCGCGTCAGGCGCTGCTGACCGTCCTCGACGAGATCATCGCGATCTCCACCAGCGGCGGCGATCTGCCCGACCCAGACGCCCACCTCCAGGCTCTGCGCCAGCTGGCGCGCATCTGCGGCCAGGGGCCCTGCGACGCCGAGCGCCTGCTGCGCTTGCACGGCGCGCTGTCGCGGTCGCGCCCGATGGAGGCACGCGACCTGCTGCTCAAGACCCTCGCCGCGCCGCACCTGCTCGCCCTCCCCTCGAGCGACCAGCACGCGCTCAT
>SXNM01000158.1 GCA_005777155.1 Pseudomonadota bacterium | reverse complement strand
CGCCGCTTCTCGCCGCCGGACAGCACGCCGACCTTGGTCTCCGGCGGCGGGCAGCGCAGGGCGTCCATCGCCATCTCGAGGCGGGCGTCGAGGTCCCAGGCGTCGGCGGCGTCGAGCTTCTCCTGCACTTCCGCTTGGCGCTCGATCAGGGCGGTCATCGCGTCGTCGTCGCTGATCTCTCCGAACTTGTTGTTGATCTCCTCGAACTCTGCGAGCAGGGCTACGATCGGCGCCACCGCATCCTGTACCGTCTCGCGCACGGTGCGCTCACCGTCCAATACGGGCTCCTGCTCCAGCATGCCGATGGTGAAGCCCGGAGAGACCGTCGTCTTGCCGACAAAGTCCTGGTCCTTGCCGGAGAGGATGTTCAACAGCGACGACTTGCCGGAGACGTTCAAGCCGAGCACGCCGATCTTGGCGCCGTAGAAGTAGGAGAGGTAGATGTCCTTGAGAACTGCCTTTTTGTCGTAGAACTTCGAGACGCCGATCATCGAGTAGATGACCTTGTTTGGCTCGCTCTGCTGGCTCATCTCGTCCTCCATCGCTGGCGGCGCCTTGGCCGCGCCCACGGCCGGGCAGGGTGCACCGGGGGGCTGCGGGTGGCAAGCCGAGGGCGGGCGCTGATCAGGCGCTCAGGCGCTGAGGCACGGCTGGAGGCAGGCGGCAGGATGCTGGCCCGGAGCCAGACGGCGCGCCACGGCTGTCGATGCTTTGGAGCCGAATTCTCGGGCGCGATCGGCGGTCGACGTCTGTAAGATCGCCGGTGATCGTGAGCAGACTCTAAGATCTCCGCTGCTAGTTGCTGAAGGCGACGCTGACGACGCCCGTCACGCCGGCGGCGTCGGTCGCCATCACCAGCGCGGTGTGCTTGCCCGGCTTGAGGCCCGCTGGCAGTGGGATCTCAAAGGCCTCGCGCATGCTGTCGAAGACGCCGTCGCCGGCCGCGCAGAGCTGGGTCGGCTCGCCGTCGAAGCTGACCTCCACCTTGACGATGGCCGAGGTGGCGTCGGTGGCGATGCCGGTGAGGCGCGTGCCCTCGAGCGCGGCGGCGACATCGGGCCGGCCCTGGTCGACCAAGAACGGCGCCGAGATGAGGGACACGCCGCGGGACTCGCTGGGTGCGTTCTGCGGGCTGTCGGAGACTTCGACCTTCAGCTCATACCAGCCATCGGGCATGTCGCTTGGGCTCAAGTTCAGCTGATTCTTGTCGATCGTGCGGTCGTGCAGCATCAACCACTGGCTGTTGCCGCGGCGGCGATAGGTGGCGACGTAGGCGAGCTTGTCGCCGTCTGGGTCACGGGCGGCCCAGGTGGCGCGCAGGTTGGGCTTGGCGTCCTCGGCGGCCTTCACCTCGACCTTCTCGAGGACGGGCGCACGGTTGAGCAGGCGGCGATGAACGCGGAGCTCGCGCAGGCGGGCGCCGGCGCCGTTCAGCGTGACGCGCACCTGCAGCATCGTGGCCGGCGGGCTCTGGATCCGCTCGCCAGCCAGGGCCTGCCAGGGGCTCCAGGTGTCGTTGACTGGGTTGGAATAGCCCGATCGCGACTCGATGGTCAGGTCGCCGCTGCCGGTGGCCTCGATGCGACCCCAGCGCGCCACGCCGCTCTCGGCCAGGACCTCGGTGGTGAAGACGCTGCGGCTGGCGTTGCCGCTGACGGTGTAGACCGCCGCCGACTTGCCGGTGAATAGGGTCGTCACCCCCTTGGGCCCGGCCTCGACGCCGAGCACCCCGCCCTCGTCGAGATCGAAGAGCGTCTCCACCGCGCCGCTGCCGTCGCCGAGGGAGACGCGTCCCTTGCGGCCGCCGCCGACCGCGACGCGTGGCCCAGCGCCGCCGTCGAAGGCCGCGATCTGGCCGATGACGCCGGCGGGCGCGCCAAAGACCTGGTACAGTTGACTGTCGTCGTGGCGCGCCCACACCGCGCCGGCGCCGCCCTCGCCGCCGCCACCGCCCTTCTTGCTCGCCTTGCCGCCCTCCTCGCCGCCCTCGCTGCCCGGGCGATTCGGCGTTGGCTTCAGGGTCGCGAGCTTGGCGACCTCGGCGCTGCCGTTGACCGCCGCGTAGACGCGATCGCCGAGCCGGGACAGGCTGCGCACCTCGGCGCCGGGGAAGGACGCCATCGCGGTGGCCTTTCCAGCGCTGTCGAGCCGCAGCAGCATCGGCGACCCCGCAGTGCCCACCAAGACCGAGGCGCCGTCGGCCAGCAGGGTCAAGGCGTGCTCGGTGTCGGTATTGGCGAAGAGCTTCGCAGACTTGGAGGCTGGATCGACCGCGAAGACCTTGCCGCCGGGGCCGGTCGCCGCCAGCAGCGTGTTGCCGCGCGGCAGCAGCGCCCAGATGTGCTTGACCTCGGGCAGGGCGACCACAGTCTCGACCTTGCCGGCGCTGTCGACCCGCAGCAGCTGCTCGCTGCCGAGGACGCTGGCGTAGACGCCGCCCTTGCCATCTGGGGCCAGCGCGCCGACGACCGCGCCGGGCAGCTTCGCGATCTCTTTGACTTTGCCGGCCTCTACCGCGAACAGCTTGGCTTCCAGGCCGGTGCCGAGCCAGAGCTTGCCGCCGTCGCGCACCCAGCAGTGGATCAGCTCGGCGTCGATGGCCAAGCGCTGAAGGCCAGGCGCTGGAGCGAGGCCCTCGGTCGGGTGGGCAGTGAGGCCGTCGAGATCGCCCTTCTCGAAGTCTTTGCCGTCGACGAATGACCAAGCAGCGGGCTGGGCGGCGTGGACGGAGGCGGCGAAGAGCGCCGACAAGGCGAGGATCGCTTGGGTGAGTCGTGCCGGCGCGGGCGTTCGGATGGCCATGCGGTGGCTCCAGGCGGCGCCAGCGGCGCCAGGGGGATCGAGGAGAGGCCCGTTAGTGGGCGGCGCGGACCTGAAACGACAGCGTCCCTTGACCGTTGAGCGCCCAAGGCAGATCGACGGTGCTGCGAATGCTCTGCGCCTCTTTGGAGAGCCGGCGGCCGTGGCCGTCGAGCATCGACATGGTGCCGAGCGGCAGGTCAGTCAGGCGTTGGCCGCGCAGCGACAGGCTTCGTCCGGGCACGGTCAAGATGACTGCCAGGCGGTTGTGTGGCTGGTAGGCCCGCACCGAGGCGAGGATGTCGTGGATATTTGCCGGCTCGGGGCGCTCTTCGGGCTTCTCGGCGGCGGGCCCGATCCAGACCTCCACACGCTCGCCCTCGAGGTCGCGCGGCAGCGGCGGCAGCGGCACCTCGATGATCTCGGGCCCGATGTTGGGCCGAATCAGCCCGACGCGCAGGGTCGAGCGCTGGCCGGCGACCAGGGTCGTCGAGGGCAGGCGCGCCCACTCGAGGAACGCGATGTCACGCGCCTCGCGAACGTCGAGCTCGACCCGCAACGCTTTGGGCCGCAGGCGCTCAAAGCCGTTCCACGTCACGGCCTTGAGCAGGCCCATCGTCAGCGCGCGGACCTCGCCGACCTGGGCGCTGCCCTCCAGGCTGACGAAGCGGTCCTCGATGACGACCGGCGCGTGGCCTTCCAGCTCGAGCACCATCTTCCTGCTGACGCTGGCGGCGTCGGCCGTCGGCTGCGACACGGCGAAGATGTTGGAGACGACCATGGCCGCGATCATCGGCAGAAAGCGCGGCTGATCGACCGACTCCACCTTCCAGATCTTGTGGTTGAGCGGGTGGCGGTCGTCGCGCTTGCCGTCGGCGCCGAACCCGCTGCCGCGCACCTCGACCGTGATCGGCACCCAGGTCGCGTGCGGCCCGATGCGGCCAGCGACCGCGGGTTGGCGATCGATGTCGAGGACGCCGATGGGCGCGGTGGGTACCGCCATCTTGAAGGAGTTCAGCTGGCTGGCGAGGATCCACATGACGTGGGCGTTGCCGACCGGCAGGTGCACCTGGCCGACGCCCTGGAAGGGGTGCCCGAAGGCGATGAAGCGGTCGCCGCGGACGTAGGTCACCGTCCCGACGCCGGCCATCGAGACGTCGCCCCGCGCCAGCACCAGCGAGATCGCCGACCCCGGCGCGAAGGGCTCCGAGGGTGCGTCCATCGCGCCGCCGCCGGACGCGGCGTCCACCGGACCGAGGCCGAGGCTCTGCAGGTCTGGCGCGAAGAGGTCGAGCACGCGCTTGTCGAAGCCCGCCACGGAGATCGGCATCGCCAGCGGCCGCAGACCGGCGCTGTCGACGCCGGCGACGGCGACTGGGCCCGCGACGGCGGCCTTGCCATCGGCGCGAAACGCCCCGCGCTCCGGCGACGGCAAGATCCGCTGGTTTTCGGGCACCGGGCGCAGCGGCCGATCGAGCTCCGGCAGCATGTCGGCGATCGGCGTCACGCCTGCCACTGGGTCCTTGTTGAACGGAAAGGCGTAGGCCACGGCGCCGATCAGCAGATCGCCCCGCTCCTTGTCGTGGACGTAGACGGGACTGCCGCTCATGCCGGCGACGACGCCGGAGTGCTCGAGGCCGAGGCCGGCGCATCGCACCAGGATCATGTCTTGGTCGGGCAGCTTGTTGTACAGGACCCCGATGACCTCGACGTCGAAGCGCTCGATCTTCTGGCCCCGCACGACGGTCAGGCCGTGCCCCTTCATGCCTGGCTGGAGGGCGCGACTGTCGAGCATCGCTGGCATGCCGCTGGCGACGGTAGGCCCGCCCTTTGGCGCCGCCAGCGCAGACGACGCCGCGGCGGTGACGAGCAAGAGCGACGCCAGCGCCCGGATCACAGCAGCGCGGCCCGGCGAGGGCTGCTGCCGGGTCAAGGGCGCCGTCGACTGGACGACGCCAACGGCATCCACTCGGCGGTGGTTCCGAAGGTGTAGGCGCCCGTCTCGGCTCGGCGGCGCGGCAAACGACCGGCAACTGCGCTTCATGGATCGACCTCGAACGGGAGGGGCAACGCCGGCTCGTCTGCCGTCGCCTGGGGCGGCGTCCGGCGCCGTGGGAGCTTGCAACACCGCAAGCCGGATTGCCATGCCCTGCGGCTCCGGCATGCTGGACAGACGCGCGAGGCCCAGCGTCGATCTGCGGCCGTTTGCGGTGGAGTGACGCGTGCGCCGACCCTTCCTTCTGCTGCAGGCTCGCAACCCCGGCGATCCGATGCTCGCACATGAGCGTCAGTGCTTCTTGCGCGGCCTTGAGCTTGAGCCCAGCGACCTGTTTTGCGTCAACGCCGTCGAGCGCTTGCCGACCGCGGCGGAGCTGGCCGCTTGCGCTGGAGTCCTTATCGGCGGCTCGGGCGACTACTCCGTCCTCGATCCGCACCGCTGGATCGCCGACCTCGTCGGGTTCACCCGCGAAGACCTCGTGCTGCGCGGCAAGCCGACGTTCGCCTCCTGCTTCGGCTTTCAGATCCTGGTGCTCGCCATTGGCGGGGCCATGGTCCGCGATCCTGGCCGAAGCGAGGTCGGGACTTTTGACCTCGCGCTGGAGGCGGCGGCCGGCGACGATCCGATCTTCTCCAATCTGCCGGCTATCTTCCGGGCGCAAGTGGGGCACAACGACCGCGCGACCGTGTTGCCAAGCGGTGTGCAGCCGCTGGCGAGCTCGGCGCTCTGCCCGCTGCATGCGTTTCGCGTCCACTCGCTGCCGATCTGGGCGACGCAGTTTCACCCCGAGCTCGATCAGGCGACGATGAAGGACCGCTTCCGCCGTTACCGCGCGCTGTATGGGTCGCCGGACCCGGAGGCGGATGAGGCGTTCTTGGCGAGCCTGCAGCCTAGCGAGGAGGCTTCGCTGCTTTTGCTGCTGTTTGCGCGGTGGGTGGCGGCTCATGATGAGGAGTTGGCGCGGCTCGGGATCTAGGCGCGTCGGGTTGTGATGGGGGGGCCGCTCGGGTGTTGAGGGTCCTTCGTGGGTTTTGAGACGGGTTTGAGATGGGTTTGAGATGGGTTTGAGACGGTGTTGAGACGGTGTTGAGACGGTGTTGAGACGGTCTCGAGACGGTCTCACCTGCGGTCTTGGGACGGTCTGGACGGTGGTCTTGTCGCGCTGGTGCGCCGCCGGTCATCGTCGATTTGCGCTGTGTTCTGAAGGCTTGTGCGGCACTGCGCGGCTTGGTTGGCTGGGCGCTGGGCGGCTAGGGCGGTTGGCATGGTCCTTGCTTCGGTGGGCGCGGGGCTCCTACCGAGAGCCCTGCCGTGAGTGGGCGTGGGCCCGTGCTCGCTCCGGCTGCAACAACCTGCTGCTGGCGGCACCTCGGCTCGAAAGGGCTGGGGCAGGAGCCGTTTGTGGTCGGTGCTTTGCACCGGTGGGGAGGGCATTTTCCGGGACCCGGCCTTGCGGCCCGGAGGGCTCCCCGGAGGGAGGGAGACGTACGTCTTTTTCGACCCAGCAACCCGCCCAGCAGCTGCAGCGGCGCCCCGGACTGTGACTCGCGCCGCAACAACCAGGGCATCAAAGGGTCGTCCCAGCCGATCTCCACCGCCGTGGGTCAGCCAAGAGCCCCGGCCGCACACCGGCGCCCGAGCCCCCTCACCCCGGCACAACCCGCCGCGCCAACAGCGGCGCCAGCGCCTGCCCGGTACAACTCGCCGCATGGCGAGCCACCTGCTCAGGCGTCCCCGCGACCACCAACTCGCCGCCAGCCACGCCGCCGTCCGGCCCGAGATCCACCACCCAGTCCGCGACCTTGACGAGATCCAGGTCATGCTCAACGACCAGCACGGTGTTGCCTTTGTCCACCAACCGTTGCAGCACCGCCACCAACCGCCGGACATCCTCGAAGTGCAGCCCCGTAGTCGGCTCATCAAAGACATACAGGGTCTTGCCCGAGCCAACACGCGCCAGCTCGCGGCTGAGCTTGATGCGCTGCGCCTCGCCACCCGATAGCGTCGTCGCCGGCTGCCCGAGCTTCATGTAGCCGAGGCCAACCTCCTGCAGCGTCTGCAGCGTCCGCGCCAGCGGTCGGTAGACGGCGAACAGCTCGGCGGCCTCATCCACGGTGCGCTCCAGTATGTCCGCGATGCTGTTGTCCTTGTACAGCACCGCCAGCGTCGACTCATTGAATCGACGACCGGCGCAGACCTCGCACGGCACGTAGACGTCGG
>SXNM01000157.1 GCA_005777155.1 Pseudomonadota bacterium | reverse complement strand
CGTGCGGCCGACGCCGAGGTGCCCTCTGACGGCGCCATCGACGACGGCTCGGCGGCGGCGGATCTCCTCGGCGACGCTGGCGTCCAAGCGGACGGGGCGGCGGTGGTGAGCCCGGCGCGGGCGCCGGCAGGCGGCTGCAGCGTGCGGGCGGCGGGATCGGGCGCCCTTGGGCCCGCAGGCATGGGCGGCGCCTTTGGATGGCTGCTGACGCTGGGTGGGCTGGGCCTGGCGCTCTTGCGGCGGCGCTCGCGGCGAGCTCTAGGCGCTGGCGGGGCGTGAGTGGCTGCTGTGGCGGTGAGCGCTTGTTGGGGCGCGGCGCCGCGCTGAGCTGAGGGCGACGGGGGCGGGTTTTCGCGCCGTGGCATTGGGCGGCGTCGCAGTCGTCAAATTGGGTCGGCGCGCGCTGCTGCTGCCTGTGGGCGCTTGACCTGCAGCCTCTCTTGACGCACCCTCTGTCCACCAATCGAAACAGGCGCGAAGTCAGCCACCTACCGCCTGGCGTCACCTCGACTCGATCTGGCAACTTCGTCTTTCTGTGTCTCGATTTCCTTTGTCTCGATTTCCTTTGTCTCGAAGCTGACCGGGAGGATCGATGCAAGGCACTACCCCAGCCGCCGCCTCGCTGGCCCAACGCGACGCGACCTGTAAGGCTGCCGTCGCGCGCTCGATGGAGGCCCTAGAGGCCGCACCACAAGCCCCTGGGCACAGCGGCAGGCCTGGAGCGTGCCGGCGCGCCGAACCCAAAGGCCGGACCCTTCAGCGCGCGGGTGGCGCATGATCCCCGGCACCGGCGACATCGTCCGCGTCCGCTCTCGCCAGTACCTAGTCGAGGGCGTCGACCTGCCGCCGAAGGGCGGCGACAGCACGCTCGTGCGCCTGTCCTGCCTCGAAGACGACGCCCAGGGAGAGCCGCTCGAGGTCCTCTGGGAGCGCGAGATCGACGCCCGCCTGCTCCGCGAGACCGACTGGGAGCGCATCGCCAGCCGCGGCTTCGACGCGCCCCGCCTCTTCTCGGCCTACCTGCACACGTTGCGCTGGAATTGCGTCACCGCCACCGACCCGAAGCTGTTCCAGGCGCCCTACCGGGCCGGCATCGAGGTCAAGTCGTACCAGCTCGAGCCGCTGCGCATGGCGCTCCGGATGCCGCGGGTCAACCTGTTCATCGCCGATGACGTGGGCCTCGGCAAGACCATCGAGGCCGGGCTCATCGTCCGCGAGCTGTCGATGCGCCAGAAGGTGCGGCGCGTCGTGGTCTGCGTGCCGCCGTCGGTCGTGCGCCAGTGGCGGGACGAGATGGAGGAGCGCTTTGGGCTCACCTTCGTCATCTACGACCGGGAGTACGTCGCCCGCGTGCGCCAGGAGCGCGGCTACGCCGTGAACCCCTGGAAGACCCACACCCGGTTCATCCTGTCGCACGCGCTGGTCCGCGACGAGGTCTACGCCGCTCCGCTGCGCGATTGGCTCGGCGACTTCGCCGGCGGCTCGATGTTGATCCTCGACGAGGCCCACAACGTCGCGCCGGCGAGCGGCGGCAAATACGCCATCGACAGCAAGCTCACCCGCTCGATTCGAGACCTCGCCCCCCGCTTCGAGCACAAGCTGTTCCTGTCGGCCACGCCGCACAACGGGCACAGCAACAGCTTCTCTGCCCTGCTCGAGCTCCTCGACCCGCAGCGCTTCGTCCGCGGCGTCCCGGTCGACGGCAAGCTCCGCGACGCCGTGATGGTGCGCCGCCTCAAGTCAGACCTCCGGGCGATCGGCGAGCAGTTCCCGAAGCGAAACGTCGTCCGCGTCGAGATCGATCGGCTGCCCGTGGACGCGCCCGAGCTGGCCCTGTCGCGGCTCCTGCAGCGCTACCGCCGGGCCCGCGAGGCCCGCCTCTCGAGCGCCAGCAAGTCCCAGCAGGCCTCGGCGATGCTGGTGGTGATGTCGCTGCAGAAGCGGCTCTTGTCCTCCATCGAGGCCTTCGTCCGCACCCTCGACGTGCACCGGATCTCCATGCTCTCCGCGGCGAACAAGGGGCCCGAGGTCAGCACGCGGAACCTCGATCTGCTGGCAAGCACCCCCGACGCCGACGACGACCGCGCCGCGCTCCCCGAGGAAGAGGTCGAGCGCGAGGAAGACGCGCAGATGGCCGCGGCGACGGCCCAGTCGACCGCCGACCCCGCAGCCCTCGGCCCCGAACTGGCGCTCCTCGACGAGATGACCCGCATCGCCCGCGCCGCCCGCTACGACGCCGACCCGCGGGTGCGCCACCTGCTCGACTGGATCGGCAAGCACCAGTGCCCGGACCTCGGCAAGGAGGGCGCCGCGTGGCTACCCCGCCGGGTGCTCATCTTCACCGAATACGCCGACACCAAGCGCTACCTCCAGCAGCTCCTGAGCGACCGGGTCCGCAGCTCCGACCGCGCGGCCGAACGCATCGCCACCTTCCACGGCGGCATCGGCGAGGAGCGCCGCGAGGCCATCAAGGCCGCGTTCAACGCCGACCCGCACAAGCACCCGCTCCGCATCCTGATCGCCACCGACGCCGCGCGCGAAGGTGTCAACCTGCAGAACAACTGCGCCGACCTCTTCCACTTCGACGTGCCGTGGAACCCGGGCCGCATCGAGCAGCGCAACGGGCGCATCGACCGCAAGCTGCAGCAGGCGCCAGAGGTGAACTGCATGTACTTCGTGCTGCCGCAGCGGGCCGAAGAGCGCGTGCTCGACGTGCTGGTGAAGAAGACCCGCACGATCCACGAGGAGCTCGGGAGCCTCGCCCCGGTCATCGGGCGGCGCATCGATCTGGCGTTCGCCCGCGGCATCGAGCACGAGCGCGTCGAAGAGCTGGCCACCACCATCGCGGCGGCGGACGCCGACGGCGGCGGTGAGCGGGTCCGGGCCATGAACCTCGAGATCGGCCACGACGACGCCGACGCGCGCCGGGTGAAGCTCGAGCACCAGCTCAAAGAGCTGCGCGACCTGCTCGAGAAGTCGCGCGCCTGGATCGGCCTCGACGACCGGCACTTTCGCGACGCCTTGTCGGCCTCGCTGGAGACGGTGGGCGCCGGCGGCCTCACGGCGACGAACACCGCAGAAGCCGCGGCCGATCCCGACCGCGCGCGTTGGTTGCTCCCCCACCTGCACGAGCGCAAGGGCGCCGATCCGACCTGGGCCGCCACCCTCGACACCCTGCGCGCGCCGCGCAAGAAGGGCCAGACCCCGGCCGAGTGGCGACGCGAGGCGCCGATTCGGCCAGTGGTGTTCCAAGATCCCGGCAACCTCGACGGCGAGGTGGTGCACTTGCACCTCGAGCACCGCGTCGTCCAGCGCCTGCTCGGCCGCTTCCTGTCGCAGGGCTTCCGCGACGACGACCTGCGCCGGGCCTGCGTGCTGCGCACGGTCGGGGCCCAGCCGCGCGCTGTCCTCCTCGGACGCCTGTCGCTTTTTGGCGAAGGCGGCGCCCGCCTGCACGACGAGGTGCTCGCCGCGGCCGCGGAGTGGCGCCCCATCGAGCAGCGCCGCGGCGCACTGCGCCCGCTCGGCGAAGGCGACAAGGCCGACGTGCTCAAACTTGTCGAGGAGGCGCTGGCCCAGCCGCGGCTGCGCGAGGCCGAGCCGACGCTGCAGGAGCACCTGCGCGCCCACGCCGGCCGCGACGTCGCCGAGCTCACCCCCCACCTCGAGCGGCGGAGCAAACTGCTCGTCGAGCGGGCGGTCCGCGACCTCACAAGGCGCGGCGACGCCGAGGCGAGCGACATGGCCGCGATCCTCGCCGACCAGCGCAGCCGCATCGAGGCGCGCCAGCGGGCGATCGCCGCCGAGGCCGCCCAGGGGCAGCTCGGCTTGAACCCCGACGAGGAGCGCCAGCTCGCCGCCGACCAGCGCTACTGGGTCGATCGCTTGCAGGCGATCGCGACCGAGCTCGTCGCGGAGCCCGACCGGGTGCGCCGGAGCTACGCCGTCAAGGCCACCCGCGTCGAAGCGGTCGGCATCGTCTACCTCTGGCCGTTGTCGAGCTGAAACATGGCCAAATACGACCCCGAACGCGAAGCGCACAAGTCCTGGCTCGGCATCATCCAGCCGGTGGGCCTCGTGGTGTCGCCGCCGGCGCTGATCAAGGCGCAGGTGGTCCTCGACAAGAACGTGATCCCGGTCCAGCAGGCGCTGCAGGCCCTGGTCGTGCGCCCGGCGGCCGACGACGCCGACGACAAGGCGGTGCTGCTCGACTTTCCGCGCTTCGCCGCCGAGGTGCTCGGCTGGTCGCCGCAAGATCTCGCCGGCGCCCCCGGCGGGCCCGCGCTGCCCGACGCCCTGGCGGTGGCCCTGCCGGACTACGGAGAGACGCTGCGCCCGAGCTACGCCGCGCTCGACGGCATGGGCGACGGCGCGGCCATGATCCTGATCCAGGTCGTTGAGCGCGGCGTCGGCCTCGACCTGGCCCCCGCCGAGGGCGCCCGGACCGGCTGGCCCGCGAGCCCAGAGGCCCGCCTCGAGCGCCTGCTGCGCGACACCGGCGTCTCGGCCGGGCTGCTGCTCAACGGCGCCGAGCTGCGGCTGGTGTACGCCCCGCGCGGCGAGTCGTCCGGGCACCTCGGGTTCCCGATCGCCGAGATGTGCACCGTCCCTGGCCGGCCGCTGCTGGCCGCGCTGCACATGCTCTTGTCCGAGCACCGGGTGTTCGGCGCCCCCGACAAGCAGCGCCTGCTCGACCTGCTGGTCGAGAGCCGCAAGTACCAGAGCGAGGTCAGCAACCGCCTCGCCGAGCAGGTGCTGTCTGCCTTGTGGGAGCTGCTGCGCGGCTTTCAGGCCGCCGACGAGGCCGCCAACCAGCGCGTGCTCTACGACCTGCCGCGGGAGGATCCGCAGCAGATCTACGGTGGCCTGCTCACCGTCATCATGCGGCTGGTGTTCCTGCTCTACGCCGAGGACCAAGGGCTGATGCCCGACGACCCGGTGTACGCGCGGAACTACGCCATCGGCGGGCTCTTCGATCGCCTGCGCGAGGACGCCGGGCGCTACCCCGACACGATGGACCAGCGCTTCGGCGCCTACGCGTGGCTGCTCTCGACGTTCCGCATGGTGTTCGACGGCGGCGGGCACGGCGGCCTGCGCCTGCCGACCCGCCACGGCCAGCTCTTCAACCCCGACGAGTACCCCTTCCTCGAGGGCCGGCCGCCGCACATCCACCGCGTCATGGGCGAGACCTTCGAGGCGCCGCGGGTGTCGGACGGCGTCATCTGGCGGGTGCTCGAGGGGCTGCTGGTGCTCGACGGCGAGCGGCTGTCGTACCGGGCGCTTGACGTCGAGCAGGTCGGCTCGGTCTACGAGTCGATGATGGGCTTCAACGTGCGCACGCTGCCGGGGCGGGCGGTGGCGCTGCGCCCGAAGAACGTGGTCGTCGACGTCGACGCCCTGCTGGCGATGGCTGGCAGCCAGCGGGCGGCTTGGCTCAAGGCGCAAGCCGACTGCGACCTCGCCGCCGGCGCCGCCCGCGAGCTCGCCCTCGCCGGCACCGTCGAGGACGTGGTCGCCGCGCTGGGGCGCAAGCTGGCGCCGCAGACGCCGCGGGCCCTTTCGCCTGGCGCCTTGTTCCTGCAGCCGGGGGAGGAGCGGCGGCGGTCGGGCTCACACTACACGCCGCGCGAGCTCACCGAGCCGATCGTCCGGACCACGCTGCGGCCTCTGCTCGAAGCGCTGGGGCCGAAGCCGACGCCCGCGCAGATCCTCGAGCTGAAGGTGTGCGACCCGGCGATGGGCTCAGGCGCGTTCCTGGTCGAGGCCTGCCGACAGCTCGCGGCCGCCCTGGTCGCGGCGTGGGAGGTGCACGGCTCGACGCCGAAGCTGCCGGCCGACGTCGACACGCTGCTGCATGCGCGGCGGCTGGTGGCCCAGCG
>SXNM01000156.1 GCA_005777155.1 Pseudomonadota bacterium | reverse complement strand
TCGGCCGCGCCAGCCGCGCCAGCCGCGCCAGCCGCCGCCAACGCTCCGACGCCCTAGGCGACGCCCGGACGGCCATCGCGACCAGGAGGCGCCCGCTCGCCGGTCTCCGCCGTCGACGTTGTCAGTTGCGCCCGATCTCCGTACACTCACGGCCACAGCACCGCACCGCCGGGGCGCAGCAGGATAGGGATCGTAGTGACGGAACCGATGGATCAGAAAGGCCCTCAAGGCGCCGGCGCGGTCCCTGTGCCGCCGCCTATGGCGCGCGCCGCCATGCCATCGCGGTTGGCAGGGGGTGCCCGCAAGGACCGCGCCATCACCGAGACGGGCCATGGCGGTGACGCCGCGTCTCGGGCGACCGTGCCGCAATTCGGCGCCGATTTGGCGCGGGGCGCTGGGCACCGCCATCACGCGACCGTCGCCTACGAGGCGGCAGCGACCGACGTGGCGCTGGCGCCGCCTGGTGTCGGTCTCGACGAGGTGATCGTCCGCGGCGCTCTGCCAGCCGAGGAGGCGATCACCAAGCTGCGACGCGTCGCCAAAGCGCTTGAGGAGCGGCACCGCCAAGGGCTCGGCCACGGCGGCCTGACGCCGACTCACGTCCGCCTCGTGCCTGACGAGCGCGGCGAAGTTGTGCTGCTCGACGCCCAGGCCGTGACGGTGGCCGAGCTCTATGAGGCGCGCTACGAGGCGCCTGAGCTCTCTGGTGGCGTCAAGACCAAGACCGTGCAGCCGACCCGGTCTGACGTCTACGCGCTCGGCGCCATTTTCTACGAGATGGTCGTCGGCGAGCCGCCTTTCCCGGCCGCGACGCCGACGGAGCTGCGGCGCCAGCATGCGCTGGCGGCGGTGCCGAGCGCGCGCCAGGCCAACGCCGACACCGACCTGTCGCCGGCGCTCGAGTTGGTGCTCCAGAAGGCGCTCAAGAAGCGCCCAGGCGACCGCCCGATCGACGCTACGGCCCTGGTCACCGCGCTGATCGCTGCCAACACCGAGGACGATCGCGGCACGGTGCACCTGTCGGTAGAGACCGCCGGCTTCCTCAAGGACATCCTTGAGGCCAAGACCCAGAGCGAGAAGACCAAGCATCAGGTCGAGGAGGAGCGGCGCAAGGCGGAGCTTGAGCGGCGCAGGGCGGAGGAAGGGACGCGCCGCGCCGAAGAGGAGGCCAGCGCCGCCGAGGCCGAGCACCGCAAGGCCTCGCTGGCCAGCGCCGCCGCCGAGTTGGCACGCATCAGCGCCGAGAAGCGCAAGCGCACGCTCCGGAACTCCATCATTGTGGCGGTCGCCGTCGTGTTCGTCGCCGGCGCCGCCGCCGCTTGGTTCCTCACCCGCGACCCCGAGGTGATCACCAAGACCAACACGGTGACCAACACGGTGACCAAGACCGTGACCGAGACCGTGACCAAGGTGGTCGAGCGGGAGGTGCCAGTCTACCTGGAGGCGGGGCCGACCGAGTCGCCCGACGCCGGCGGTGAAGACGACCGGCGCAAGCGGCGGGCCGTGAAAAGCCCGCGACCGCACCCACAAGAGGAGGATGCGCCGCCCAAGCCGCCCAAGCCGGCCGATGGCCCGGCGGTGTTCTAGCGTCGCCCGCCCGGACGCCGCAATCAGGTCGCGATGAACGCAGAAGAGTTTTGGAGTCTGCCGCGCAGCGCTGCGCCGGCGAAAGTCTTTCTCGAGCTGGCGCCCGCACTGCCTGTGCGGCTGCCCGCGGCGACGCTGCAACAGGTCGTGGTCATTCACGTGAGAGGCGCCGGCGGCGGCGTTTTTAGCGGGCGCCTCGTCGACGGTCGCTTGCAGATGCGAGAGGGCGCCATCGCCGATCCGATCTGCCAGGTGGTGCTGGAGCGCGCGACGCTGCGCGAGCTCGTCGCTGGCAGCTTGCGCGACCGCGGCCTGCAGATCATGGAAGAGCTCGGCCGACCGCGCGCCCTGCCCGACTTCTCGCGGCTGCCTGTGCGCGATGACCGGGCGCGTGCGCTGTCAGGGCTCCTGGGCAGCGTTGCGCTTGACATCGTCGACCGTCGCTTCGGCGAGACGCTCCGAGTCGTCTTCACCTTCGGCGCCGCCCCGGCCGCCTACGAGGTGGCCTCGGCGACGGTCACCATCGACGCTGACGAGGCCGTGACCTGGATCGCCCGTCGCGTGGATCCGCGGGCGATCTTGAAGAGCGGTCGGCTGCGGGTCGCTGGCGACCTCGGCCTGCTCACGCGCGCCCTTGGCTTGCTGTTGGAGTCCTAGACGTCGCCTGCCCGCCGGCGGACAGCCGCTGTGCGCGAGAGCGCGGCGGACGCCGCGGCGCCAACCGCCGCGGCCGGAGGGAGAGAGATGAGCGACGTCGAACGCTTGCGCCGCGCAGCCCGCGCCACGGTCCGCCGCAAGGCGCGAGGCGCCGAAGAAGAGGCCGAGGCCGAGCGGTTGGCGCGCAACGCCGAGTACGCGGCGTCGCTGGGCACAGACGACGACGCTGACGCGGCCAGCGCTACGCCAGGAGCGCCGCTCGACCTGTCGGGCGATCGCGTCGACGCCCCGACCCTGCAGCTCTATGGCGCCGAGGGCGCGGTTGACGCCGAAGACCAGCTGCTCGAGGTCAGCGACCTGGTGCTCGAGACGGCTGTCGCGCCCGACCCCTATGACGAGGCGCCCGAGGCCCGCGCCGTGGCCCTCGCGCCCTTGCTGCACGGCGGTACGCGCGCCTTTGGCCTGTCACGGCTGCCTGCGTCTTTCCACGCCCTCTCCGGCTCCGGCAAGCTCGAGTGGCTCCTCTCGCTGCCCGAGCCGAGGGCGACCCTGCAGGCGCTCCCGGCAGAGGAATTCACCTTGCTGCTCGACGAGATTGGCCTCGCCGATGCCGGCGATCTCTTCGAGCTGGCGAGCCCGCGGCAGCTTCAGGCCGCCGTCGACCTCTTGGCGTGGCAGGGCGACACACTCGACCGCCGCACCTTCGCGCACTTGCTCGCGGTCGCGCTGTCGGCAGGCAGCGAGGTCGTCGACCGCTTCCTGGCGGCGCAGGAGGACGGCGTCCTGACCGCTTTCGCGTTCGGCTCAGCCATGGTGTTCGAGGGGTTCGAGGACGCCGAGCAGGGCGCGCCCGAGGACTGGGAGCTCTTCGCCGCGCCGGACGGCCAACTCCAGATCGCGGTCGACCCGCAGGACGCTGCCCTTGGGCCCATCCGCACGGTCGTCGAGAGCCTGTTTCGGATCTCTATTGAGCGCGGCCGGCGCGTGCTGCGGGCGCTGCGCTGGGAGCTCCCGCTGGCGCTGCAAGAAGACCTCTATGATCATCGGACGCGGCGCCTCGGCGACCTCGGGATGATGCCGCGCGACGAGGCGCTTTCGGTCTTTGCCTACGTGGCGCCCGAGACGGCACGGGCGGCGCTTGAGGCGCGACTCGCTGGCGAAGGCGCGCGCGCGGGTGACGGCCTCCAGGCGTATGTTCCGCCGCCGGCCCTGGCCCAGCGGACCGACCTCGCCCTTCGCGCCGGCGCCGAGCCAGCGTTCTTGGCCGCCGCCGCCGCCCGGCTGCCCGACGCCGAGGCGCTGCGCGTCCAGACGGCCCTCTGCTTCTGCGTCTACCGGCTGCAGTGCGCCCTGGCCGAGCACCCGGCAGACACCGAGGCCTTGCCGCGCCACGCCAGGCAGGTGCTGACGATGGTCGATCTCGGCCTCCGCTTCGCCGCCCGCGATGACGTCGAGCGCGCGGCCCAGATCTTGGCCTTGGAGCCCGTAGAGTCGCTGTTCTCCCTCGGCCACGGCCAGGTGGTTCAGCTGCATCACCGCGCGGTGGCGCTGCGCCGCCGCCTCGGCAACGCCGGCCGCGCCGCGCTGTTCGACGGCGTCGAGGGCGCCATCGTGCGGGCCCTGCTACGACCGTTGCCGATGTGGCCGTCGAGCGCCGATGAGCTGGTCGAGGCGGCCACTGGCAGCCGCGACGCCGCGCGAATTGCCATTGCAGCCATGGCCGCCGGCGCCGACGAGGACTTCCACTCCCTCAGCGACGGCGATGTCCACTGGCGCGGCAGCGTGGCGGCGGCGGGCGATGAGGCCGACGCTGAGCTCGACGGCGAGAGCGACGAAGGCCAAGAGCAGGCGGCTCGGCAGAGCGCCGACGACGAGCGCGCCGCCCGAGATCGCTCACAGCGCGTGGCCCTGCGGCCCTACGAGAGCCTGCAAGATCTCGCGCGAGCGCGCCTCGCCCTGCAACGCTTCGAGGCCGTCACCGGGTTGTTGGAAGGCGCTGCCGAGGGACCGCTGCCGGCGGCGCTGGACACCCTCGAGCGGGAGCTCGGCGAGCGACGCTGGGAGTGGGACCTCTCCGCGTTGCTGGCCACGACCCTGTGCTGGGCCCTGCTCGAAGGGAGCCCGGCGCTGCGAGCCCTCGACGCCACATCGCTGCGGCGCCTGTTGGCGCAGGCGATGGTCGGCGCGGCGGGCCAACGTCGCTTGCGCGCAGAGCTGCGGACCGCGATCGCCAGCGCCGCGCTCTCCGCTCCGGGCCTCGACGACCCGGGCGCCGCAGGGCTGGAGCGGGCGATCGCCGCCGCGTTCGACCGCATCGACGCCGAGCTTGGCGGCCTCGATCCGCGCAGCGAGATCGACGTCCGCTTCATCGGACGCTCACTGGTGGTCGTTGGCCGGGCCGTCGATCCGAACTGGAACTGAGGCCGCGCAACGCGGTCGCTCAGCCCTTTTTCAGCAGCGCCTTGGCCTTGTCGACCAGCGCCGTCGGCATGTTGGGCGTCCCGATGAAGTCGTTGAGGTATCGCTTCTTTTTCGGCGCCCAGGGGCCATCGGCTGGCATCTCCGCCAGGGCGTCGAGCGCCGCCTCGCGCACGGCGTTGTCTGTGTCGCCAAAGAAGAGCGTCAGCACCTCCATGCCCTCCGGAGCCTTGGTGCTGGCGATGACGGCGATCGCCTTGCGCTTGACCTCCGGCGTAGGGTCGAACGCCGCCTGACGCAGCGCCTCGAAGTCGTCCTTGCTGGCGCCCTCGGCCAAGGCCTCGACGCAGACGACGCGCACCATCGAGTCACGGATCTCCAGGCACTTGCGGAACAGCGGCCGCACGAGGTCGGCGTTCTCCCCGGTGCGGAGCGCCAAGATCGCAGCGAAGACCGAGCGTTGGATCTCTGGGTCCGGATACTTGACCAGGTTGACCAGCTGCTGGAACGCAGATGCCTCCTTGCGCAGGGCGATGCCATCGATCGCCGCCACGCGCACCGTCTTGTCGCGGTCCTTCATCATCTCGACCAGCGTCGGCCCCGCCTCCACGTATTTACCGCTGGCGTGGCCGAGCGCGAAGGCGACTTGAGCGCGCACCAGCGGGTCGGCGTCGTCTTTGAGCGCCGCCAGATCGCGTGCGATGCCGTCGTCCTCGATGCGGGCCAAGGCGTAGACCGCGGCGCGCTTGATCTCGGCCTCGGGGTCCTTGAGCGAGTCCATCAACAGCGCCACCACGTCAGGCCGCGGCCGGCCGCCCTTGGCGAAGTCGCTGAGCGAGCGGATGGCCATCTGGCGCACGATCTTGTTCTTGCTGCCGACCAAGCGCTTGACCTGCTCAAGGGTCAGCGTCTTCATGATCTCCACGGCGGCCGCCATCATGAATTCCTCGTCGCGGCGGCGCTTCTCTGCGGCGTCGGCCAACGGCACGATGGCTCGCTCGTCCTTGAGGACGCCGAGGGCTTTGGCCGACGCCTCGCGCACCTGCGACGACTCGTGGTCGAGGGCCTTGATCAGCAGCGGGGTTGCCGACTTGCTGCCGCGCGTGCCGTAGGTCTCGGCGGCGAAGATGGCACCAGCCGCCGAGCCCTTGGTCAGCAGCCACTCCAGGCTCTCGTCGCGCGCGGTGTCGTTGCCTTTCTCGACCAGGGTCTTCGCGATGCGCTCGCGCATCTTGTCGTTGACGTCGGACTTGAGGGCTTTGAACAGCAGCTCCCACTGCTCCAGCCGGGCCAGGCCCTCGAACGCGGCGTCGCGGACGCCTTCGTCGGTGTGCGTCAAGGCAAAGACCAGCGCCGGGGCCGCCACCGCGACTTGCTTGGACAAGGCGAGCTTGCGTACAGCCGCCGTCGCCTCCGCCGCCGATCCGGTGCGGATCTTCTCGGCCTCGAGCAGATCGTCGAAGCGATTGACGCCGGCGGCAGACAGGGCCTTGACCGCGCGCAGCTTCTGGTCGGTGTCGGCGTCGGACTCCACCAGCTTCTCAAGGGCGGTGATGACGCCGCGGCTACCCTTGATGCCGGCCTGAATCGCAGCGTCCATCGCCGCCCCGCGCACCTGCGGATCGCTGTCTTCAAGCGCCGGCACGAGATCGTCGGCCTTGAGCTTGTACGAAGCCCGCACACCAGCGCGCGCCACGCCCTCGATCACCAGCAGCTTGGCGCGCTTGCTCTTGGCGGTGAGCGCCGCCAGCAGCGGCCCACGCACGGCGACATCACCCCGCTGCAACGCACGGGCGGCCTCTTGGGCCGGCATGGGCTTGCCACCGATGGCGACAAAAGCCCGCGGCGGCACCGCCTCAATGCGCTCGAAGGCCAGCAGATCGTAGACCGAGAACCACTGGACGTGGGCGCCGTAAGCGAGCTGGTCGAGCCCGACCGCGCCCTGGTAGAGCGGCGCCGCGGTCAACTCCGAGATGCCCATGGACGCCATCGTCCACAACACCTCGGCCACTACCTTGTCCGCGTCGGCGCTCTGGTCCACCACCAGCGTGGCCTTGGTCGGCGACTCGATCGTTAGCTGGCTCTGACCATAGGTCTTGCCGCCGCGCGCCTTGAGCGCATCGAATGCGCGCCGGCCGCGGGTGGCCATGCTGGCGTCCGAGAGGCCGGGCTCTTCGATCGGGACGACGGTGTCGACGACCACGCCGCCCATGTCGACCGGCATGACAACATAGAGCATGGCCGGCGCGGCCTGGGCCACTGCGCCAGAGAGCAACAGCAGCGTGAGCGCGCTCGCTGCGTGAGGGGCGCGGCGACGTGGTAGAGGACGACGAAGCGGAGGCTGGTTCATGGCGCTCCTCCAGCCGGGGCTGGCCCGGTACCGGCGGAAAATCGGGAGATCGTGCAGGTCCTGTCGCTGGGCTGCGGCTCGGTCCCACCGCTGCCGGTCGACGCTGTCGACGGGACTGCGGGTTCTTGCATACTTGCCGGCGCCGATCAAGGCGATCGACGGCCTGGGCGGCGCGGGTGTCGGCGACGCTCGCCACGCCGCCGGGTGGCGACGGACCGCAGCGCAGGGCACAGCGGTTCCTCCTTGCAACGCGGCACTGCGGCCGCTCATTCGCGCCGCGGCGGTGAGGCCGGTCTCGCAGCCTCCGCCTGCGCCACGTCCCATTCGGCGCCCACGGCGGCAAGCCGTTCACGTCTCCCGGGGTGGGGCTCGGCGCTTCAGCTGCCCGGCGCCATGACTAGCGCCACGCCGCCATCCCAGCTGGCTCGCTGAGGGCCGCCGGCGCGTGGCGCATGGAGCGCCCGCTCAAGTCGCACCTCGGCCCGCAACCAAGGAGCGAGCCAGAGGCCGGCTCCAGCCGCCGCCAGGTGGACCCCGCCCGGCCGCCGCCGCCAGCCAGCGCTGGCGAAGAGGTCGCGGTCACGTACGGCCAACTGCAGCGCCGCGGCGCTCAGGTCATCCGCGGTGAAGCCAAGCTGGGGCAGCAGGCGCAGCTCGCCGTGCAGCTGAGCGCTGCGGCCGAGGCTAGCCGTCGGCGCCACTAGAGTCCAAGCAAAGGAGGCTCGCAGGCCGCTGCCGACGCCGCCCTGCGGCCCCGCAGCGACCCGACGCAGCCGCAAGGCGAGGGCCTCGCCGCGCAGGTCGCCGCGCTCGAGCAGGTAGCCGGCGTCGAAGGCCGCCGGCAGCCAGGCGCCGCGGCCATGGCACCAGGCGAGCTGCAGGCGCAAGGCCTCGCCGCGGCCATCGCGGCTCTGGAGCTGGAGCCTCGCGCTGGCC
>SXNM01000155.1 GCA_005777155.1 Pseudomonadota bacterium | reverse complement strand
TGGGCGTCGTACAGGGGGGTGCGCTGCAGCAGGGTGGCGTCAGTCATCTGGGCTCCTCGGTGGGGCGGCGGCGGCGCGGTGGCGGCGCGGCGGCTAGGCGCGGCGGGCCTCGCATGCCGCGACCGTGTTGGCCATCAGCTGGGCGATGGTCAGCGGGCCGACGCCGCCTGGCACCGGAGTGATGGCGCCCGCCACGCCCTGCGCGCCCTCGGTGTCGACGTCGCCGCAGAGGCTGCCGTCGCTCAGTCGGTGGATGCCGACGTCGATGACCACAGACCCCGGGCGCAACCAGCTGCCCCGGATCAGCCGCGGCGAGCCGGCGGCGGCGACGACGATGTCGGCCTCCGCCACGAGCGCGGCGAGATCGACCGAGCGGCTGTGGGCGATGGTGACGGTGCAGTCGGCGGCCAGCAGCAGCAGCGCCACGGGCTTGCCGACGATGCGCGAGCGGCCGATCACCAGGGCCCGCTTGCCGGCGAGGTGCTCGCCGCGCTCCGCGGCCCAGTGCTCGAGGATCCTCATCACCCCAGCAGGCGTGCAAGGTCGCAGCCCTGGGGCGCCGGCGGCCAGAGCGCCGAGGCTGTGCAGTCCGAAGCCGTCGACGTCTTTGCTGGCCGGCACCTGCGCCAAGACGCCCTCGACGTCGAGGTGGCGCGGCAGCGGCAGCTGGACCAAAATGCCGTCGATGCCGTCATCACCGGCCAAGGCAGCCACCAGCGACTCCACGGCGCCCTGTGAGTCTGCGGCGGGGAGGTGGTGCTCAAGGGCGACGATGCCGAGGGCCGCTGCGGCCTTGAGCTTGGCGCCGACGTAGATCTGCGACGCCGCATCGTCGCCGACCCGCACCACGGCGAGGCTGGGGACGACGCCGCGTTGGCGCAGCGCCGCCACGGCCGCCGCGGTGTGCTGGCGGAGCGGCGCTGCGATCTCTCGTCCATCGAGGCGTACCGTCGCGCGTGGCTGGCTCATGTTACCGGCCATGGGGATCCTCCGCTGCCGGACCGTGGAGCTGCGGTCGCGCCGCTGCACGATGCGCCAGGGTCTAGGCGGGATCAAGGGCCGTCGCGGACGCACGACGGCGGTGCCTCCTTCCCGGGCCACCGCTAGCGCGTCCTGCGGCGACGCCGGCGCCCTCGACGATGCCGACGTTGGCGCCAGCGACGGCGCCATCAGCGCGTCGGCAGCGAGAGAATCGCCGAGCGGCTCAGTTGCAGGCGGTGGCCCAGCGGACTTTCCAGCTGGAGACCTTGACCAAAGGAAAGGCGCTGCCATTGCGCGACAGGCGCAGCTCCAGCGTGTTCAGTTGGCCGGCGCCGAGTGGCGCCGGGACCGAGCCGACCTTGAAGGGCCACTGGATCGGTTGGGTGACCGATGGCCAGTCAAGCGTGATCGCGCCGTTGCTATCGACAGCGCTGTCGCAGAACCCGAAGAGCGCCTGGCAGGCAGCCGTGGCATCGCGCATGGAGTGAAGCATCTGGCCATTGTAGCGCAGGTGCACGTTGAGTCGTTGAAGCTGGCCATCCGCTGGTACCGTGACTTGGACTTGGGCCCAGCGGACGGCGCCTGCCCCTGGTGACGGCAGGTCGAGGGACACCTCGGCCTGGGTCAGCGTCGTCGCGCCCCCTACGTACTCTTTGATGCACACCGAGGAGTCCGCCAGGCATTGCGTCTGGGTCAGCTGTCCGCAAGTCGTGCCGCTGCCACAGAGCGTACCCACCGGCATCGATCG
The DNA here is from genome assembly GCA_005777155.1 of Pseudomonadota bacterium. Classification (GTDB taxonomy): domain Bacteria; phylum Myxococcota_A; class UBA9042; order UBA9042; family UBA9042; genus SXNM01. The sequence goes on along the minus strand of SXNM01000155.1, from coordinate 6,399 downwards.
CGACTGGCATCCTTGCGCTGACTCGCAAAAATCGATGGTGCACGCGTTGCTGTCGTCACAAACCGGCGGCGTCGCCGGCGTGCCCGCGCAGACGCCCTTGCTGCACTTGCCTTGCGCCGGATCCGTGGTGCACTTGGCGCCGGCAGGTCCGCAGTCGCTACCATCAGCGGCCGGGGCCAGCACCTGACAGTCCTTCTTGCCGGCGCTATTGCACTTCTGCAGGTTGCACGGGTTGGTCGGATCGGAGCACTTTTCGTGGGGCGTGGCCGAGCTACAGACGCCAGCGACGCATGAATCGCCGGCGCAGCCGCCGCTTGGACCGCAGCCCGCGGCGTGCTGGGTGTAGCAGGCATCGCAATCGAGCGAACCCCATGGGTTGCGACGCGAGACCACCCACGACGCGTTGTTCGAGGTCAGGTGGTCGGCGGGCTTGCTGAGCAACAGCAGCTCGCGCAGTGCGCCAGGGCGCGCGATCGTCACCGGCGGCCCGACCAGCGTGGCGCTATGCTCCACGAGCCCGCCGCGGTGGTACAGGCTCAGGGTCGTGTCGACTCCGTTGCCGGCCGGCTGAAATGCCACGGTCTGCGTGCCCCGGCGGAGGGCCGGCAGCAGCGGCGAGAGGTTGGGCAGGAAGGCCTTGAAAGGGACGCCGACCTGGGCGCCGAGCTGGTTGAAGCGTAGCGAGGTGGTGGGGCGGTGGATGTCGAAGCCGCCGTCGTCCGCCGGCACGAACTTGACGAGCAGGCTGGACGAGGTGGCGTGCGCCTCGAAGAGCTTGGTCGGCGTCTGGACGCCGTTCGGCGCCGTCCGCAGCATCCAAGTGGTCCAGACGTCGCCTGCGCGGAGGACCCGCACCACCGTCACAGCGTCGTCGTTGGCGAGCGCCTGGCCACCCAACACCTCCAGCGCTCCATGCTTGGTAGCGCCGGGGACATGCCACAGCGGGTGCCAAGTCGCCACCTTCGACGCCAAGTGGACGTGGCCGACGAACACGCCGTTGTCTTCGGCCTTGTCCTGGTAGACGCGCGTGCCGGCGACCACCGCATGGGTCTTGTTCACATCCAGGCTCTGCCAGCGATGGGCCTGTCCACTCTTGTAGCCCTTGGTCGTCATGACCTGAAGCAGCTTGCCCTGGCCGTCGAGCAGCACCAGCTTCGCCGCCGGATCGCCGCCGACAAAACCTGGGCTATCGCCAAAGGCGCCGTCGATTCCGACGAAGCCGGCCACGCCATCCTGGCGGCGGCGAATCGCCCGCAGGGCCACCCGCGAGTCGAAGACCACGGCCTCGCCCTTGGGCAGTACCAGCGGCAGCCGCAGAAAGAAGCTTTTTCCGGAGCCACTGTTGAAGAACGTGGTGCCGATCTGGCCGACGACGATGGCGTCGCCGTTGCCGTCCAGTGCGATGTCCAAGGGATACAAGCCGGTCCCGATCTCCCGTGACCACAACGCGGGCGCCGATAAGCACACGCCGACGCCGTTGCAGGTGTCGGTCGTGCAGCCGTTGCCGTCTTCGCAAGCGGCGCCAGAGGCAGCGTTTTTGACCAAGCAGCCGACGACCTTGTTGCAGGAATCGACCGTGCAGGCGTTGGCGTCGTCGCAGTCTACGGAGGTGCCGGCGCACTTGCCGTTGGCGCAGGCGTCGCCCGCCGTGCACTCGTCGCCGTCGTTGCAAGGCAAGCTCGCCGCCTGGTTGATGCAGCCTTGCTTTGGGTCACAGTTGTCTTGGGTGCAGGGGTTGCTGTCGTCGCAGGTCTTGGTCAGGCCGGCGCAGACACCGTTGCTGCAGGCGTCGGCGGTGGTGCAGACCTTACCGTCGTCGCAGGCCGCGCCCTGCAGCTTGGTGGTGACGCAGCCGGTCTGCGGCGCGCAGAGGTCGAGCGTGCAGACGTTGCTGTCGTCGCAGTTGACGGCGGCGCCGCCCTTGCACAGTCCGCTGGCGCAGGCATCCGGCTTGGTGCAGGCGTCGCCGTCGTCACAGCCCTTGCCGTCCAAGCTATTGAACAGGCAGCCCTTGACCTTGTCGCAGGTGTCCTGAGTGCAGGCCTCGGCGTCGTCGCAGCCGCTGACCGTGCCCTTGCAGGCGCCCGCGTCGCAGGCCGCCTTGTCTTGCACGGCGTTCACGCAGCCGGTCTGGATGTCGCAGCTGTCGGCGGTGCAGGCGAGGTTGTCCTGGCATACCTTCGCCTTGCCGCTGGCGCAGGTGCCGGATGCGAGGCAGAGGTCGCCCACCGTGCAGGCGTTGCCGTCGTCGCAGGCCTGGCCGGTCTGAGCGACGTTCTTGCAGCCGCCCAGCTTGTCGCAGCTGTCGGTCGTGCAGGCCTTGCCGTCGTCGCAGGGAGCGCTGGAGCCCTTCATCAACGCGATCTTCCCGACGCCGCAGTGGATCTTTCTCTCCACCAGCGGCTTTCAGCTCGAAGGGCAGACGCCAGGCGGCCCGATGATGCCGTGTCCCACCATCGTGGCGCGCCGCTCCGATGGGGCGCTCTTCTGCACCGCGGTGGGCGTCGCACACGTCGAAGACAACTACGGCAACCTCGGGCCGCAGGCTGCGTCCGTGCGGTCCTCCGCGACGGGCGACGTCGTCTTCTTCGCCGCCCGCGACGCGCTGAGCCGCATGATCCTCTAGCGCTTCGTCGCCGCTGCAGACGGCGGCCCCAGCGCGACGCTGGTCGACGCTGGTCGACGCCGGTCTCTTTCCTGAGGCCTTCTTCACCAACGGCAGCGGCGACCTGCTGGTGCAAGTGCGCCCGCCCGGCGCCGAGCCCGGCCGCGCCAAGTCGAAGATCCTGCCTCGCGTCGGCGCGCCCTTCGACATCCAAGGCGAGCGCAACGTTTTTGTGACCCCGGGCGACGTCGGCACGCCGCACGCCGACTCGTTCTACCTTGTCAGCGACGAGGACAGCGGCGTCAGGCCACAGGGCATCACGCTTCGCCTCCTCCACAAAGGCGCTGCCGGCTTTGTCGAGCTGCCCGCCCTGGTCACGATGGAGGGCGGCACCTGTCTGGGCCTTTTTCGCGTGCAGACCGGCCACGTCATGTACTGCGATGTCCAGGGCCAACGGGCGCTGGCGCTGGTCCTGGTCGATGGCGCGGTGGTCAGCCCGCCTTGCTTGAAGCCCTTGGTCGGCCTGCAGACTGAAGTCAGCACCCACGGCTGGACGTTCCGCGTCGGCGGCGGCCTCTTCTACCTGCTCGGCGTGGGCGCCAAGGGGCCCGTCTTGCTGCGCCATGACGGCGTTACACAGGTCGGCATCGCAATCGATCCGCGCATTTCTGTGCTCGGCGTGACGGTCGCACCCAGCGGCGACCTCCACATGCTGGGCGTCTACACCGACACCAACCAACGGGTGCGCGCTGTCGCCCGGGTGGGCAGCGCCGCGCTCGAGATCGTCGAGGTCGCCGGCCTGGTGGTGGCCGAGGCGTTGGTTTTTGTCCAGCTCAAGTGACGGCCACGGCCCACGAGGCGACCTGCCGCAGCGCGCTGCCGGACAATGCCGCGCTTTCACCGCTCCGCGCTCCGAGCGCCGCGGGTGCCCTTGCGACGCAGCGGCGGGCGTCTCTGTGCCCGCTCGCGCGGCTGCCCGAGGGCCGCACACGGCGCTGCGCGCCCACCAGCGCCTTCATCCGGGCGGCGTGTTGCCCAGCGCGCTGCCGCGGCTACACTGAGCGCGGCGACGCCAGGGTAGGGGGGCAGCGCCGAGAGGGCCCGACCCATGCGAACGCTGCCAAGTCCCCGCTGCGCCCCAAGCCTCCACCGCGGCTTGGCTTTTGTCGTCTTCGCCTTCGCCCTCGCCATCGGCTGCCGTGACGACTGCGTCGACGGCTGTGACGCAGACGCCGACGCGACCGATGGCGGCGCCTGTGGCGCGGCGAAGTTGGAAGTGGGCGGCGCCGATAAGGAAGGCGCCGGCTGGGTCGACTGGCAGAGCGGCGCCGTCAGCGCGCCGATGATCCGTGGCCCCCAGGGCGGGCAGCACATCTGGGTACGGACGCGCAGCGCGGGGCTGTGGCCCAAAAAGGCCCGCATCGACGTGACCATGACGCTGGTCGACACAGGCGTAGTGGTGAAGCCAGGGACGGTGCCGGTGATGCAGACGCTGCTGCCCGAGAGCGAGTGCAGCGACCTGTCGCCGGCCATCACGGCCTACGTCAAGTGCCCTTGCCAAGTGGTCGGGCGGCGCATCCGCGTCGACGTCAGCCTGCTCGACCTCTACGGCGTCAGCGCAAAGGCCAAGGCCGAGATCACGCCAGCCTGGGACGGCGACTGCTCCCAGCCGCCCAGCGGCAATTGCGGCGAGCAGTAGCAGCGAAGAATCCGCCCCTCAGCGGCCCGCGGGGTCGTAGTAGCGATCGCTGTAGTCGCGCACCATCCGCGCCGCGGTGAAGGCCGGCGCCGTCGCGATGGCGCCCTTGCGAATCTGGCGCATCGCCACCGGCCCGTCGTAGTAGGTCGGCAGCACCTCGGCCTCGAGCAGGCGGTAGAGGGCGTCGGAGTCGCGCTCGTCGTCCTCGTCGTCGTGGGCCTCGACCATCGCCCAGCCGTTCTCGCCATGCCGGCAGGCCTCTGCCCACCAGCCGTCGAGCACGCTGAGGTTGGGCACGCCGTTGAGCGTCGCCTTCATGCCGCTGGTGCCGCAGGCCTCCATCGGGCGCACGGGGTTGTTGAGCCAGATGTCGCTGCCCGCGGTGATCATTCGGCCATGCCACATCGAATAGTTCGGCAGGAACGCCACGCGCAGCTTGCCGCGCAGACTGCGGGCGGTGCGGACCAGCTGCGCCACGAGCTGGCGGCCCTTGATGTCATTCGGGTGCGCCTTGCCGGCGAAGACGAACTGCAGGCGGCCGTCGGCCAGGGCCAGCAACCGCTCAAGGTCGCGAAAGACCAGCAAGGCGCGCTTGTAGGGCGCGGCGCGACGGGCGAAGCCGATGGTCAGCACCTCGGGGTCAAAGCCGAGCGAGGTGTGGGCGTTGACGTACTCGCAGAGCTCGGTCTTGGCGACCCCGCGGGCGCGGTCGAGGTCGGCGTCAAAGCCGGCGTCGCGCAGCGCCTCGACCTCCAGGAGCCGGGTGTCGCGCTCACGCCAGCCGGGCAGGGCGGCGTCGTAGAGAGCGCCGAGCGCGGGGTGGACCCAGGTGTCGGCGTGGACGCCGTTGGTCAGGCCGTCGATCTTGCGGCCCGGGAACATGCCGGAGGCGACCTCGGCGTTGAGCATCGAGACGCCGTTGCAGGTCGAGGACAGCGCCAACGCCAGCACGCTCATCGACAGCCGGTCGGGGCCACCCAGCGCCGCCACGTCCACCGGCAGCCGGTCGCCGAGCACCTCCATCGCGGCGGCCCGCTCAAAAACGTCGTGGCCGGCTGGTACAGGCGTGTGGGTGGTGAAGTGGCAGCGCTGCCGCACCAGCGCGAGGTCGCCGAACTCGTGCAGCATGGCGGCAGCGAAAAACGCGGTGTGGCCCTCGTTGAGGTGGGCGTGGATGGTGGCGTCTGGGTAGAGCGCCCGCACGGCGAGCCAGCCGCCGACGCCGAGGATCGCCTCTTGGCGCAGGCGGTTGTCGTTGTCGCCGCCGTAGAGCATGCGCGCGGCGTCTTGCCACTCGGGCGGGTTCCGCTCGTCCATGGCGTCGAGGTAGTGCAGCGGCACGGTCGCCCCGCTGCGGCCGCGCAGGATCGTCCGCCAGACGCGCACATGCACGATCCCTGCGGCCAGCGGCAGCTCCAGGCGCAAGCCCGTGTCTTGCAGGACGTCCTCGGGCCGACAGCGCGGAAAGTCGAGCTGCTGGTCGCCGTGCTCGTCGATGCGCTGCAGGCCATAGCCCTGGTGATACCAAAGCGAGACCCCGACCAGCGGCAGCCCGAGGTCGGCCGCGGCCTTGACGTGGTCGCCGGCCAAGATGCCGAGCCCGCCGGAGTAGGTGGGGATGCGCGTCGTTAGCCCGAACTCAGCCGACACGTACGCGACGATCTTTGCCATGACACCCCCTCGTGGGGCGGCGCCCCAGCCTCGCCGGTCCGGCCGCTGCATCGCGGCGGGCTCGGCGAGGGCGGAAATGTAGGAGCAGGGCGCCTCGGAGCGCAAGACGCTTGGCGTGGAGTGCTGGATGGGTCGAAGAACAGTCAAGGCTAGCGCCGGCGAAGCGTCGGCACCGGTCGGCAGCGCATCAGCGTTAACTTCACCTACGTAGCCCATTCCTGACGCCAGCGCGCGGGTCGCGTCGGTGTAGCACCGACTGCAGGTCGTCAGCGCAGCGAACGGGGCCCGATTGGGTGGCGGCCCCGGAATACCAGACGCAGGCAAGCGGCTCCAGCGGTCTAGGCTGCGTCCGGATCTCGATCGTTGCGGTCTCGATGGCGCCGTAAGACAGGAACCTCGGCGCCTCCCAAGCCCTGCGATCCCT
>SXNM01000154.1 GCA_005777155.1 Pseudomonadota bacterium | reverse complement strand
GGGCCTCCGCCAGCGCGCCCGACTGGCGAGCCTTCGGCCGGCGCCGAGCCGCAGCCCGGCTCCAGGCCGTCGGCCGAAGTCTTCGGCGCTGCGCCGCGTGGCGACCAGCGCGGCGGGCCGCCGATCGGAGCCCATGGCGGGGCGGCGGCGGGGGCGCCGACGTCGCCGATCGAATTGCCGATCGGGTTCTATGTGCGGGCCGGCGGCGCGACCGTGCTGGTCGGCAAGAGCGGCATCACCACCGAGGGCCACTTCGGCATCATGGGGCATATCGGCGTCAGCCGACCGGGCGAGCTGCCCTGGGTCGCACTGACCTTGGGCCTCGATAGCCACCATGAGTTCGGCAGCGGGCCGGGGCGCGGGCCGTGGCAGGCGCTCGACGTCTCCGTCGGCGTCGTGCTGCCACGCATCTCCGGGACGATGATCGCGCTACACCGGCGCTTCTACGAGCACATCGAGGGCGTCGGTGCGTTTGATGCCACCAACCTGTCGATGCGCAAGCTGCTCGGTAGCCAGCGCGCCTTCATCGCGTTTGGCATCGAGGTGCCGCTCGCCTCGACGCGCGAGGGCGCCGCGGACGCTTTTGGCCCCGGCCTGCTCTGGCGCGCCTTCCTTGAGGTCGGCGTCGGCGGCTTCGGCAACGGCCTCGTCGACTGAGTCGCCGCTAGCTGGCCGCGGGCGTGGCGTCGCTCGACAGAGGCGCGACCCGCGATGCCTGGCCCCAGCTCCGGCCACTTGCGTCGGAGGGGGCAGCGTCCCCAGGCGGAATACGTGTCACTCTCCGGCTCCCTCAAGCCGGACGCGCGCCGAGTCGGCGGTCGGCTGCGTCGCCTGGCGCTGGCCTCCTTGCGGCTGGGCGACCTAGGCCGAGTCCGTCCTGAGACCCATCGGGCAGGTGGCGCGGCGCACCGGCAGAGCCCAGGCGGCGATGGCCTGGATCAGGGCTATTGCGGACCAAGGCGCTTGCGGGTAGATCCGGAACAGTGGGGGTTGCGATGTCAGAGGTCACCGATCGCATCAAGGGCGTCTGGAGTGGTGGAGTCCTCCGCCTCATCCTGCCCGGCATCGCGGTGGCGATCGTCATTGGTCAACTCTTCAGCGATGGCGCTGGCGTCGTTGAGGTCGAGCCTGGCGAGGTAGCGGTCATCTACAACACGACCGGGCTGTCGATCTTCGGCGACGCCAAGCACGTCGTCGGGCAGCAGGGCACCATCTCGTTCATGCCGTGGTTCCAGCGCGTCGAGATCGTGCACGTCGAGCCGCTGGTGCTGGTCATGGAGGGCGACCGCGATGTCGACGAGAACCACGTCAGGAAGCTGACGGTGCGGGCCAACGACGGCAGCAATTTCTGGTTCAACAAGCTTGAGATCCACTACCAGGCGGATCCGAACCTGGCCGACACCCTAATCGAGACCCACGGCCGCTTCGACGCCTACAAGCGGGCGGCGCTGCGGGTCCATGCCCGCGCCATCCTGCGCGACGAATTCGGCGCCTACACGTTCTTGCAGGCCTCGGACCCCTCCAGCTATGGCAACGCGGTCACCGACGCCCGGCAGGTGCTCAACAAGCGCTTGAAGCCGACGGGCATCGAGGTGTCGCAGGTCATCACGCCCAAGCCGAGCTTCGCCGCCAGCGTCGAGAAGGCGATCGCCGACCGACAGAACGCCGAGCAAGAGGTGCTGGTCCTCGCCAAGCAGCGAGAGCGCCTCGTCAAGCAGGCCGATCGGTTGCGGCAGCAGGTGGCCGAGGAGAAAAACGCCGAGTATCAGGCGCTGATGGCGAAGTTGGCCTCGGACCTGCAGAAGGCCAAGAACAAGTCGGTCGGCGTCAAGCGCGAGGCCGACAAGTACGCCATCGATCGCGTCGCCAACGGCCGCGCCGTCCACACCGAGAAGACCACCCGCGCCAAGGCCCAGGCCATCGCGGCGCGGGAGCGGGCGCAGGGCCTCGCCGCCCAGATTCGCGCCGCCGGTGACCAGGGCCCCGACGTGCTCAACGCCGAGATCGCCAAGCACGTGTTTCCGCAGCTCAAGCGCATTACGGCGCGGCCCTACGCCAACGCTAGCCAGCCCATCGATATCCGCTACCTCGGCAAGCCGAAAGACCGGGAGGCCCAATGACGCGCCACCTGTTCGGGCTCCAGGGCCTGTCGCTGCTCGTAATCCTGGCGTGGCTGCTGCCGAACGCCCTGGCCACCTACATACCGCCCGACGAGATCGGCGTGCGGCGTTCGCTCTTCGGCGGCATCGAGGAGGCCGACTTCGGTCAGGGCCGCTGGCTCGACGTGCCGATGGTCCACTCTTGGTACCGGCTACCGCGCACGCTGCACTACCTCGAGCTCGAGGGCGGCGAAGACCTCGACGTGCGGACCCGCGACGGCAACCTCATCCACGTCGATGTGGCCGTGGTCTACAGCATCAAGCCGGGCATGGCGCATACCATCTGCCGCGAGGGCATGGCGCTGTCGTACCCCAAACGTGTCCGCTCGGCGGTGGAGGGCTTCCTCCTCAAGCACCTCGCCTCGATGGGCAACCGCGACATCACCGACCCACGCGTCCGCATGCAGATCGCGCGCGATGCCATCGGGCCGCTCAACAAGCAGCTGGCGCAGTACCACGTCGAGGTCACCCAGGGCGGCGTGGTCATTCGCGCTATCGTCTTCGACGGCCCCTACGAGGACCGGTTGCAGGCCAAGCAGTTCTTCGCCGTTCAGGGCGAGCTAGACGTCGCCGAGCAGCGCCGATCCGAGGGCAAGCAGGCGACCGATACCGTGCAGAAGGGCATCGACAAGGTGGTGGCGATCGAGCGCGAGAGCTGGAACGAGCGCATCGAGTTGGCCCGGCGCGCCACAGAGACCGAGATCGCCAAGGTCGAGGCCGAGGCGCTAGAGTATGACCGGCGGATACGCGCAGAGGCCGACGCCGAGAACGAGCGACTGGAGGCCGAGGGCGAGCGCGCCGAGCTCGAAGCGGCGGCGCTCGGCAAGCGCCTGGAGTCGGAGGCGCTGACCACCAAGGCTGGACGCATCTACGCCGCGATTCAGGCCGTGCGCGCCTTCGAACTCGGCACGATTGAGCTCAACAGCCTGGATCCAGACTTCTTGCAGCGTTTTGGCTCGATGGACGCTTGGCGGCGCTTTTTCGGCGGCGACTGAGGCGCGGCGCGCCCCAGGGCGGCCACGGAAGCGGGCGAGGACGACTTGCTGATTCGGCTGTTGGAGATGGTAGCGGTGCTGGTGGCGGCGGCGTTCGTCTTTCAGGCGCTGCGTCCCCATCCGCTGCGGCGCATCCCATGGCGCTGGCGGATGCTCGGCCTGCGTGAGCCGGAGCTGGCGCGTGCACTGCAGCTGCGCAAGAGCATGGTGCGGCTGCTCTTGGCCGGGCAGGCGCGCGACGCCCACGGACTGATTGCCGACGTCGACGGCGTCTTGGGGTCGATGGTCGCGGCGCTGGAGGCCCGGGCGGCCCTGGTCAGCCTGCCCGCCGCAGCGGTCGGACTGCGCCGCGATGAGTCAGAGCGCGGCCTGCAGGAGTCGATGGCGTGGCTGCAGGCGGCCCACGGCCACCTCTGCGACATCGCGAGGGCAGAGATCGACTCGGCGGCGGCGACGGCCCGCAGCGAGCTGCAAGAGCGGACCGACACCCTCCGCATCGAGGTCGAGGCGAGAGAAGAGCTAGAGGCGATACTGAACCAGGGCGCTGGGGTCTCGCATGCGGCGCGTCACGGCGGCGTCGAGAAGGTCGTCGCGGCGGCATCGCAGGTGGCTGGGAGCGCGGGCGAAGGCGAAGGGGCAGCGCGCGCCGAGGTCAGGCGGGACGCTGCGGACTTGGGGTCGACGCTCGGGGGCTCTGTGCAGCGCGGAGAGGAGCCTTGAACGCCCGACCGCTACGCATCGCCTATGGCCGCATCGCTCAAGAGTCGAACGCGCTGTCACCCGTGCTGACCCAACTCGACGACTTCGCGCGGACACACTTGGTGCGCGGCCGTGCGCTCGCCGAGGCGTGCAGCGCGGGTGGCCGAGAGGTGCCGGCCTTCTTGGCCGACGCCGAGCTTTCGGGCTTCGTCCGCGCCTGCGTCGCCGATGGCGACACGACGCCCCTGCCGTTGGTCTCGGCGTGGGCGGTGCCAGGTGGCCCCGTCTCGCGGGCGGCGCTCGATGCCCTCACAGGGGAGCTCTGCGACCGGCTGCGGGCGGCGCTGCCGGTCGATGGCGTCATGCTGTCGCTGCACGGGGCGATGGCGGCCGAAGACAGCCTAGAGCCGGAGGCTGAGATCTTGGCGGCGGTCCGCGCGATCGTCGGCCCCGAGGTCAAGATCGCCGTCGCGCTCGACCTGCATGCCGACCTGACGCCGAACAAGTTGCGCGCAATCGACGTGCTCGCCGCCTACCAGACCAACCCGCACCGCGACCACGCCCGCACCGGCGAGCGCGCGGGACGCCAGCTCATCGCCGCGTTGCGCGGCCGCACCCGCCTGCACAGCACCTGGCGCTCGCTGCCGATGGTCCACGGCGGCGGCCTGACCCTCGACTTCTTGCCGCCGATGCTGCCGATCTTCTGGAGGTTGCGCACACTTGAGCGCGATAAATCTTCGGTATTGCTAGCCAACCTGTTCATGAGCCACCTGTGGCTCGACTCACCCGAGCTGGGCTGGGCGGTGCACGTCACGACGGATGGCGATGCGCAGCGGGCAGACGAGGTCGCAGACGCGCTTGCCGATCGCCTGTGGGCCGTGCGGCACCAAGGCCCGCCGCAGCTGCCCGATGCGCAGGCGGCCATCGCCGAGGCCCGGGCGGCGAAGCTTGCGCGCCGGCTCGGCGCGGTCGTCATGTGCGACGCCTCGGACGTCGTCGGCGCCGGCGCTCCTGGCGATCGCAGCGCGCTGCTGGCGGCGGCGTTGGAGCACGGTCGCGACCTGCGCTGGCTGCTGCCGATGCGGGACCCGGCGGCGATCGAGGCCCTTTCCTCGGCGAGGATCGGCGGCGAGGTCGCGCTCTCTGTCGGCGGCAGCCTGGATCCGGCGCGCAGCACACCGCTGCCGGTCCGCGGCACGCTGCGGCGCTTCGAGGCGACGGACTCGTTCGGCCGCGTCGCCACGCTGGACCTTGGACCGGTGCAGCTGGTCGTCACAGAGGGGGCCTGCCTGGCGATGAAGCCGGAATTCTACGCCGATCGCGGGCTCGACGTGTGGGGCGCCGACGTGATCGGCGTCAAGTCCTTCTTCCCGTTCCGACTGTACTTTGCCAAGGTCCTGCGCAAGTCGATCTACGTACGCACCGGCGGCGGCACAACCGACTTCGACACCGTGACGGCACAGCGCTTCGCCCGCCCGACCTGGCCGCAGATGGATCCCGGCGACTGGCGGCCCGCCGACCGCGCGCGACGACAGGTGGAGGCGATGCGATGATCCTCGGCGACTGCGCGGTCGGCGCACTTCAGGCTGCCCTGCAGCCGCCGCGGCGCCTCGGCGCAGCGTCGCGCTTGGTCGGGGTTGTGCTGCCGCTGCTGGCGCAGGCGCTGGCGCCATCGGCACAGGCGAGCGGTGCGCAGGAGCTCGAGAGCGCACGCGCGTTCGGCGGCGCGGAGGACACCATCGCCGCTTGGTCCCTCGACGACGACGCGGTCGTGCTCAGCCATAACCGCGACGGCCGCAGCCGCGAGGTCCGGGTGGTCGACCTCCGCCATGGCCGCGTCGGCGCGAGCCGCAGCGTCAGCCGCGACGCCATCGCGCTGCTCGGCGCCGACCCCGGTACGCTCGTGGTGGTCGACCCCACGCGCCGCAAGGCCGAGCGGATCAACGCCTTCACCGGCGGCGCGCCGATGCAGTCGCTGCGCCTCCCCGCCGGCGTTCGTGCGGCGGCGGTCGATCACGGCGCCGGTGCGCTCTTTGTCGTCGCGCCACCGGAGGGTGGTCCGCCGCGCGGCGGCAAGGCTCCGAGGCGGGCGATCGGCGCCGCTTCCGCTGGCGAGCAGCAGCTCTGCCTCTACCGCCTGAGCTTTGGGCCAGCGCAGGGCACGGTCGCCGCGGTGGCGCCGGTGCGCTGCGCGGTGTTCGCTCCCGGCGCTGACGGCTTTGAGCTCGACACGCCGCAGCTGGCGATCGGCAAGGGCGCGGCCCAGATCTGGTGGCTGCAGCCCTCGCACTGGATGGCGGGCTGCGGCGGCGGCGGCGAGGACGTTCGGCTGCTGCTGCTCGACGCCGCCACGCTCCAAGTACAGGCCGACCTCGGTACGGCCGCCGAGGCCGCGGGCAGCCAGCCGCTGGACCTCCCCGTCTGCGCGGCCGATCCGGTGGTCGAGGCTGGGGCGCAGCCAGCCCTTCGCCTCGACCCCGCAGACGGCGGCATCAGCTTTCTGACGCGGGTGCAGGGCAGCGAGATGGCCGCCGCGCTGTGGACCGTGGCGCTGCGCTCGGCGGTCGACCCCACGGCCGGCGCCGCCCTCGCCGTGCAGTGCCTGGGGGTCGGTCGCGGCCAACACGCGGTGGGCACTCCTTCGCGCACGATGGCGGGCATCGCGACGGCGTTGGTCACGCTCGACTCGGCGAAAGCGACGATGGCCGCCGTGGCTAGCCCGCTGCAGTCGGCTGACAGCCGCTGGCTGGTGGCGGCCGACGCCAAGCACGCCGCGCAGCATGCCGGCGACGTGATCGTGGCCTTCGACGCCGACGGGCCGCGCGGCGTGATCGAGGGCAAAGAGCTGCTGGCGGCCACGGCGCGGCGCCTGATCTACCGCGACAAGGCGGGCCTGCTGCGCGCCACAGACTGGGACCAAGTCTCGGCCATCGCCGCTCCCAGCGCCGGGCTCGACGCCGCGTTGGGGCTGCTGGCGGCCGCCATGCGCTTGCTCGGCTGCTGAGGCTGAGAACTCCGCAGGCGGCTACGGCTGACGCTGGGCGCGGGCCGCGACCTCGGCGCGCAGGGCCTCGTTGGGGGCGAAGCCGGGTAGGATGACCGCCGCGCGATCGAAGCAGGCGCGCGCCAGATCGAGCTCATTGGCGTCGAGCGCGATGCGCCCCAGCCAGTGCCAGCCATGGAAGCCCTCTGGATGGTCCCGCGTCGCGGCCTCGGCGAGCGAGCGGTCGCCTTCAAAGTCGGCGCTGCGGACGGTGGCGAGGGCGCAGAGCATGGCCACCCAGGCGCAGAGCACAGCGGACGTCACCGGGCGCAGCCGCAGCAGCGCCAAGAGCGTGAGCGGGGCCTCGGTCTCAGAGGCCGCGTCGGCGCGCCGCCAGCCCAGGCGAGCCACGCGCTGCAGACCGAGCGCGAGGGCGAGCGCGGCGCCGCACGTTGGTAGGTAGAGGAAGCGTTCGGCAGCGCCGACCGGCAGCGGCACAAGCTGCGAGGTCGGGAGCAGCCCAACAACGACGGTGACGGCAGCGAGCGCGAGCAGCGGACGCCGGCGGGCACTACCGAGCGCCGTCGCGCCAAGCAGCGCGAGCCAGAGCAGGCCGGCCAGGGCGCGGGGGTCGCTGGCGTGGAGGGCCGGCGGCAGCATCGTCAGGTCCCAGAACACCGCTTGCGGCCAAGGCAACAGCAGCCACGATGCCTGCAAGCCCTGGATGGCGAGCGCGGTCCAGAGCCGGGCCTCTGCCGGCAGGCCGCCCAGGAAGGGTAGCTCTGTCGTCGACGCCCTGCCCGCCCGCAGCCACAGCCAAAGGGCGCCGACCGAGACGAGCGCGGCGAATGTCGGCAGCAATGGCCGCAGCCGGGCGAGCGCGCTTGCAGCGGACGACGCGCCGGGCGTCGGTGGCAGCCGGTGGCGCAGCAACACCGCATGCAGCGCCCAGAGCGGTGGCAGCGCGGCGGCGCTCTCCTTGCACAGCACGCCGGCGCAAAAGAGCAGCGCCATCGGCAGCGGCCGGCCGAGGCGAGCGTCGCCGGCGGCGTGGGCGAGGCCGGCCAGGACGCAGGCGGTGGCGAGCAGCTCGGTGCGGTAGGTGATGAGCGCGACGGTCTCGCTGTGGACGGCGTGAACGGCCCAGACCGAGGCGGCGAGGGCCGCAGCCAACGGCGCGACGCCGAGGCGACGGATCCAGGTGGCGAGCAGCCCGGCGCACAGCGCGTGGACCAAGAGGTTGGTGGCGTGGAACGCCGCCGGCTGCAGACCGAAGAGCGCGGCGTCGATGGCCCAGGACAACGTGGCCAGCGGCCGCCAGTAGCCGGCGTTGAGCGCCTGCAGGAAGCCGCCATCTCCTGCCGAGAGCCCGTGGCCGAAGGCCGAGAGCGCGGCGTCGAGGCTACGGATCTCGGGGTTGCCGACGACGTTGTAGGCGTCGTCCATGGCGAAGCCGCAGCCGAGGACGGGCAGCCGGCTGACGATAGCGGCGAGGCTAGGCAGCCAGAACAGCGTCGGCCAAGGCGGGCGCAGTGCGCGGAGATTCACGCGCGTTCGCCCCCTGTCGCGGCGCCCGGACCCGGTGCTTTGACGAGCAGAAACGAGCCAATCGCTAGGGCGTCGAGGTCGGTGGTGTAGAAGCAGCGCAGTGCGTCGGCCACGCTGTTTACCACCGGCTCGCCGCGGACGTTGAAGCTGGTGTTCACGAGCACCGGCACGCCGGTCAGGCGACCGAAGGCGCGCACCACGGCGTGATAGCGCGGGTTCTGCGCGGCGCTGACGGTCTGCAGGCGCGCGCTGCCGTCGACGTGGGTGATGGCGCCCAGCTGGGAGCGCCGCGCCTCGGGCACCGGATGCGCCTCGAGCATGTAGGGCGTCGCGTGGCCGATGGCGAACCAGTCCTCGGCGTCCTCTACGGCGCAGAATGGCGCAAATGGCCGGAAGTACTCGCGGAACTTCACACGCGCGTTCAGGGTGTCCTTCATCTCGGCGCGCCGGGGGTCGGCGAGAATCGAGCGGTTGCCGAGGGCGCGTGGGCCGTACTCCGCCCGACCTTGGAAGAAGCCGACGATCTGCCCGGCGGCGAGCAGCGCGGCGACGGCCTCTGCGAGATCGGGCGGCTCGGTGAAGGCGCAGCCCGAAACCTGCAGCGTCTTGCGAATTGCCGCGTCGTCGAAGTGTGGGCCGAGGGCGTCCGACTCTGGGTGGTAGACGCGCGGCACCGTGTGCAGGCCGTGGCTGACATAGAGGGCGGCGCCGAGGGCGGTGCCGGCGTCGGACGCCGCTGGCATGAAGTAGCAGCGCTCAAAGCCGCCCTCGCGGGCGATGCGGCCGTTGGCCTTGCAGTTGAGCGTGACGCCACCGGCCATCGCGAGGTTGGGCTCGCCAGCGCGGACACGCGCCAACGTCGCCAGGTGGAGGAGCGCCTCCTCGACGACGAGCTGCAGCGACGCGGCGATGTCCTCGTGGCGGCTGGTAAGGGCCGACTCCGGCGTGCGCTCGGGTCCGAGCAGGCGCACGAGCTTGTCGGTGTAGCGACGTTTGCGCGGCAGAAAGTAGGAGAAGTAGGAGAGGTCGAGCTCGAAGCCGTCGTCGTGCAGGCGGATCAGGGGACGCAGCGCGTCGGCATAGGTCGGCTGGCCGTAGGCGGCGAGGCCCATGACCTTTCCCTCGCCGGAGTTGGCTTTGAAGCCGAGGAACTGCGTCAGGGCGGCGTAGAATGAGCCGAGAGAGTGCGGGAACTCGACCTCCAGCAGGGTCTCGATGCGCCGGCCCTCGCCGCGGCAGATCGTCGTGCTGGCGCGCTCGCCGTAGCCGTCGACAGTCAGGATGGCAGCGCCGTTGAAGTTGCTGCGGTAGAAGGCGCCGGCAGCGTGGCAGAGGTGGTGGGTGAGGTAGTGGGTGCGCAGCGACTTGCCGCCGCGCAGGTGCAGCGTCTGCTCGACCCGATCGACGCCGAGGCTGTCGCCGCCCTGGCGATCGAAGTGCCGCATCAGGTGAACGGGGACGGAGTACAGGTACTCGAGGTGGTCGCGGGGCACGCTGGCGAGGCGGCCGTTGGCGGGCTCCGCGTGGACGCCTGGGTTCCAGAAGAAGCCGACAGCGTCTAGGTCTGCGAGCTGTAGGCCGGCCTCACGCAGGCACCAGTGAACGGCCTGCGAGGGGAACCCGGCGTCGTGCTTGATGCGCGTGAAGCGCTCTTCCTGCACCGCGCCCACCACGGCGCCATCGATGACCAGGGCGGCGGCGGCGTCGTTGCTGAAATTCAGGCCCAGGACTTTCATCGCTCGCTCCCGTCTGTCGGCCTCGGCGCCCGGCGGCGCAGGTAGAGGGTAGCGCTGCGACGCTTGCGGCGTCCATGGCCGCACCGGTTGAGCTGAGGCGGCGACGTGCCCAAGGCGCGCCTCGACTGGCGGCGCCACTGGGCCTCGCGGGGCCGGCGGCGGTGGAGTCGGCTTGTCTCGCCCCGGCGGGAGTGCTATCGACAGCTGGTGCTCGCCCGCCCGTGACCTGCGGACGCTGCAGCTGGGGGAAGCCATGGGCCAAACGCTGTTTGTCGGTGGGCTGAGCTGGAACACCGACGACGCCAGCTTGCGCCGCGCGTTCGCCCGATTCGGCGAGATCACCGAGGCCACCGTGGTCGTCGAGCGCGACAGCGGGCGATCGCGCGGATTTGGCTTTGTTGGGTTCGTCGATGACGCCTCGGCGCAAGCGGCGCTGCGCGAGATGAACGGCGCCACACTCGATGGCCGGTCGATGCGGCTCAACCTCGCCAGCCCAGCCGGAGGCGACGGCCCACCTCGGCCGCCCCGTGGCCGCCCGGAGCCCGGCGGCGCGCGACCCGGCGGCGAGCGATTCGGCGGCGGGCGCCCGGACCATGGG
>SXNM01000153.1 GCA_005777155.1 Pseudomonadota bacterium | reverse complement strand
GCTTCAGCAGCCCGAGCAGGCCAGCCAAGGCGCCGGCGCGCCAGTGTGCGCGCGGACCCGGCGCGGCGCCCGGCCTCGGCAGCGACGCCACCAGGAGCAGGCAGACCAAGGGCTCCAGGTGCCCGCCGTTGCCGGCGCTCTGCCACGCCAGCGGCGAGAAGCCGAGCAGCGCCGCAGCGCCGGGCCCGCGTCGCCGTCCCAACGCCGCGACGGCGGCCAGCAGCGCTAGGCCAGAGAGCGCGCGCAAGAGCCAGGTGTTGGCCGCTGGCGGGAGGGCCTCGACATACGCGGCGCGGAAGATCCAGAGCGCCAACGGGCCGTAAGCGGCGCGGACCTCGAGCCAGGCCTGCGTCGGCACGAAGGGATCGACTAGGCAGCGCGAGGGCGGCGGGCAATGCGCGTCGGCGCGACAGGTCTGGCCGGGCGTCGCGACGCGGTGTGGCGCATCGGGCAGGGCGCAGGTGCGCGCGAAAGCGCGGCCTGGCAGGCGGTAGGGGTTCTCGCCATGGACGGCCTGGATCTTGCCATAGAAGGCGTACAGCGAGGCGTCTGAGCTGTAGAGTGGCGGCACCACCAGCGCCGTGAGCGTCAGCAGCGCCGAGACCCCCAGCACGCGCACCTCTGCGCCGTGGGTCCGTGTAACACCGACCGGCCCCGCCGCCACCGACCCTGCGCCGGAAGCCCCGAGCGCTCGAAAGGCAAGCACCGCGCCGGCGCCGCCGAGCAGCGTCGACATCAGCAGCAGCAGCGCGGCCGCGATCTGGGCCTCGGCCAGCAACCCTGCGTTGGCGATGACCCCCTGGATCGCGACCCTCGGCGCCCAGTCGGCCAGCAGCGGCGGCATCTCCGGGGTCATCAGCAGGCCCACCGCGGCGTTGCCAAACCCGCCCAGCAGCGCCAGCGCCGACGGCACGCCGAGGGCTCCGCCGCTAGGCGAGCCCGTCGTCGCCACCGTAGCGTCTCTCAGCGCGTCGTGGGGCGTGGCGTCAGCCAATCGTCTCGACCTCGCCGCCGACGAAGGCCGACATATAGGACAGGTAGCTGCGCCAGCCGTTGTCGATCATCGCCACCAACCGAGCGTCGAGTGGGCGCTTCCACACCGCGGGGTTGCCGCCGATCATGCCGGCGTCGAAGGCCTTGCCGGCCGGGACGAGGCTGCCCGCCGCGACCAAGCTGCCGCTGGCGATGCGGGCGTTGTCGAGCAACGTGCTGCCCATGCCGATGAGGCAGTCGTCGCCGACCTGGCAGCCATGCACCACGACGCAGTGGCCGACCGTGACGCGGGCGCCGACCACCAGCTCCGAGATGCCGCCGGTGGTGTGGCAGACGGCGCCGTCTTGGATGCTGGTCCTCGCGCCGATGCGGATCGGCCCACAATCGCCGCGCAACACGGCGCCGGGCCAGACGCTGACCTCGGGCCCAAGCTCGACGTCGCCGATGACGGTCGCCATCGGGTGGACGAACGCTGTCGGATCGATGCGAGGCCGAACGCCCCGGTAAGACTGGATCATGTCGCCTCCCCACTCTGCGCCGCCGGCACCTCGGCCAGCGGCAAGTCTCGCCGTGTCGCAGCGCGAGCTGTCCAATCGGTCACGGGATGTTCTTGTGCTGCAAAGAGAAACCGGGGCCCACCGGCGCCTTGAGGGCCGTCGCGGCGTTGGCGTCGCCGGCGAGCCACAGCCGCGCTGCCGCCAGCGCTCGATCCGCCACCACGGCATGCACCTCGGCCAGCGGGGGCACGTGAGTTGGCGTACAGAGGTCGCCGAGGCGGCTCTTGAATGACGCAGGCAGCACCTTCTCTAGGGCGCAGATGTCTGAGAAAACAAAGTGATTGCTGCCTTCGACCAGCAGCAGCGCCGCCGGGCCTGGCAGGTCTTGGTACAGCGGCGTCTGCTCAGTCGCGGCCGGGGTGATCTCGTCGCCCGTCGCCCCCATGATGACGATCGGCGGCAGCGCGGCGTCTGGCTTGATCTTCTCAAACATCTTCCAGCCATAGCCGGCAGGCGCCATCGGCACCGCCAAGACGCAGCGCGGATCGCGGAGGTCCCAGGGCAGCGGCCCGGCGGCGGCGATCGCTCCGCACACCGGCTGCGGCGCGTTGGCCCCCGAGCAGTCGACGTCGAAGGACGGCGGCACCTGAACCAGCACGCCGGCGAGGGCGAGCGACGTGAACCCGCCGAAACTATGGCCCATCACGGCGTAGGTCGTGGCGTCGATGACGTCGGGTAGCCATTTTGGATCGGCCCCTCGCGGCGCGGCGGCGAGGTGATCGACGGTGGCGCGAATATCCTGCGGGCGCCAGAGCGGCATCGCCGGTGTCAGCTTGCTGTCGCGGTTCAGCGTCGCATTGCCGACATGCTCCGGCGACGCGACGACGAAGCCATGCCGCGCCAGCCACTCGGTCAAGAACACCGATTGCTCGCGAATGCCGCCGTTGCCGTGCGAAAACAGGATGAGCTTGCGCTTGCCCGGCAGCGGCGTGGCGTCGCGCACGGCGCCGTGTGGCGAGGACGCGAGGCCAAAGGCATAGGTGGCGGCGGCTGCGCCGGGTGTGGCGACGCACGGGTACCAGATCTCCACCGGCAGCTTTCGGTTGGCGGCTCCCATCACCTCGATGGTGGTGACGCCGATGGCGAAGGTCTCAGCTGTGGTCGCGCTGGCGCTGTCGCCGCCGTCGACCGCCGAGCCCTGGCCGTCTGCGCCGGTGGCCGTCCCGGCGCCGTCCTGGGTGCCGTCGCTCAGCGTCGCTGCCGCGCCATCGGTGGACGCCGCGTCGCCGCCCAGGTCAGCGCCCTGGCTGGCCGCACCTTCCGCGTTGCAGGCCGCCAGCCCGAGCACGAGCACGAGCGTCAGCGTCAGCGTCAGTCGCCTCACTGCCCGCCTGGTCACGGACAAGTCGCTGGCTCTCCCCATGAATGCTGCTCCCTCGGCCCTTTCCATCGAGTCCGTCACGCCAACCGCACCCACATCGACTTCATTCGACCGCCAGGGTGGTCCGGGGCCGGCTGCTGGTGCTGCAAGAGCGAGATGGTCCGCCCGGCGCGCCGACACCCCTCGCGTACCATGTCTTCGAAGCGCCGACTATCGATCTTGGCGTGGTTGATGCACGCCAGCAGCCAACCGTCGGCGGCGACCAGCGGCACCGCAAGCGCCGTCAGCTCTGCGAAGTCGCGCCCCGCCGAGAAGCGGCGTTTGCCGACCCCGGCATAGGTCGGCGGGTCGAGGACGACGATGTCGAACCGTTCGCCGCGGCGCGCCAGGCGCGGCAACCATGCGAAGACATCGCCCTTCTGCGTCTCGTGACGCGCCGAGTCCTCCACGCCGTTGAGCGCGAGGTTCGCCCGGCCGCGCTCGATGGCCCTGGCGCTGGCGTCGATGCTCAGGCTGTGCAGCGCCCCGCCAACCGCCGCCGCCACTTGAAAGCCACAGGTGTAGGCGAAGGTGTTGAGCAGGCGCCGGCCCGCAGCCTCCGCCTGGACGCGGCGCCTGTTGTCGCGCTGATCGAGGAAGATGCCCGTCTGCAGCCCGTCGGCGAGGTCGACGATGTAGCGGACGCCGGCCTCGACGATGAGGCGCAGGCCCGGGCCGCCGGGCAGGCGGAGCCCGTCGCCGCCATCGCGTAGCGGCAGCTGGGGGACCAGACCCGCCGCCACAGCGTCGACCACGGTGT
Source organism: Pseudomonadota bacterium (assembly GCA_005777155.1). Classification (GTDB taxonomy): domain Bacteria; phylum Myxococcota_A; class UBA9042; order UBA9042; family UBA9042; genus SXNM01. Next base: position 849 of record SXNM01000153.1, on the reverse strand, counting down.
TGGCTTGGCGCGGCCGCAGCTTGAGCCAGACGGTACGGAAGCCGAGTTGATCGGCCAGCGCCAGCGCCCGTTGCCGTTGCCGCTGAAGCGCCGTCGTGAGCGCCGCCGGCGTGCCAGTGGCCGGCGGCACATCGTCGTAGATGGCGACCACCAGGTCGCTGCCGTAGCGCTCGATGACGAGCGAGGACTCGTCGTCGAAGCAGCGGATGGCGTCGGTCACGTCGCTGTGAATGAGGTCATGCCGCCGCCGCAGCGCCCGCGCCAGGCGCGCCGGCTCAGGCTCGACCTCGCCGTGGAGCCACGAGGCAAAGACCGCAGGCGGCGGGCAAGCGAAAGACTCAGAACCCAGCCGCAGTCGGCTGCGGTGCCAGAGCCAGCGGTCGGCCTCGGCGACCCGCTGCTGGCGTACGTCGTCCCCTTCGCCCACGCGGTCGGTCGGCGCCGCCGTCGGCCACAGCGGCGAGGGTCGGCCAGTCGTCGAACGCGCCGGCGCGGCGCTCGCGCCCTGAGTCGACGCCACCTGCAGGCCACGCCGCCGCAGCAACGCCACGATGTCCAGCTCGGCCGCGGCGTCGGTCTCGAGCTCGACCAGCGTCCGCTCTGCCCGCTGGCCGCGCAGCTGTGTCAGCACGCCTTCGGCCTGGAGGCCAGCGCGCAGGGCGTGTTCGGCGGGGCTGTGATGCACCGGCCAGCCCCAGATGCCGGCCAGCCAAGCGCTGCGCCCGCCTCCACCGGCCAGCGCGGAGTCGAGGGACGCAGCGCCCGGCAGCATGCCCGGCAACGCCGCAGCGAACGGTGACACGCCTCGCGCCGCAGTCAGCGCCGCAGCCTGCGCTGCCGCCGCGGCCT
>SXNM01000152.1 GCA_005777155.1 Pseudomonadota bacterium | reverse complement strand
GGGCGAGGCGGAGTTCTTCGCGTCGTATTTGCACTTCGATTTCTAGGTTCTGGGCTTCCAGGGCCTTGAGTCGGCCTCGCATGTCGGGCGGCGCGGCGACTGTCGGTGGTGGCGGTGGCACGGCCTCGGGCGCCGGCGCTGGGGCAGGCGCAGGTGACGGCGCTGCCTGGCTGGCGTCGCCCGTCGGCGCCTTGGGCGCCCCTGTCTTGCAGACCCACGGCGGGCAGCGGGCGCCGTCCTTCGCCGGCTCTGTACCAGGCTCGGCGGCCTTGCCAGCAGCCGGGGGCGGATCAGGGTCTGCAGCGGCAGGCGCGCTGACCGCCACAACGCCGACGAAGGCGACCGCCGCGACCGAGGTCGCTACGATCGAGCCAAGTCCGCGATGGGCAGCCAGCACAGCGGCTCGCCAACCGAAGGAATGGTGTCTGGTCACGTCGGCCCCGATTGCGTTGCTGGATTCCGCTTGGTCCGTGCTGGCCTCATCAGGGCAGGTGCTCCGCATTGAGTGCCCTGGATATACCACGGCGTTTGCCGTGAGCCAAGCCGCCACCGACGATCGCGCGCTGTCGCGGTCTCGGGTGGGATCGATTCGCCGCGGTCTGTGGGCCCTGAGATATCGACCTATCGCCGGCATGAGACGGCTCGAGACGCGAGCCGTAACGACCGGCCCCATCGCTAGACGTTTGGCAGGAATGGACCGGCGCCACTGGGCCGAAAAAGCGCGCTAGTTCGGGCTCTCAACGACCAAAGTTGACCCCAGGTCGGTGCACACGGCGCCGCTTGGGTCGCGGCGCTAGAGGCCCCCCACGAGCGACTTGACGCACGGTGTCGCCTTTTTCCAACGGCTGACTGCGGTCCGCGCCGTCTCGACCAGGGCGCCGCGCTCTTTGCCGGTGGGCAGGCCCTTGTAGAGCAGATCGCCGAGGCCGCGCTCGAACGTCTCCTTGTGAGCAGCGCAGATCGACGCCGCCACCTGCGGCAGGCACTGCCGCCCCGCGGGTTGACCGACCAAGTAACCGGCGATTTCGCGCTCGCCGATCCACGAGGCGTGCTTGTCGACGACCTCGCAGTCGCCCTGCAACCTCGTGATCTCGCGGTCGAGCCAGCGCGCCAAGAAGAGGTCAGAGACGTTCTGGTGGTCGAAGCGCCACTCCTCGGCCCCGACGATTCGGTCGAAGAGCGCCGACTGCAGAATCTTCTCGCAGACATAGCGCGCCACGGTCTCGCCCTTGGCGTCCGGTGCGACGGCTTCCATGCAGCGCGCGGTGTTGAAGACGAGGTTCCAAGTGCCGTCGGTCCGTCCGTCGACCTGGACCATGCGGTCGACCGCCGCGAGGATTGCGCCCTGGCTCCACTCGAGGGCCGCGATCTCCTTCAAGAGCCGCTCGCCGACGATGGTCTCGTGGACGACTGAGAGGCTGGCGGTGAGGCCGCCTTCGGCGCCCTGGGGCTCAAACTTTTCTGCCATGCGCGCCACGACCTCCAGGTCGCGGTAAGCCGTCATGTAGGGGTAAATACAGCGATCGTTGCGCGTCATCTGTTGGTCCAGGCGATAGGTGCGGATGAAGTTTTCGGCCCGCGCCTGGTGCTCTCGATCGGGCGCCGTCCAGCGCAGCACGCCCTTGGCCTGGCCGCAGTCGAGGGTGGCGATCTCCAGGCGACCGTCTAGGTTGGCGATTCCGTAGTCGGCGTCGAAGACGGCGGGCCGCGCCATCAGGACGACCCGCAGCGCGGGCTGCTGGGTGGCGAGGGCCGTGAGCTGCTGCACCACCGCCGGGCGGTCGGCGAGCGGCACCTCCTCGATAGCGTCGGCGATCAGGAGCATCGGCCCCGTCGCGGCGAGCTCACGAAACGACTCGCGGCGGCCGACGTCTCCAGCGACGCCGATGGCCCGCTCCATCGCCGCCAAGACCTCGTTGCCTCCCTTGCTGGCGGCGAGACGGGTCGCGACGTCGCGGCTGAGATCGATGCGCATCGTCGGGATGCGACCGCACGCCATCGCCTCGATCGCGCCGGCCAGCGTCGACTTGCCGACGCCGCCGCGGGCCAGGACCAGCACCCGCCGGGCCTCGCCCTTGATCAGCCTCTCAACGAATTCAGCCTCCTCGAAGGTCGCGTCCTTGTCGCCGGCGACGGGCTTCGTCCACGCCCGCACCAACAGCTTGGGCGGAAAGTAGCGCAGCTCATCGACCGCTTTTTTGTGGTCGGAGGCGCTGCGACCGCAGGTGGCGCGGTAGCCGAGCTCAGGCGCGTCGACGAGCTCTTGCAGTGACTTCGGCCCACAGCCGGCGACGATGAGCGCCGTCAGCGCGGCCACCGCCGCACGCAGCGACGACCGCGGTAGTGGACGGCCGGTGGTCGTCTGCGCGGCGACAGCGCCTGAGAGATGGCGAACCATACTTCCTCCCCTACTCGGCGCCGACCATGGGCGCGCGCGGGTCGCCGAGTCGCGGACGCCGCGACGCCGCGACGCCGCAGCGGCAAGACCTCGCCACAAGGCCACGCCGACGGGGTCCCCGGCGGCGCAGCCCAGCGGCTCACTGCTGGCCGTTGGAGCGTGCCACCTCATCGAGCGCGGCGGTGACGCACGCCGGCCGCCCGTTCTCTGCGGCAAAGGCGCGGCCCTCTTCGACCATTTGAAAGCGCTTGTTCGGAGCTGGCAAGCCATCGACCAAGGCCTGCATGGCGATCGGCTTCGCGCCGCCCTTGGCGCAGAGTACCGAGAGCACTTGGCCAAAGCAGCGCTGCACCAGCGGTTGGCCGCCAAGGAAGCGCACGACCTCAGCGTCCGAGACCAGATCGGCGTTGGCGGTCACAGGCCTGCAGTCCCCCGCGGCGCCGCGCGAGAGCTCGCCGTTGAGCCAGCGGGCGCGGAACAGGGCGGCGGTGCGCAGGTCGAAGAAGGTCCAGCGGCCCTCCTCGGCGAACCCGCTGCCTTGCTTCTCGAAGATCACGGACTGCAGGGTCTTTTCGCAGACTTGGCGCCGGCGCTGCTCGCTGCTGCCGGTGACACCGGCGTCAACGGCGGTCCAGCCATGCTCTGGGTCGATGCTCTTCATGCACTGGATGACGTCAAATACCGGCGCGCCGCTCCCCTGCGACTCGCGCTGAAACTTGGTCATGCGGTCGAGCATGTCCAGGGCCTCACGTTGGCCCCAATTCATCCGGTCGAGCTCCTTGGTGAGCCGGAGCGCAACCAAGGCCTCATGGGCAGCCGCCACCGAGTCGATGCTCTCATCCTTGATGCCGGCCAGCCGCTTGACCTCGCCGATATCGCGGTATGTCGCCATGAACGGGTAGAGGCACTGACCGTCTGACCGGCGCTGCACGTCGAAGCCGTGACGCGCGGTGAAGACATTGAACTCGGCGAGCTCCGCCGGCGTGCCGTTCATCTTCGCGATGACCTTGTCGGCGCGCTCGCAGTCGACAAGCCGGATACGGACCAACGTGTCGACGTCGTCGAAGCCGTAATTGGCCACCAACACAGGCGGCCGCGCCAAGAGCACTACCTGCGCCGTCTTGGGGTAGGCCTGCCGGAGCTTCGCCAGCGCGATCGAGACCTTGGGCCGCCCGAGCATCTCGACTTCTTCGATGGCGTCGGCCAGCAAGACCCAGTTGTGGCTCTGCAAGAGCTCATCGAGGCGGTTTTGACCGGCGACGTCGCCCTTGAGGCCGAGCTGTCTGGCCATGACGCGCAAGATCGGGTTGCCGCCGCCGGCGTCGCCGACCGCCGCGACCTCGACGTTGAGGTCGACGGTGAACACGGGCAGGCGGTGGCAGGTCTGGGCGTGGATCGACTGCGCCAGCCTGGTCTTGCCGAGGCCGCCGCGCGCCTCGACCAGGGCGAAGCGCGACTGGCCGGCGACCAGCGCGTCGATGAAATGCCGCTCGTTGGCGTTCTCGGGCTTGGCGCCGCCTGGCCAGCGGTCGATGTCGATGAGCGGCAAGAAGTAGCGGCCGGCGGCGACGTCGCCCTGGTGGCCATCGGCGATGCGTCGGCAGGTGGCGCTGTAGCCGACGTCAGGAGAATCCTCAAGGAAGGTCAAGAGGTTCTGGCTGCATGCGCTGGCGAAGCCAGCGAGGGCCGCGGCCACCAACGCCCGGCGGCCGCGGCCGCGGCCGACGATCACGGGGCGATCGGCCAGGGCGACGCACGACGGAACAGGCTCGCGCGCGCTGGCGCCGTGGGCCGAAAGGAGACGACAGGGGGTGGACATCAGCGAGAGCCTCCTCCACGCCGCGGCGTGGCGCGCGGCGGTTCTACTCGCAAACCTGGACGATGGGAAGCACGAGCCGGCCCTCGCTGCCGGCAGGTACCCGCAGCGCGACGGCGAGCGGCGGCAGGTGCCAACGGGCGCCGCCGAGCGATATGGCGGCGCCTGGGCCCTGCCCCTCCGCCGACCCCGCCGCGCCTTCGACGGCCAGTGGCGGCAGACCGCCGCCGAGGTCAAACGTCGCCGGCTGGCTTGGGTCGAGGTTCAGCAGCACGACGCTGACTGGAGCGCCCTCGAAGATGAGAGCCAGCGAGGCCGCGGGAGCCCCCAGGACGTGCCGCCGCGGGCGCCGCGCCTCAAAATGCGGCGCCAGCAGAGCTCGCCGCGCCTGTAGCCAAGCGGCACACCAGCGCACCAGCGCGGGCTGCCTGGCGCGCTGTGCCCAGTCGAGGTGGTTGGCGCCGTCGTCGCGGTCCCAAGCGTTCTCGATGAGCGAGTGGCCGTCGGCGCCGCGTCGCGATCGGCCAAAGGCTTGCCCGGCGTGGACGAGGATGGGCCCGCGGACGCAGCAGAGCAGCGCGAAGGCGAGTTGGAGCATGCGCAGGTCTTCGGCGGCCAGGTCGTCGGCTGCGGCAGGATCCCTTGGCGGCCCACCGGCCCGGGGGTGCTGGCAACTTCCACGTTGCAAGCGCACCAGGTCGCGCAGCGTCCAGCCGTCGTGGCACTCGAGGTAGGTCACCGAGTGGGCGGCGTCGGGCAGCCAGCCGCCAGCGGCCTCGGCGCTGCCCTCGAGCGCGGCGCGGAGGGCGGGGAGGCGGCCGCCGTCGTCGCCGCGCAACAGGCTCGGCCGGTCGCCTTGCGCGGCGCGCAGCAGGTCGCGGCTGCGGTCGGTCCACACCGCGTAGCCTAGACCGGCGATCTCTCGCGGCCGGTAGCCGCCCAGCGACCACGGCTCGGCGATGAGCATGGCGCCCGGCCGCAACGCCAGCGCGCGGGCGCGGACCTGACGCAGCGTCTCGTCGTCGAGCAGCTCGGCGAGGTCGAGGCGTAGGCCGTCGCAGCCGAGCTCGCCGATCCAGCGATCGACCGCGGCGAGCACAAGGGCGCGCATCTCAGGCGCAGCGGTGCGGAGGTCGTTGCCGCAGCCGGAGCGAGAGCGTAATTCGGTGCCCTCGCGCCAGAACCAGTCGCCAGGATCGAGCATCCGCAGCGGGTTGCGATCGGCGAGGCTGACGTGATTCCACACCACGTCGACGATGACGCCGACGCCGCGGGCGTGCAGCGCATCGATGAGGCCCGCCAGCTCCAGCGCAGGATCGGCGAAAACGCCATCCGCACCGCCGCTGACCCCCGGCCAGCTGCCGATGGGCGCCGCGGCGTAGGCCTGCGTGTAGCGCTCGCTGACCGCCAGCAGAAAACTCGGCATGTAGCCCCAGTGGTTGACCCGCTGGGCGGCGGACGGCGCGGCGCTAGCCCTCGGAGTCGCCGAAGCGGGGCCGGCCAGCTCCGGGCTCTCGTAGAACGGATAGGCGGCGAGGGGCAGGAATTCGACGGCGTCGTGGCCCATGCGGAGCGCGTCGACGAGGCCTCCGACGGCGGCTGGGTGCAGCTCTGCGGCGCCGGCGTAGGTCCCAGGCGAGAGCGCGCCGGCGCTCGGATGCACCGTCCAATCGCGGACGTGGACCTCCAGGATGGCCGTCGAGCGCGGCGCGATATCGACGCCAGGAGGTCGGCCAGCCCGCCCTGGCGGCGGCAGCGGACGCAGGCCAGCGACGGCCCAGGCCTCGTGTCCAAATGCCTTGCGACGGGCGACGGCGCGCGCCCAAGGGTCGGCGACCTCGACGCTGCCCCAAGGCCGATGCACGACGAAGCGGTAGTATCCGCGCTGTAGCGGCGCCTGCCAGACCCGGCGTTGGCCGCCGAGCGCGACTTGGCGCATCGCGACCATGCGCTGGTCCGCCGCGTCGGGGTGGCCGCGGACGACGAGTTCGACGTGATCGGCGTCCGGCGCGCACAGGCGGACCACGCCAGCGTCAGCGTCCCAGCCGAGGTCGAGCCGCTCGGGGTCACGCCAGCTCAGGGGCGCCTCGCGGCGGCGGGCGCGGCGGCGGGCTCAGCGGCGACCCGACTGCCGCCTCGGAGTGCGGTGGCGCCCGACGCGGTGGCGGTTGCCTCGCCTTCGCCGGCGTCCGCGGGCGCTCCTTGGGCGGCGGAGGGCGCCTCCGCCTGGGCCTCGGCGGGCGGATCGAGCAGCATGATCGCGAAGGGCGGCAGATCGACGCTGGCGAAGATGCCGCCGCCGGTGTCGATGGCGACCAACACAGTGGGCAGCCGGCTCGACGCGGTGCGGCCGCCGAAACGCTCTTCGTCGGAGCAGAGCCGCAGCGTCCACTGGCCGGCGCGGGGCAAGCGCAGCGAATGGCCGACGTGGCGCAGGTCGCTGAACGAGGCGACGACGGCGACGACATCGCCAGGGCCGGCGATTGCAGGATCGCGCCCAGGGACGCAGCGCAGAAAGGCATAGACGCTGTGGCTGGCGTCGTCGGCGTCGAGCCAGCGCATGCCTTCGGGATCGGCGTCGCCGACGTGCATGGCGGGCAGCGTCCGGTAGGCGTCGTTCAGGGCCCTGAGCCACGCCGCCATGCCTACCGTGGTCGCTGAGTGCACCTCGTCCCAGGGCAGCGCCCGATCGACGTCCCACTCGCGATCGACCACCAGCTCGGCGCCCATGAACAAGAGCTTCTTGCCTGGAAAGCAGAACTGCCAGCCGTGGAGCGCGCGTTGCTGCGCCGCCCCATCTTGCCAGCGCCCAGCCATCTTGCGGACCAGCGTACCCTTGCCGTGGACCACCTCATCGTGGCTCAGCGGCAGGATCGCGCGCTCGCTGTGGTACCAGGTCGAGGGGAAGGTCATCTCGTGGTGGTGCCAGCTCCGATGCTCTGGGGGCCGCCCGAGGTAGCGCAGCGTGTCGTG
>SXNM01000019.1 GCA_005777155.1 Pseudomonadota bacterium | reverse complement strand
GCCGTCAGCGACGCCATCGCGATCGTTGTCGGGCTCTGGGCAGCCGTCGCCGTCTTGGAAGCCGTCCTTGTCCTCGGCCTTGTCCGGGCACTTGTCGTCGGCGTCGCCGATTCCGTCGCCGTCTTGGTCGTTGTCCGGGCAGCCATCGTCATCGAGGTAGCCGTTGCGGTTCTCTGCCTCGAGCGGGCAGCGATCGGTGCCGTCTGGAAACCCGTCGTTGTCGTTGTCGGGTTCCGGGCAGCCGTCGACGTCGGCGAAGCCATCCTTGTCCTCTGGCTCGGTCTTGCACTTGTCGCTGGCGTCGTTGACGCCGTCGCCGTCGCTGGCTGGGACCTCAGCGCCAGGGGTCCACTGCATACCGAGCAGGACCATCATGTCGTGGGTAAACTTGCTGGCGTTGCCGGGCACCGCGACGTAGCGAAGGTCGCCGCGCAACGCCCAGTGGAGGTTGAGATCGTAGACCGCGCCCACGCCGAGGCTGTAGTGGGCGTCGGTGTCCGCCACGCTGCTGCCGGCCTGTCCCTCGAGCAGCGAGAGCGAGCCCGCCGCCACGTGCAGGAAGGGCCGCAGCGCGCTGTCGGTCATCAGGCTGTAGCGCAGGCCCAAGCGGAAGCCGAGGATGCTGGCGCTGCCCTTGGTGTTGGCGAAGGTGCTCGCCTCATAGTCCAGCTCGCCCTCGACGGCTAGCGCCGCCGAGAGGTTGTAGCCCAGGCGCAACCCAAGCAACATGGCGCTAGTGGGCGCCCAATCGCCGCCGGCGGCGTTGCCGAGCTCATTGTCGCTGTTGATCACATGCAGGCCGCCGAACACGCCGGCCTCGAAGAGCCCAACCCGCGGGACCTGGGCTTCAGCCGGGCTCGCTGGCAAGCAGAGCAGCGCGACCGCCACTGCAGTCAGCGCCTTGAGCGCGCCCAATCGCCTGCGTGCGATCGAGAGGGAGATTCGGCCCATGAACCCAAACTGCGACGACATACGATCCTCCAAGCCGCAGCGACTTCCCAAGGGTGGCGAGGTCGCGGAAGCCAAGACAATGGCACAGGACGCGCCCGCTGCAAATTCCTTCGCCCGCGGCGCTGAGACCGCTTTGTCGAGCGCGCAGCGTCGCGTCGGTCGCTGGCGGCTTGGGCCCGCCGACAGCCGCGTGTTCGGCGCCTTGCTGCTGGCAGGCCTCGCCACCGGCTGCGGTGGTGCCGGCGGCACGGGCGCAGCCAAGGCAGCGGCGAAGGTGGAGGGAGCGGCGGCTGCTCAGCCGATCTGGCCGACGACGCGCCGCGAGGCCACGCGCGAGACGCTGCACGGCGTAGAGGTCGCCGATCCCTACCGCTGGCTCGAGGACCCAGACAGCGCGGAGACCCAAGCCTGGATCTCGGCCCAGAACGCCGCGACCCAAGGGCACCTCGGCGCCATCGCCGCTCGCGAACCGATCGCCCGCCGCATCGAGGCGATGTGGGCCTACGACCGCCGCTGGCCGGAGGCCCGTCGCGGCGACGTCACTTTTCAGCTGCGGCAGAGCGGCTTGCAGAACCAGCCGCACCTCGTGGTGGGCGGCGCGGCTGGCGATCGAGTCTTGCTCGACCCCAACACCCTGGCGGCAGACGGCACAGTGGCGCTCAAGGAGGTCGAGATCGACCCCAACGGCCGGCGCATCGCGTGGATGACCAGCGTCTCGGGCTCGGACTGGTCGGAGATCCGCGTGCGCGACGTGGCGACCGCCAAGGACGAGGACGATCACCTGTGTTGGGTCAAGTTCTCGGCGATGGCGTGGGCCGGCGACGGCTCTGGCTTCTACTACAGCGCCTACGACCCACCGCCCGAGGGCAAGGCGCTGACGCAGGTCAACGAGTTCCAACGCTTGTACTTCCATCGCCTCGGCGACAAGCAAGCGCAAGACGCCATCGTCGCGGAGAACAAGGCACAGAAGGACTGGAACTTCGCCGGCGAGGTCAGTGACGATGGGCGCTTGCTCTTCCTGCCGATCTGGCGGGGCGCCACCAAGACCAACGCGCTGCGCATCGGCCGCCTGCCGCTGACGCCGTCGACCAAGGCCAAGCCCAACAAGATCGTCCCAGCGCCGCAAGCCACTGGCGGCGCGCCGACGGCTTGGATCGACATCGACATGACCTTCGACCACGCCGTTGAGACCGTCGGCAACATCGGCGATCGCCTGCTGCTCGCCACGGACAAGGGCGCGCCGACGCGGCGCATCGTGGCGGTCGACCTCAGCAAGCCGACCGACCCATGGCAGACCGTCATCCCGGCCGGCAAGGACACGCTGCAGGAGGCCCGCGTCGTCGGGGGTCGCCTCGTCGTCGTCGCGTTGCGCGACGCCAACAGCATCTTGCGCATCCATGAGTTCGACGGCCGCGAGGTGGCCGAGGTGGGGCTGCCGACGCTCGGCACCGTGGCGGGCCTCTCCGGGCGGCCCCGCGATCGCGAGCTAGTCTTTGGCTTTCAAAGCTTTACCTGGCCGGGCGCCGTGCTGAAGGTCGACGTGGCCGCGGCGGCGGCGGGGGTGGCGGCAAACGTAGCGTGGCAGCCGACGCTGCCCTTCGACTCGAGCGCCTTCGTCGCTGAACAGCGCGCCGCGACCAGCCGCGACGGCACGCGCGTCCCCTACTTCTTGGTGCGGCGCAAGGACCTGCAGCCCAACGGCCAGCGCCCGGTGTGGCTGCACGGCTACGGCGGCTTCGACATCGCGATGGTGCCGTCGTTCCGCGTCGAGCGCTTGCAGTGGGTCGAGCTGGGCGGCGTCTATGTGCTCGCCAACCGGCGCGGCGGCGGCGAGTACGGCAGCGACTGGCACAAGGCCGGGATGCTGGGTAATAAACAAAACGTGTTCGAGGACTTCTACGCGGTCGCCCGCGATCTGCACGCCAGCGGCTGGGCGCGACCGGAGACCACCGGCATCGCCGGCGGCAGCAACGGCGGGCTGCTGGTCGGCGCAGCGATCACCCAGCACCCGGAGCTCTTCGGCGCGGCCCTGCCGGCGGTGGGCGTGCTCGACATGCTGCGCTACCACAAATGGACCATCGGTTGGGCGTGGGTGCCGGAGTACGGCAGCGCCGACGACGCCAAGGCGTTTCAATGGCTCTACGCCTACTCGCCCTACCACAACGCCAAGCCGCAGGCCTATCCGGCGACCCTCATCACCACCGCCGATCACGACGATCGGGTGGTTCCAGCGCACTCGTTCAAGTTCGCCGCCGCCCTGCAGCACGCCCAGCGCGGTCCGGCGCCGGTGCTGATCCGTGTCGAGCAGAAGGCCGGCCACGGCGCCGGCAAGCCGACGCGCAAGCGCATCGATGAGGCCGCTGACACGATGGCATTTTTTGTCCAAGCGCTCGGCCCAAAGCGCTTCGACCGCCTGCCTCAGCCCTAGCGAGGACGGCGCGGGCCCTGGCGTGTCAGATCGCAACGCCGGCTGGGGCGTCATTTGCAGTCGGAGGTTCCATGCACACCAAGATGTTGCTTCTCTCTCCCCCTCGGCGGCTCCCCGGCACGGCCCGGCGCCACGCACGCTTCGCCCGCTGCGCAGTCAAGTTGGCCTGCGCGCTCTCTGTGCTGGGTCCAGCCGCGGCGATCGCCGAGGAGCCGGCAGGCCTCAGCGCGCTTTTTGCTGCTGTGGAGGCCGGACGGCCGGCGCTGGTGACACCGATCTGATCCGCCGTCAGCGTCGGGCTTGAGCACCGAAACGGCCAGCTTGTCGCCACGATCGCCGGCCAGATCGCCATCGGCCGGGTCGGCGCCGTCGACGCGGTGCTCATGGCGGCGTCGGGGGTGCAGAGCGTCACGTTCGAGGCTGACCCGGCGTCTGCGAGGGTTCAGGGCGGCGTCGTCTTGCTCCAGCTCGGCGCAGGGGCCAGCCGAAGCGGCAGGGTGATGGTGCGCCTCGCCCTGCCCTTCGACCCGGACTCCGGCCGCGTGATCGCGGTACCGCTGCCCGCCTTTCGCTCCGCTGCGCTCGAGGGCCGGCCAGATGGCCTCGAAGTGCTCGGCGCCAGCGAGGACGGCACCATCGACCCGAGCCAGCGGGCGTTGCTGGTCCGCGGCGACGCCTCCGACGCGCCGCGCGTGCGTGCGGCCCGCTACCGCCTGCTGCTGCGTCCGGGCGCCGCCGAGGTCGAGCTGCGAGTCGAGGTGATGGCGCGCGGCGGTCGCGGCCCGGTGGCGCTCGCGCCAGCGGCGGTGGCCCTCGTCGATGTCCAGCTCGATGGCCGCGTCGTCGCCACCGAGGAGGGCGACGACGAGCATCACAGCGTCATGGTCGACGGCCGCGGCCCCCGCTTGGTGCTCGCCCGCTTCGTCATCCCGACCGAGGGCGACGCCGAGGACCTGCGCGTCAGCCTCGGCCGGGTGGCGAGCGCGATCACCGAGGTCGAGGTGAGGGTCGCCGGCAAGCGCGCGATCCGCTTCGAGCCCGAGGTGCCCCTGCGCTCCGAGTTCGCCGGCGGCCAGACGATGGTGCGGGGCTACCTGCCGCCGGGGGAGGCGCTGGAGATCGGCTTCACCGCCGACGGCGACGCCGTCGAGCGCACGGTGAGGTTCTCGGCCGAGAGCTACCACGTGCTGACCATGGACGAGGGCCTGCTGCGAGGACGCGTGACGATGGAGCTGCAGATCGTGCAGGGCAAGGCCACCGCGCTGCAGATCGCCCTGCCTGACGAGGCCGTCGTCTCCAGCGTCGAGGGCGACAGCGTCTCGACCTGGGACGTGCTGGCGCCATCTGGCGACCTGCCTCGCCGGCTGCGCGTCGGGCTCGCCGAGGGAGACGGCAAGACCTGCAGCCTAAGCGTCGCCTTCGAGCGGCCGGTCGCCTCCGCTGCGGGCACGACCTTCGATCTGCCCGTGTTGCGGCCCCTAGGCGCCTTCCGCGAGTCCGGCGCGGTCGTGCTGATCGACGGTGAGAAGGTGGGCTTCAAGGCCATCGAGGGCGCCCCGGGCTGGCTGCGCGCCGGCCTCGAGGCGCTGCCGGCGGCCGAGCGCCAGAAGCTCGACGGTCGCGGCGACTAGGTCTTTCGCCACCTCGGGGCGCCCGCCAAGCTGCCGGCTGAGGTCGCGGCGGCCCGCGTGCGCGAGGTTCGGCTGGAGGCGCGCGGCACGACGCTGGTGCGGATCGACGAGCGAGCGCTGCGGGTCAGCCAGGTCGTGGTCGTCGAGGTCAAGACTGGGCGCGCTGACCGGCTCTACCTGGACCTGCCCGAGGGCGTCGGCGAGCCCCGGGTCGTCGCCCCCAACCTGAGCAAGGTGGCGGCGGCCGAGGGCGCGGCGATCGAAGGCAAGCAGGCGCCTGAGAAGGGCCGCAAGATCTGGGAGCTGCGCTTCACGACGGCGCTGGAGGGCGCGATCCAACTACAGATCGACCTCGAGCAGCTCATCGCCGCCGACGCCAAGGAGTTGACGCTGCCGGCGGTGCGGATCCGCGGCGCCGTTTCTGGCGCTCAAGAGCCCTGAGGTGGGATAGCCGCGCGGGCCTTCGCCCAGTACGTCAGCCCCCCGGGTCGCGGATCGATTTTACGGACTTCCCGACTCGAGCGTAGAGCCTGACACTAGGGAGTGCATGGCGTCGCGTTGAGGTAGATGGTCGCTCCCGGGATGGTCACCCCCGGCGTGCCTATGGTGCACTCCGCGCTGTTGGGCGCGCTGCAGCAGGCCAGGTTGGTGGGCACGGTGTAGAGAGAGGGCGGGGTGTCCTGTGCGCACTCGTTGGGAATGTAGGTCTTGAGGACGCCCGAGCCGGCACAGTTAAGGTTGCCCGCGAACTGGACGAACGAGAACGAACCATCGGCGTGGCAGGAGATGCTGTTCGCAGAGTTGTCGTGCTGACTCCCCTTGGTGTCGACGGCGCGCCAGCCGTGGCAGTCGTCGGCTTCGAGGCCGATCGGCCAGCTATGTTCATTGCCGCCGCTGCACGTGGAGTCGCCGCCGGTCTGCAGTCGGACGAGCGGCGCCTCGCAGGCGCCCAGCGGCCCGGCCTCCGAGGACACGTCGCTCGTGGTCACGACGTCGCCCCTGCCGTCGCGCGTGGGAGCCTCGCACGCCAGCGAGCCCAGAGACGCAGAACAACCGAAGACGGCGTACGAGAGGACGAGGTGGTTGCGGATCATGGGTTTCACCTTGCGAGCACGTCGCTCTTCGTGTCTGGAGGCCGGCCTCAATAGGAGCGAGTCGTAAAAACGTGTCGGTCGTCGGTTCGGAACTGTGCGCTGCATCTGAGCCCCCTTTTAAGGCGCTGGCCTCGCATGAGAGCCCTTCACACGGTCGTCCGATGCACATCACCGCCTACGCGGAGGTTATGACGATACCTGGGACTCGTCAACTGATACGCGAAGCCAAAGCTCGCCCTGGGGGACTGTCTCCCCGAGTGCGCCGCGGCGCGAGCTACGGTGAGTTGGATCTCATGGTGGCACGCGAGCAGAGCACGAGGACGCGCCGGCGGCGGCCACGGCGAGCCTGGAGGCGACGGTCGAGGCCGAGGGGTCGCAGCCCGCAGCGACAGGCGGCGAAGAGGAGCTCGGCAGGCTGCAGGAGGAGCGTAAGGCGACCGATCGCGCTGAACGCCAAGGCGAGCGCGCCGCGCCAAGCCCCCCCGCGGCCGAGCCCGAGTCCGTTCGCCTCGCCACGGCCAAGCGAAAGGCGGTCGAGCGCGTGACTGTGCTGTCTACCTTGGGCGCAGGGGAGCTCGCCGACAAGAGCGCCGACGCCAACGAGGTGGGCTTCGGCCACGCTGGCGTCGGCGCTGGGGGCGGAGGCGCCGGCACGCGCGGACCAGCGCTCGCAGCGCCGGCGACCGCAGCCCCTGCCCCGAGCGCCCGGGCCATCGTCGACCGGCAGGACCCGGCCAAGCGAGTCCTTGGCGGGCAAGTATTATTCAACCGAGAGGTGGCGGCCGAAGAGGAGGACGCAGACGGAGGCGACGACGAGGGCGACGCCGGGCGAGCGATTTGGCCGGCGCAGCAAGACAAGGCGAAGGTCAGCGAGAAACGCGACGAGGCGGAAAAGGACAGCCGGTTCGCCAAGAAATTGGACGGCCCAGCGCTCAAGGCCGAGTCGATTGTCGACGCGCCGGACCGCGTACACGACGACGGCGGCGCAGCGACGGCCTGCGTCGGGCCCACCCCGGCGGCGCCAATGCCGCGCCGATGCCACCTGGCGCCGACCTACCACGCCGGTCGCGCCGCCTGGCAACGTCGGCTGCGCCTGCTCGCTGGACTGCCGCCTGCCCTGGCTGCGGCGCG
>SXNM01000151.1 GCA_005777155.1 Pseudomonadota bacterium | reverse complement strand
GCTGGCGGCGCTGCGGCAGCGCGCGGGCACCGAGTCGAGCCCCGCCGTCGCGACCGGCGGCGCTGCGGCCTCGACAGGCGGCAGCGGCGACGACGAGGGCGGGACCAAGCGATGAGCCCAGCGGTCCGCGCCCCCCGCACCGAGCCGCTGCGAGTCCTCGCCGACGTCACGACCTGGACCGCCGGTCGCAGCGGCGTCGGCCAGTACACAGAGCGGCTCTTGCAGGCCCTCGCCGGCGGCTACCCGCTGGATCAGTGGCTGCTGGCCGCCAACCAGGCGACGCCCGAGGTCGACATCGCAGGCGAGCGCCTCCAGTCGCGCCTACCGCTGCGCGCCCTCTGGCAGCAGACCGCGATGGCGGCCCACGGGCTGCTGCCGCGGCGCTGGCCCGATGGCCGACGATCTCGCCCCGATCTCGCCTTCTATCCCAACTACTTGGCGCCCCTGATCGCCGGCAGCCCGCTGCCGAGCGCCCCGCTGGTCGTGACCTTCCACGATATGGCGGTCTACCTCCAGCCAGAGACCTTCTCCTTCCGCAAGCGCGAGCTGCAGCGCCGCTTGCTGCCGCTGGTCGCCGCTCGCGCCGCGGCGATCTTGACGCCCTCAGTCAACACCCGGCGCGACGTGCTGCGCTTGCTCGACGTCGAGCCGCGGCGGGTCGTTGTCACGCCGCTGGCCGCCGACGCGCGCTTCTTCGGGCCCGTCGACGACGCCGCCGCCGCCGTCCTCCGCCAGCAGCACGGCGTCGGCTCGCGCTACCTGCTGGCGGTCGGAACGCTGGAGCCGCGCAAGAACCTCGTCCGACTGGTCGCTGCCTTCGAGCGCGTCGCCGCGACGCGAAAGGGCCTGCAGCTCCTGCTCGTCGGCGGCAAGGGCTGGCGCGACCAGGCGATCGTCCAGGCGCTCGGCCACAGCCCAGCCCGCGAGGCCATCGTCACCCCTGGCTATGTCAGCGCCGGCGCGTTGCACGGGCTCTATGCCGGCGCCCTGGCGCTCTGCTATCCCTCGCTCTACGAGGGGTTCGGCCTGCCTGTGCTCGAAGCGATGGCGGCTGGCGCGCCCGTCCTGGTCTCGCGCGGCAGCTCGCTCGACGAGGTCGCCGGTGACGCGGCGCTGGCCGTTGATCCGCGCGACGAGGGCGACATCGCCGCTGCGATGGCCCGCCTCTGCGACGACGACGACCTGCGCCAGCGACTACGCGCCGCCGGCCACGCTCGCGCCGCGACCTTCTCCTGGGCGCGCACCGCCGAGCTGACCCACGACGTCTTCCTGCGCGTCCGACAAGGCGTCGCCCCCGACGGCAGCGAGGGCAGCCCAACGCGCCGCTGACGACTACCACCTGCGCCGCCACCCCGCGCGGCGAGGGAGCACCGATATGGCCACCGATCTCGCAGACCTCGACCGCATCTGCGCCCTGCTTGCCGATCCTGTCGATCACCAACCGCTCGCCGTCGCCCCGCCAGCGGTGGTGGCGCTGCTGCAAGACCAGCAGGCCCGCCGCGTGCTGCGCAACACGGAAGGCGCCCTGGTCGCAGACGCCTTCGACGCCGCGCTGCTGCGCCAAGGCGGCGACGTGGCCTACCTCGTGCGCGACGGCGTCGCCGATCTGCTGGTCGGCGCTGGCGTCCGGGTCATCGCTTAGCCTCGCCAGCCAAAGCTGCGTCTCGGCCGAGGCGCCGCGCCGCCCGCTACAGCCTCGCCGCCACCGCCGCGAGCGTCGGCTCAATGACCGCATAGCGCTCCGCGGCGCTCAGTAGGCCGGCCAGCCGGGGCGGCAGCGGCGCGACGAGGCCGGTCGCTGCCCGCACCGCGTCTGGGAACTTCGCGGCATGCGCCGTCGCCAGCACCACCATCGGCGCCCGCGACGACGCACCCGGCCCGCGCAGGTGCCGCGCCGCCACCTCCAAGCCGACGGCGGTGTGCGGATCGACGAGCAGACCGTTGTCGCGGTGCACCGCTGCGATGCGGGCCAGCGTGGCGTCGTCGTCAGCGCTGTCGGCGGCGAAGCCGGCCCGTAGCCGCTGCAGGGCATCGGGGCGCAGCGCATACCCGGCCGGGTGGCCGAGGGCGTCGCGGACAAAGGCGGCGTCATCGCCGTGCAGCTCGTAGAGCAGACGCTCGAAATTGCTGCTGACGGTGATGTCCATCGAGGGGCTGAGCGAGGGCTGCACGGGCTGCGGCGACAGTGCGCCGGTGGCCAGCCCACGCGCCAGCACGTCGTTGCGGTTGGTCGCCAGCAGCAGCAGCTCGATCGGCAGCCCGAGGCGTCTTGCCCAGTGGCCGGCCAGGGCGTCGCCGAAATTGCCAGTCGGCACGCAAAAGCGCACCGGCCGCGAAGGAGCGCCGAGCGAGAGCGCTGCCGTCGCGTAGTAGGTCATCTGCGCCAGCACGCGCGCCACGTTGATGCTGTTGACCGCCAACAGGTTGTGACGCGTCCGCAGCGAAGGGTCGGCGAAGGCGGCCTTCACCAGCGCCTGGCAGTCGTCGAAGCTGCCGCGCACCGCCAGGTTGATGACGTTGTCGTCGCTGACCGTCGTCATCTGGCGGCGCTGCACCTCGCTGGTGCGTCCGTGCGGGTGCAAAATCGCGATGCGCAGGGCAGGGCGGCCGCGGCAACCCGCGATGGCGGCCGAGCCGGTGTCGCCGCTGGTGGCGCCGAGGATGGTCGCCGCCTGGCCGCGCCGCTGCAGCAGGGCGTCAAAGAGCAGGCCGAGCAGGGGCCGAAGCTCGGTCATGACAGGTTTCAGATATGTCTCCCGCGCCCGGCTGCGCGCGGCGTCGAGGGACTGACGCAGACGCTGACGCACCGCGACCTCCCG
>SXNM01000150.1 GCA_005777155.1 Pseudomonadota bacterium | reverse complement strand
CGCTCGCAGCGGCCTTGGCTTCGCCGCTGGGCGGCCGCTGGCGGCGGGCGACGCGCTGGCAGTCGAGCTTCGGCCGCAGGTCGGCCCCGACCTCGCCCTCGAGCGCGGCGCCTGGCCACGCGCCGAGGGTCCGCTGCGGGTGCTGAAGGGTCCGCACCACGGGCGCTTCGCCGATGACGCCCTCGCGACGCTCGAGGCGGGGCCCTACCGCGTCGGACCCGTCAGCGACCGCATGGCATTGCGGTTGGAGGGCCCACTCCTGCGCCACCGGGGTGCAGCCGACATCATCTCGACCGGCGTCGCCACGGGCTGTCTGCAGGTGCCCGGCGATGGCGCGCCGCTGCTGTTGCTCCCTGACCGCCAGAGCACCGGCGGCTACGCCATCGCGGCCGTGGTCATCGCCGCCGACCTGTGGCGGCTCGGCCAGCTGCGGCCCGGCGCGGCAGTGTCGTTCGCCGTCGTCACGGCAGCCGAAGCGGCGCGCGCCCGGCAGCAGCGACAGCTGGAGGAGCAGGGCCGTCGGCGCGCCCTCAGGCCAGTCTCGGAGGGGCTCTTCGCCAGCAACCTCATCGGTGGCGTCTGGACTGGCGAGGACGAAGGGTGAGGCGGCGCTAGGCGGCTGTCGCGCCTAGCCGATCCAACGCCAGCCCACCTCGCCGCCGGCGCGGAATGGCACCACCAGGCTGTCGCCAAAGGGCAGCTGCTCAGGCACCGGCGTGGCCCCGCGCTCCAGCACCACCTCGTCGCGTGATGGCAGCCAGCCGTAGAACTCGGCGGCGAAACGCGAGGCGAAGTCGGGCAGGCGGTCCAAGGCGCCCGCGGCGTCGAAGGCCTCGGCGTAGAGCTGCAGCGCCACTGGCGCCGTGTAGCAGCCAGCGCAGCCGCAAGCCGCGAGCTTGGCGCCCTCGGCGTGCGGGGCGCTGTCGGTCCCGAGGAAGAAGCGAGGCGATCCCGAGACCGCCGCCGCCACCAGGGCTCGGCGGTCGCTGCTGCGCTTGAGCAGCGGTAGGCAGTAGAGGTGGGGCCGCAGGCCGCCCTGAAACATGGCGTTGCGGTCGAGCAGCAGGTGGTGCGCCGTCAGCGTGGCGGCCACGCCAGGGCGGGCCTGCTCGACGAAGCGGACGCCGGCCTCGCTGGTCACGTGCTCCAGGACGACGCGCAGCCGCGGGTGCCGTGCCAGCAAGGGCCCCAGCTCGCGGCCGAGGAAGGCCACCTCGCGGTCGAAGACGTCGACGTCGGGGTCCACGACCTCGCCGTGCACGAGCAGCGGCAGCTCGACCTCGGCCATGGCGGCGAGCACGTCGTCGAGGGCGCGCAGGCCCCTGACGCCGGCGTCGGAGTGCGTGGTGGCGCCCGCGGGGTAGAGCTTGACGCCGGCGACGCAGGCGCTGGCCTTGGCGCGGATCATCTCGGCCGGATCGCTGTCGTCGGTCAGGTACAGGGTCATCCACGGCTCGAAGGCGTGGCCGGGCGGCAGCGCGCCGACGATGCGCGCGCGGTAGTCGAGGGCCTCAGCGGTCGTGCGGATCGGCGGCCGCAGGTTGGGCATCACCACAGCTCGCCCGAACTGCGCCGCGGTCGCGGCGGCTGCGTGTGCCATCGCCGCGCCGTCGCGCAGGTGGACGTGGGCGTCATCCGGTCGTGGCAGCCGGAGCGTGTGCGGCGCGTTCAAGGCGCCTCCGTTGCACCAACTGCCGCGAGGGCGTCGGCGCGGTAGACCACGCGCACGACATCGCCCACCCCAACGGCGCCGGCGCGGATGACGCGGGCGTGGACCCCTCGCAAGCGGCGGGGCCGCAGATCGGCGCGAAAAGACAGCTTGGCCGCTGCAGCGCCGAAGCGCTGGACGAACTGCCGGCAGCCGGTGTGCGGCTTGGCCGTGACCTCAAGCAGGGCGTCGCCTACCTGGAGTTGGCCGCCGGCGGGCAGGTTGGCCGCGGACAAGTCGAGGTCGGTAAGCAGGTTGTCGCCGAACAGCGTCAGCGCTTGGCCGTTGGCGATGAGGCGGGCCACGTTGACGTTCATCAGCGTCAGCTGGTTGGCGTCGCCGTGCTTGTTGGCGGGATCCCAGCGATCGCCGGGAAGCGGCTGACCCGGGGTCAGGCCCGTGCGGCTCGGCGTCTGGCGGCCGTGGTCGGTGCCGCGGGCGACGATGAGCGCTACCCGCCCGGCGTCTGCCGGCGCCGCGAGGCTGGCCAAGGCGCGCTCGATCTGCTCGGCCGTCGCGTGTCGCGCCGGGTCGCCAAGGGGCTCAATGTCGGTGTCGTAGCGCGACAGGGCTGCCTCCAGCTTCTCTGTCGCCTCGTCGTCTCCCAACAGCTCTGTCGCCATCGCTCACCTTCCGTCGCCGTCCGTGGCCGCTCGCGCGATTTCGTCGGGCGGAGCGGCCGCACCGACGCCCATCCGCTGCTGCGCCAGCCTAGCCCCGCATGCCTCGCGCCTGGCGCCGCGCCGACGCTGGGATGCCGGCCTCGTACACCGCGACGAAGTCGTCGATCGGGAAGCGGAAGGCCTCCGCCAGCACCTCGGTCGGCACCGCCGCGGCCGACTTGACCCGCACGCACCCCGCGCCCATGTCGAGTCGATGGCCGCTCGCTTGCCACCCAGCGACGAAGCGCGCCTTGCGGTCCGGGTCCAGGTACACACAGAACAGCGACAGGCTGAGGTAGCCCTTCCGCAGCGCAAGTCCGGCGAAGGGCACCGGCTGCTTGGGGTCACAGTGGTAGCCACCGGGGTAGCGCTCGTGCGGCACGCTGTAGCTGATCATCCCGTACTGCATCATCTCTTCGTAGTCGGCCGGGATCATGCGGCGCATCAGCGCCCGCAGCGCGACGACGTCGCCTCGGCCGGCCGCAGGCAGCGCAGCGATGTAGTCATCCGCGGTCGCGGCCCGTCGAGGGTCCGCGACCTGGCGAGCGTCATCGCCGTCGTTCACCGCGTGGGCGGTCGCTAGGACTCCGGCGGGGCGGGCGGTCGTCATGGCCTCTGTCCTCCTACACACGCCCTTGGGGCAGCCTGGGCAGTCTAGGTCACGGCGCCGACGCCGTCGACGCGGAGAAGACCGGCGGCCAGCAGCGTCGGGCTAAGGCACCGGGCCGACGCCGAGGCGCCGATGCTCGGCCAAGGTGCAGCGATCGCGCACGACGTCGATGCCGGCCGCCTCCAGGGCCGCCGCCACGGCGTCGTCGCGTACGCCGAGCTGGAACCAGACCGCGCGCGGCGGCGGCTGCAGCGCCAGCAGCTCGGGGAGGTGGAGGGCGAGCTCCTCCGACCGGCGAAACACGTCGACGAGGTCGATCGGCGCCGAGACCTGCCCAAGTCGGGCCACCGCCGGTCGCCCGCAGAAAGGCTGGCCGGCCAGCTTGGGGCTGACGCCGACGACCTCGTAGCCCTGATCGCGCAGGTAGGTCGCGACGTAGCAGCCGGCCCGCTCGGGCTGGTCGCTGGCGCCGAGCACGGCCACGCGGCGGACCTCGCGGAGCAGCCGGCGCAGGGCGTCGTCGTCGTGTCGTGTCCGCAGCGGCGGGCCGACCGGCGTGCTGGGCGGTGGGCTCATGGCTGTGCTGCCAGCGCGACTGGCTGCCGCTGCTCGGCATAGGCGCGCGTCGCGAGCTGACCCGCCGGGCGCGACCGCCAGCGCTCGACCTCGGCGCGCAGCGTCGGCGGTAGGCGCTCCCGCGGCGGCAGCCACGCGCCATAGCCGTCGCCGTCGCTGATGCCCAGCACGGGCGCGGCGAGGGCGGCGAAGGTCAGGTCCGCGCTGGAGAACTGGGCGCCGCCGAGCCACGGTCGGCCGTCGACGAGGGCTGCGTCGACGTCATCCCAGAGGGCGTCGATGCGCTGGCGCGCGCGCTCCGCCCGGTCAGGTCGGATCCGCAGGCCCCGGCGAATCGTCCCTGGCAGCAGCGGCCCGCCAAGGGTCCAGATCGCCCGCTGCGCTGGGCTGCCGTTGTGCGCGATGACCTCACGCAACAGCGCGGCATCGGCGAGCAGGTGGTGGTAGGCGAGCAGGCGGCTGTCGCGGCCGAGCTCGCGGGCAAAGCGGAGCTCGAGGGCGGCGACGTCATCGCCGAAGTCGGCGGCCAGCGGCACGGCAAGCGTCGGCGCCGTCTCTGCGGCGTAGGCGACGATGTCTCTGGAGTCGCGGAGCAGGCGGCCGTCGTCGAGGCGCAGCAGCGGCGTCGACAGCCCGGTGCTGGCGCCGCCGCCTGGGCCCTTCCGCAGCCGGACGGCAAAGGCCACAGGGCCCATGTGCAAGATGGGCAGCGACCGGTGCTCGACAAAGGCGATGCCGGCCCGCTGCAGCGCCCAACGGGCCCGCTCGCAGTAGTGGCTGAAGGCGATGGTGTAGAGCGCATGCATAGGAACCTCCGGTGCTGGCGCCCTCATCCTGTCCGACGCCACCGCGTCGCGCGTGAGGTCTCCGTCGATCGACGCCTCCGCTGCAGCAGGCATCGACGCTCAGCGACCGCGCCCAACTGCAGCGCCAGCCCGATGCCCACGCTGGCGCAACCGCTTGCAGAGAGCGCCCCAGGGGCTATCCGGCGTTGTTTCGAAGAGTTAGGACGCCGCAGCCGGCGCGATCACCTTGGTCATGTTGGCGAGGCCCTCATCGTAGTCCTTGCCGATCATCTCTTCGAAGCTCATGAACACACACATGAGTTTGCCAAGGAAATTGTTGTTGCCCTGCATCGACCAGGTCAGCTTGGTCTTGCCCGCGCCCTCAGCGCTGAGGATGTAGGCTGTAGCCGCCTTGTCCTCGAAGGGCTCCTTGAAGTGGAGCTCGATGTCAATTCGCTCGCCCGGCTTGACCGCGGTCATCGTCATTGAGCCCGAGCCGGCGTCGGAGTTGCCCTGCCAGCTGTACTTGTGGCCGACCTCGCCGGGCTTGCCGTCGATCTGGGTCTTCATGGTGGTGTCGTACTTCTGGCAGGGCGACCACTTCGGAAAGTTCCCGAAGTCGCTGACCTGCGCCCACACGGCCTCGGGCGCAGCGTCGAAAGTCCTGCTGCGCTCGACGGCATAGCTGTCGGGCTGCGTCGTCGCCAAGCCGAGGACGACGAGGACGGCCACGGCGATGCCACCGCCGATGAAGCCAAGAGCTTTCTTCACGCGAACCTCCACGCGCCCCTGGATTCGGGCGCTGCCCCTGAAGTTTCGCCGGGTCGGCGACCGGCGTCCAGCGGCGACGCAGCGGAAAGTGACATTGTCATGGTAGGGGCCGGCGGTTGACGGCAGCCGCCGGCCTGGCGACGCAGCGCCAGCGCGCTCTACATGGCAGCCGGCTGGCGGAAGGCCCCCCGGGGCAGACTCTCGGTGATTGACAGCAGGTCCATGGACTGCAACCGTCGAAGGGCGCGTCACGGCCGCCATCGCCTCGGCGCGCAGGAGGCCGCGACGTCAGCAGTGCCGCTCAGCATCGCGATCGTGACTACCGCCGCGCTGCGGCGCCTTGGCGCGTTGTGCCTAGCGCTGCTGCTGCTGGCGCTCACGGCCGTACCCAGCACCGCCTACTGCACCGGGGACCAGCGCGCGATCGGCGCGCCCCATGACGCCAGCCCGGCCGCGGAGCCATGGCTCGACGGCGACGGCGCCGAAGGGGACGACGACGCTGAGGGCAAGGCGCCCCCCTGCGCCGCCCAGCACCCCGAATTCCTACGTGAAGACGCGCGAGTCGGGCGGCAGCATCGCCCGCCAGGCGCGCTGAGCTGGCTGGCGCGGTGGTTGCGCCGCAGCCACGCGTCACAGGGGCCCCCGACCGCCGCGACCCGCACCCTCTGATCTCTCGGGGCTGCGGTCGTCGGCGCCTGTGGGCGCCCTTTTGAAGCCAAATTTGCCATGGGGCCGCTCGGTCTGTGCCGCCGCACCCGCGCTGCGGTGCTGCGATCTGCCGCCCTAGGAGGTCGAAATGCATTCCGCTTTCGCTGCGGCGCCGCCTTCCGGGCGCGACCGCATGTCGTCGCATCCACCACAGTCATCGCCCTCAGGTCATTCCTGGTCCACGCCTCCGCTGCGATCGTCCGCGCCCGCAAGCGGCCGACAACCGCTGCGCGAGACCCCGCTGCCGAAGTCCTCTGCTGCCACTCTCCCGCGGGGCCTCGCCCAGTGGCGCCGCGACCTCGTGGCCGGCGCCATCACGGGCGTCGTCGGTCTGCCCCTGACCATCGGCATCTGCATGATGTCGGATTATCCGGTCCACGCGGGGCTGATCACCACGATCCTGGCCTGCACCACCGGCTACCTCTTCTCGCTTCGCCGGCCCGGCAACCACGTCGGCGTCCCGGGGATCGCCGCTGGCTTGGCGCCGGTTCTGGCGATGGGGGTCCACCACTTCGGGATGCAGCGCATGCCGTGGGTCATCTTGCTTGCTGCGATGTTGCAGGCCGTGGTGTGGCGGACGCGGCTCGAAGGGGCGATTTTACGGCTCGTGCCAGCGTACCTGGTCGAGGGCCTGCTCGCCGGCGTTGGCCTCAAGATCGCGCTGAAATTCCTGCCGGATGCGCTTGGCATGCCGTCCGGGGACTGGCACAGCGGCGCCATCAGGCCGGGCGTGGCGCTGCTCTCTGCCGCGACGCTGGCGCTCTACTTGTGGCTGACGGCCCGCCTGCACCGCCGCAGCCCCGGCCTGCCCTCATTGCTCCTCTTGGTCGGCGGCGTCATGGCCGCGCGCCTCGCCGACGCCGACGCCCCCTTGCCGATGTTGCGACTGAGCGACCCGACGCTGACCTTCCGCTTGCCATGGGAGGGAGTCAGCACGCTGACCCTACAGATGCACTTGGAGATCATTGGCTTTGCGTCCATGCTCGCGCTCATCGACGTCATCGAGCAGGTGATGAGCAACGCCGCCATCGAGCGCCTCGACCCCTACCGGCGGCCCAGCGACTCCAACGCCAGCATCCTGACCATGTGGGTCGGCAACGCGCTGGCGAGCTGCTTCGGCGGCATGACCAACCTCGACGGGTTGGCCAAGAGCTCGACCAACGCCATGGCCGGCGCCGTCAGCAAGGCGTCTAACCTGGCGGTCGCTGGGGTTTTTATCGCCGCGTTCGCTGCACCACAGGCCCTGCGAGCGCTGCCGATGTTCGCACTGGCGGTGCTCATGATCTCGACCGGGGCGCGCATGGTCGCTGGGCTGGTCCACGTCGCGGACCAGGGACGTTATCCCCTGCTGGTCGCCATGTTCTGCGGCGTCCTGGTCTGGCGACTCGGCCTCTTCGAGGGGCTCCTGCTGACCCTCGCGCTGCACGCCACCATCGTCTACGCCGTCGCCCGGGCCGAGCACGTCCCCGGCCTGCAGCTGTTGCGCCAGTTGGCAAAGCGACTCGCCGGCGACAGCGCCGGACGCCTCGGGCCCGGGTTGGAGGTCCACGCCGACCCGGTCGGCGGCACCATTTTTCGGTCGGTGCCTCGCGACGTGGCGCGGCAGAAGTCGCTGACCGACTTCATCGAAGGCGACTGGTCACACGGCATCAACACGGGGAACATCCTCAACATCATCAACTGCTACGACACGCGGGGCCTGCTATGGGGCACCTTCGCCAAGGAGCTGCGGACCGGACACGCGGCGATCAAGGGCTACTTCGAGCACCTGTTCGACAAGGAGGCCCTGCGCGTCGTGTTCCAACGCGGCGAGGTCCGGCAGTACGGAGAGATCTACATCAAATCCGGCTCGTACGAGTTCAGCTACCTCCGACGCGGCCAGAGGGTCGCGGTGCCGGCGCGGTACTCCTTTGTCTGCAAACGGGAGGCCAGTGGTTGGACCATATTGGAGCACCACTCTTCCGAGTTTCCCGCGTGAATCTCAGCTATTAACGCCAACAACGGCCGACGCCCGCGTGGCGGGTTTGGCATCAGGAGTCTGTCATGTCCCTCCAAGAGACCTTGCTCATCGTCGCCGGTTCCCTCGGCCTGCTGCTCGCGCTGTCCATCACGGTCGTGCGCCAGGGCCACGTCGCGGTCACCACGCTGTGGGGCCGCTACCACCGCACCCTGCCGCCCGGGCTGCACCTGCGCTGGCCAGGGGTCGAGGCGGTGGCGCGCCGGCTGTCGCTGCAACACCACTCGGCTGAGCTGGAGTT
This sequence comes from Pseudomonadota bacterium, assembly GCA_005777155.1. Lineage (GTDB taxonomy): Bacteria > Myxococcota_A > UBA9042 > UBA9042 > UBA9042 > SXNM01. Next base: position 969 of record SXNM01000150.1, on the reverse strand, counting down.
CCAAGCGATCACGGCTGATCAGGCCAACATCCAGTTCCGCGCCCTCATCCTCTACCGCGTCGCCGACAACGAACCGGACACGGTGCTGCGCGCGACCTTCACCTTCGTCGCTGACGACGCCTTCCTGCAGGCGCTGATCCGCAGCGTCGAGGGGTCGATTCGCGCCTTTGTCGCCACGCGAGGTCAGGCGGAGGTGCTCGGCTTGCGCGACGAGATCGTGCACGAAGTTCATCGCCACCTCGACGACGAGCTGCTCGAGTGGGGCTATCGCTTGGTCAACCTGCAGATCAACGACATCACCTTCGACGAGGCGATCATGCGCTCCATGGCGCAGGTGGTCGCGACGGCGAACCTGCGTGCCGCTGCTGAGAACGAGGCGCAGGCGCAGTACATCTCCAAGACGCGCGTCGCCGAGGCCGAAGCGCACGCGCGACGCGTCGTGGCCGAAGCAGAGCGCGACGCCGACGAGCAGCGGGGCCTCGGCAACGCCCGCATGCGTGCCCGCGTCGCAGAGGGCCTGGCGGCGGCCGGCGAGACGATGCAGGCCGGCGGCGTCGACCCGAGCCTGATGCTCTACACGATGTGGCTCGACACCATGAAGACGGTCGCCGAGCGCAGTCACGGCAACCTGCTCTCCTTCGACGGCTCGGTGGATGCCTTCAACAAGACCGTGCGCCAGCTCACCTTGCTTGGACACCGAGAGGCGGCCGCCTCGGCTGCGTCAGCGCCGCGGTGAGGCGATTGGCCTCGGCCGGTCGCGTCCCCTACACTCCCGGTCGTCCGCGTCGCCGCGCTCATCCGGCGCCTGCCGCGGCCGGAGCCCGACGATGGCCCATGCCCGGCGTTCGCCACAGCTGGCCAGCGGGGCCGCGTCCGCGCCAGAGGCGGCGGCGGGCACGCCGACCGCGCGAGCGCTGCGCGAGGCCTTGAGCATCCTCGGCCAGGACCTCGTCAGCGCCCGGCGGCGGG
>SXNM01000018.1 GCA_005777155.1 Pseudomonadota bacterium | reverse complement strand
GCATGATCAAGGCGAATTTCCCGACGCGCATCAGCTTTCAGGTCGCCTCCTCCATCGACTCCAAGGTCGTCCTCAACTCGGTGGGCGCAGAGAGCCTGCTCGGCATGGGCGACATGCTCTTTGTGCCGCCCGGCAGCAGCCACATCGCGCGCTGCCACGGCACCTGGATCACCGACGACGAGGTTGTGCGGCTCGCCGAGCACTGGCGTGCCCAGGGCAGCCCCAACTACGATCTGGGCATCCTGGTCGATCCGGAGGCCGAGGCGCCCGAGGTGCCGGACGACGACGAGCTCGACCCGCTCTACGCCGAGGCCGTCCGCGTCGCCATGGACGCCGACCAGGCCAGCGTCAGCTTCCTGCAGCGCAAGCTCAACATCGGCTACGGCCGCGCCGCGCGCATCATCGACCACATGGAGGCCAAGGGCGTCGTCGGGCCCTCGCGTGGCCCGAATAAGCCGCGCGAGATCCTGAGCATCTCGGACAGCTTCTAGCGGCAGCACGGCCGACCACGCGCCGCGGCGGGGCGCGCCGGCCCCGCATCTGACCGGCGTCCTCGCGGCGCCCTTGCTCGGACCTCGCGACGGTGCTTGCATGCTGAGGCGGCCGGCGCCGCGCCGACGAGGTTCAGATGCCCGGACCCCAACCCGCTCAGCTCAAGCAGCTCACGAAGCTGGCATTCCGCGCCCACAACATCCAGATCGCCACCGACTGGAAGCAGCCGGCGGGCGACCCGGACGGCAAGCAGTACGTCGACGCGTTCAAGCCCTCGGAGTTGGTCAGGCCCTTCGGCGCAGATTGGCTGTTCATCCCGGCGACGCCGAACAAGTACCACGTCGACAGCGCCAAGCGGATGCACGGCGACTTCACCAAGTACATCGACGGTATCTGCGACGCCATCTGCAAGGCCTGGGACATGTGGCGCCTGCAGGCGAAGTTCAAGGACCTTAAGATCATGGCGGTGGCGGCCATCGGCGCGCCAGGCTGCCTGGACGGCCCTGAGATCGAGAACTTCATTATGATGACGGCGCCCAAGGCGACGCCCAACGAGTTGAAGTACAGCAAGGCCATCGCCAAGCACCTGTCGAAGGCTTGGAAGGACTGGCAGAGCGGCGTCGCCGTTCCCGGCCTGCCGTGGTACCCAGCGTTCGCGGCCTTTCCAGGGCCGCAGGCGCCGCCGATGCCGAACATCCCGATGCCGCTCATCACGTGCCCGTCGACCAAGATGTCGGCGATGTCGCCGGCGAGCCTCAAGGACGGCATGGTCAAGGCGCTCGACGACAAGGACGCCCTGCACCACGCTGAGCTCTTTGACGCCATCGCGAAGGGCGTGTTCGCCGTGTTCATGACGTGGCTGCCGCAGCAGCAGATTATGAACGTCATGGGCAAGGGCCCGATCCCGACATTTGCGCCGCCTTTCGTGCCGGTCGGGCCGGTGCTCGCTGGCGACAACCTCGCGATCCCGGGCCACCTCGCGGCCTAGTCGTCTAGACCCCGTGCCGCGCTCACCAACACCGACGATGCCACAGCGCGCGTAGGTGCCTGTCGCGAGCGGTGGCCTGCGGTTTCGCTTGAGCGCAGGCTGCGCTATGCTGCGGCGGCCGCAGGCCCGACGGGCGGCGCGGAGGCTTCGATGGCGATGTCCAGGGCTTGGCGATCGGTTCTCGCGGATGCTCGGTGGCTGTGCGCATTGGGGCTTTGTGTCGGCCTCGCGACGGCTTGCGGCAACGACGACGGCGGCGGCGCGGTTGCGGCTGTGGACACGTTGTGCACCGACGGCACGCGCAAATGTCTAGGCAACGCGCTGCTGACGTGCGCCAGCGACGGCAAGGCCTGGAAAGTCGCCAACTGCGGTGAGGCCAAAGTCTGCGGTCAAGGGCAGGGCGGTCTGGGCTGCCAGCCGGTCGATTGCGTCCCGAACTCCAAGAGTTGCGACGACAATAAGGCCATGCAATGCCCAGCCGACGGCCAGGGTGACCCGAGCCAGGTCGAATTCTGCGTCGGCGCAGAGCACTGCGTCGCTGGCACCTGCGTCAAGACAGCGTGCACCTCGGGCGACAAGCTCTGCGGCTGGAAGGCGTTGCTGAGCTGCAACGGCGGCGGCTGGTCGTCGCAGAAGTGTGGGGCCAATGAGCGCTGCGACGCGGCAAAAAAGGCTTGCGTCGAGCGGACCTGCGAGCCGACGACCATCGCCTGCAAGGACAATACGACCAGCCAGACCTGCAACACCGAGGGATCGGCGTGGATCGTCAGCGCCTGCAAGGCCGGCCAAGTCTGCCGTGATGGCGTGTGCCACGCCAAGGTCAAAGGCAAAGACGACATCGCTGACGCCGGCGCCACCGACACCGGCGCCACTTCGGGCGACGCGGCGAACGATGCGGCCGAGACCGGCGGTTTTCTCGACGTCCAGAAGGATGAGTTCGTGTTCGAGCCGCTGGACAAGCTCACGGTCTACAAGAGCACCAAGGCGCCGATTCCAGAGGGGACGCTGGTCTTTGAGTACGACATCAGCTCCGCCTCCTACCTGTCGCTCGAGCAGATGATGCAGATCACGGGCAACCAGAACCTCGAGAAGATCGAGATCGCCTGTGCGCCTGTCGAGGAGTTCACCACCGGCTCGACCAATGAGTTGGAGCAGCGGTGGCCGAATTCGTCCGTCCTGATGAACGATGGCACCAACGACCCGGCGGTCGCACAGTTCCGCTATCAAGCGATCGAGTACTCCATCACCATCAAGGAGTTCCCGGACGTCGGCGGCCGCCTAAAGGGCAGTTTCAACGCCACGATGGCCGACGTGATGATCAAGGGCAAGACCTTCTACGTAGAGGGCGCGTTCGACATCAAGCGCACGCAATAGCAGCGCAAAATGTCGATTGACTTGTCAGCGCGCTGGCGTCCATGCAAGGGGGCACGCGCCGACCTCCGACGGGGCCGCGGCTCGGGTGAGGCAGCTTGACGACCGGACCGCGACCGCCGAGCGCAGAGACCCTCGCCGCCAGCGCCCGCGGCGCCGCGCCGGCGGTGGCCGTCGACGACGAGGCCCTGTTCCTGCACCTCTCCGCCGAGGAGCAGCGCGTCGGGCTCTTTCGAAACGGGCGGCTCTGCGACTTTGAGATCGAGCGCACCAGCGGCCGCTCACTCGCCGGCAACATCTACCGCGGCCGAGTCGATCGCATCGCTCGCGAGCTGGACGGCGCCTTCATCGACCTCGGCCTCGAACGGATGGGGCTGCTGACCGCCAGCGACGTCATCGTCCCCGACGGGCTGCAGCCGCCGCCGCCGCAAGAGGGCCCCGACCGCGGCGCGCCGCCACCGCAGCGCCCGAAGCGGCCCATCGACGCGCTGTTGAGGGTCGGCCAAGAGGTCTTGGTGCAGGTCGTGCGCGAGCCGGTCGCCCGCAAGGGGCCGCGCGTGACGATGCACATCGGCCTGGCGGGCCGCAACATCCTGCTGCTGCCGACCCAGCCTCACATCGGCGTCTCGAAGATGATCGACGATCCGGCCGAGCGCCAGCGCCTCTTCGACGTGCTGCGTCGCCTGCTGCCGCCGCAGATGGGGGCCATCGTCCGGACCATAGGTGAGTCGGCGACCGAGGCCGAGCTGGCCAACGACGCCGGCTTTCTGCGCGCGCAATGGCAAGACCTAAATGCGCGCCATAGCGCCACCTCGGCGCCCAGCCTGCTGCAGGTCGACCTCGACCTCGCGCTGCGGGCGATTCGCGACCTCGTGACAGCGTCGACGCGGACGATCTGGATCGACCAGGCCGAAGAGCGCGCCCGCATCGAGCGCTTTGTCGAGCGCGCCTGGCCCGACACACGGCCGGCGGTGCGCCTACATGATGGACCGGCGCCGCTCTTCGCCAGCTTCGGCCTCGACGGCGCCGTGCTGGCGGCCCTGCAGCCGCGCGTCCGCCTCGCCGGCGGCGGTGAGCTGGTCATTGAGCGCACCGAGGCCATGACGGTGGTCGACGTGAACTCGTCGCAGCAGAGCGGCGACGGCTCGCTCGACGACGCGATCTTGGAGGTCAACCTGGAGGCCGCGCGCGAAGTGGCCCACCAGCTGCGGCTGCGAAACCTCGGTGGCCTCTGTGTCGTCGACTTCATCGACATGAAGCGCGCCGAGGATCGACGGATGCTGGAGGCCGTGCTTGAGGCCGAGCTCGAGGGCGACCCGGCGCGCGTCCGGATGAGCCGCATGAACCGCTTCGGCCTCGTCGAGCTGACCCGCAAACGCCTGCGCGAGAGCATCTACGAGCGCCTCACCGAGCCCTGTCCGACCTGCGAGGGACGCGGCTTCGTCCGCGCCGCCGCCGACCTCGCGATCGAGACCTTGGAGCGCATCCGCCGCCTCTGCCAGGACGGCAGCCAACGCGGCGCCGAGCTACGCATCGAGGCGCCCGCGCGGGTCGCCGCCATCTTGAACGGCCCGCTCCTCGGCGCGCTGCAGGACGTCGCCGCCTTCCACGGCGTCCAGGTCGAGGTCGTGGCGGCGCACAAGGACGGCGTGGCGGCCGCGCCTACGGTGTCGGCCCGGCGCCGATAGACCGCGAGCGCGTTGATTTGCAGACGCCGTGGCCCGCCATCGCAGCTCGACGCCCCGACCCCCGCGCGCCAGCACGACGCTGGTCGCCGCGTCGGCGGTGAACTCGCTGCGTCGGCGGTCGACTGCTCGAGTCGGCGGTGAACTCCTTGCGTCGGCGGTCGACTGCTCGAGTCGGCGGTCGTCCCATCGCCGTGCCCGAGGGCGCGTGGGCACTTACGGGCGAGCGACCAGGACGAGATCGCGCATCGCCCCACCGCCATAGGCGTCGGCGCACAGCCCGTGGCGACCAAGGAGCTTCGCCACCGCCACGGCGTCGCCACCATCGCAGCGCAGCGCAACGTGCAGGCCGAGACCGCCGAGTCGTGCCACGCCTGGATGCGCGCCGACGGCAGTCGTCAAGGCCGCCGTCACCGCCTCGCTGAGCGCCGCGGCCTGGTCCGCCAGCGCGGCGGGGTCGGCATGCTCGGCCCGCTGAAGGGCGGCGAGCGCGAGCTCAAGCAGCGGCGCTGGGAGCTGCGCCGGGCCGAGCAGGGCCGCCGGGCCCCCGAAGTCCTCGGGACCGACCCGCACGGCGCAGAGCAGCGCTGCTTGCGGGGCCAGGGGGTCACGGAGGGCCAATAGGGTCGCCGAGCAGGGCGCGACCCTGGCGCCGCCGGCGCCGACATAGGCCAGCTCGCGGCTGGCGTCGATGACGACGGTCGCACCATCGTCGCTGCGGTGGGCCGCCTCTAGCGTTGACCAGAGGTCAGCGCAATCGTCGGCTCCGCTGAGCGAGGGCGCGTCGAGCAGCCACAGCGCGCCGGGGTGGGCCTCGGCGGCGAAGCGGGCTCCGGCAGGATCGACGGCGCCATCGGCCAGCCGGCCGAGGTCGACGAACGCGGCGCCGGCGCCAAGGACCGCCGCCGGCCAGGTCACCGAGCTTGGGCGAGCCAGCAGGGCCGTATCCGTGGGCCGCAGAAACGCGGCGCAGCATAGGCGCGCGGCCTCTGCCACGCTGGCGCAGAGGACGAGCGCCTCGGGAGCGCAGCCGATCGCCGCCGCCCATCGATCGCGGACCTGTTCGGCGAGCGCACCGGCGTAGTTGCCGCCGCCAGAGGCCGGTCGGTGATCGCGGGCGATGGCGGCCAAGTGCCGGCGCCCGGGAAAGCGTTCCGCGTCGAGCCAGCGCCGCATCACTTGCTCCCTTGCGGCCGCAGTCGCAGCAAACTCGGGGCGCCGCCTGGCGGGCCACGGCCAAGCAGCAGGCTCTCGGGCGGCAGCTTGTCGCCGCTTGCGCCGCCTTGCGGTGCAGCCGCAGCCGACGGCGCAGTGCGCACGCCAGGGTCGGACGGTGGGGTGTGGGCGGGGACGGGGGCGCCTTCCCGCGAGGGATCGCCGACGCTGTCGCTCCACTGGGCGCCGCGGCGACCGATCCAGTTCACGGCGAGCGCCGCCGGCGCCTGGCCGACGCAGGCGCCCGCCGCATCGCGCTGACAGGGGTCGCGGAGCGCCTCGATCCACGCCGCGACCGTCGCGACATCGAGGCCATAACCGAGGTCAAGCGTGACCTCCTGGAGATCGGGCCGCGCGGCAAGGGCGTCGCGCAGCGTCTGGCGGCAACCGCCCGTCGGCGCATGGTCTCGGCAAGGGCGCTGCAAGACCCCGCCGCCGCGCCGAGTCAGCAGCGCCGTCGCCGCAGAAGGCGCGCCGTCGAGCTCCAGCACCAGCGCCTCGACGTCGTCCGGGAGCGGCTCGCTGCCAGCGCGCGGCGTCGGCGGCGGTAGGGACTCCGGCGGCGGCTCATTGGGCCAGTGCGCCACCGCCCAGCCGTCGGATTCGGCCCCGAGGGTCGGCAGCCGATTCGCCGCCAGCAAGGTCTGCCACAGAATCAACAGCGTCTGCGCCGAGAGCCGGGCGTCGGCGAACAGGACGATCGCCCGACCACCGGCAGATCCTCTGCCTTGGCGGCGAAGCGCGGAGAGCAGCGCGGTGTGCACCGTCACCTCGCCCGACCGCCCCAGGCTGTCGACTGGCAGCTGAAAGCGCGCCGCGGGTGGCGGCGCCGTCGCCGGGCAGGCGCTGTCGCCGAGGCGGCAGTCGAGGTCGCCGACCCGTAGGCCGTCGAGCAGCAGGCCCGTCGGCGCTGCGACCACCGCGGGCACCGGCGATGGCGCCTCGCTGTCGTTGCCCGGCAGCGCGATGAGCTGCTGGCAGCGCGACCGCGGCAGCTGCAGCCCAGTCGCGGCGACGAGGGCTGCCAACTCCGGCGATCGCGACGGCGGCACCTCGCTCGGGTCGATGACCGCGACGCTCGCCGGGACCGCCGGGGCGGCGACCTGCGCTGCTCGCGTCGGACGCTCACCTGAGGCGCTCGCCACGCCCGCCGTCGAATGTGCAGCGAGCGCCGCCGGGCCCGGCGCTGCAGGCGGCGCGGGCTTACCGCAGCCGATGCAGAACAGCGCCGCCAGCGTGACAGCAGGGCCGACACGCTGGCGCAGCGCGACGCGGCGCCGACCAGCCATCCTCATGCCGGCGCCCCGGCTCGCCGTCGTGCCCGCCCGGCGCGGCAAGCGATCGCGAGCGCCGCGATGGCGCTCTGCGGATCGGCGCTGCCTTGGCCGGCGCGATCGTAGGCGGTGCCATGATCCGGTGAGACGCGCGGCACTGGTAGGCCGCAGGTGAAGTTGACGGCGTCGGCGAAGTGAACGGTCTTGAGCGGCCCGAGCGCCTGGTCATGGTACATGGCGACGACGGCGTCGAACTCGCCGAGATAGCCGGCGCGAAAGGCCGTGTCGGCGGCGAGGGGCCCGACCGCGTTGACGCCGGCCGCCCGCAGCGTCGCGATGGCCGGCGCGATGATGCGCGACTCTTCGTCGCCGAAGCGGCCGCCCTCTCCAGCGTGCGGGTTGAGGCCGCAGATGCCGAGCCGAGGCGCCTCGATGCCAAAAACCGCGCGCAGGTCACCTTCGGCAGCGAAGCTGGCCTCGACGATCGCCTCGGCCGTCAGCACGTCGGCCACGCGTCGCAGCGGCAGATGGGTCGTCACCGGCACCACCCGCAGCCGCGGACCGGCCAACATCATCGCGAAGCGCCGCGCGCCCAGCCTCGCCGCCAGGTACTCTGTCTGGCCCGCGGGCGGCTCGGGCAAGTGCGTGAAGATCGCTTTGGGTACCGGGCCGGTGAGCATGGCGTCTAGGTCGCCAGCGACAGCCGCGTTCGCCAGCGCCTCAAGCGCGACGTAGGCGTCGAGCCGGCTGTGCTCGTCGCTGACGCCCGGGCGCAGGTCGGCGCCGCAGCTCGGCACCGCCACGAACTGCACCCGAGGCTGCACCGACGCAGCCAGCCGCTCCCGGACCGCCGCCCACACCACGGCCTGACCGTAGATCGTCGCGTGGACGTCGATCGGCAGCGTCGCCAGCGCGGCGACGACCACCTCCGGGCCGATGCCGACGGCCTCGCCGAGCGTGACCCCGATCTGTGGTCCGGATGCCTCTGCCATCGACCGCTCCCAAGCCGCGGCAAAAGTTGCTGCGCCGGCGCGCGATGCTACCATCAGCGACGCGCACGCCTAGCCCTGCGCCCCTGGAGTTCGCCATGGCCCGCCTGCCCAAGCTGCTGCTCTCCCTCTCGCTGATGACGGGCACGCTGGCCTGCGATCCCGGCTTCACGCTGACCGAGTCCGGCACGCCGCCGCCACGCAATGCGCCGCCCAGCTCGAACAAGGGCGTGACCAAAATGGTCCCCCAAACCCACGGCGGCCCCACACCGAGCCAGGTCGACGGCGCCGGTGCCGGCTGAGCCAGTCGAGGGCGCCCGCGACGCAGCGAGCGGCCTCCAGCTGCGGTGGGCGCCTGACCTCGACCCAGAGGTGGCGTCCCTGGTGCGGCGCGATCTAGAGGCCATCCTGGCGCCGTTGGCCGCCTTTGGCCGCTTCTCACTGCCCCTGACCCTGCTCACCGTCGACGACCAGCAAGCCCTCGCGGCCCTGGCCGAGGCGCCCGTCGACGGTCCGCTCTGTGCCGCCGCTACGTCGACGCGGCTCATCTTGCTTCGGCCCTGCAAATGGCCGCAGCCGCCGGCCAACCACGTCCTGCGCACCGTGCTCTGCCACGAGCTGGCCCACGCGTTGCTTTTTCAACGCTGCGCCCCGCCTGGACGCGACGGGGCCGTGGCCCTGCCGAGCTGGTTCCGCGAGGGCATGGCCGTGGTCGCCAGCGAGGGTCGCCCCGCGGCCGCCCGGCAGCGGCAAGTTGGCCTCCGCCGTGACGCCGAGGCGCTTGCCGACGCCGACGCGCTGGTCATGGCCCAGCATCCGGACGCCGTCTACGCGGTGGCCGCCGTGTCCTTTGACCGCTGGCTGCAAGCTTTTGGCGACCGCAGGCTGGCGACGCTGTGCCGCGCCATGCGCCAGGGTCGCAGCTTCAATGACGCCTTCGCCTTGGCCACCGGTCAGACCGCGCAGGCGTGGCTCGCAGCGACCCACAGCGCCCTGCGCGCCTGGGCGACCGACAGCGCCGGCGGCGGCGGCGGCGGCTGGAGCTAGCGACTCGACCTCAGCGTGATGACGTCGCGCCGCTACGGGCCAGCGACGATCTCGGCCTCTTTCTCGGCAGTGAAGGCGTCGATCCGTTTGATGGCCGTGTCGATGTGATCTTGGACCGTCTTGCGGGCGCGGTCGAGGTCGTCATCGCCCATGTCCTCGATGGCGTCGATGAGGTCTAGCGCGTCGCGGCGGCCTTGGCGGACGCTGACCTTGGCCTTCTCGGCCTCGACCTTGAGCACCTTGACCAGCTCTTTGCGCCGCTCGCCGGTCAGCGCTGGCACCGGCAGCAACACCACGTCGCCCCGGTTGCTCGGTGTCAGCCCAAGGTCGCTCTGCAAGATGGCCTTCTCAATGGTATTGCAGAGGTTGCGTTCCCAGGGCTTTACCTGCAGCAGGCGCGCATCGACGGCGGAGACATTGGCGATCTGATGCAGCGGCGTGCTGGAGCCGTAGTACTCAATGCGGATACCGTCGAGCAGGCCAGGGTGGGCGCGCCCTGTGCGCAGCTTGGCGGCTTCCTTGCGAAAAGACTCAAAGGCCTTCTCGATGTGGTCGTCGGCTTCGGCGATGATCTCTTCGAGCATTTGGGGGGCCTCCCGGGGCTCAGGCGCTCGCGTTCGGCTGGGCGAGGGTGATAGGCGCGGCGGCGTGCACCAGCGTGCCGACGCGCTCGCCGCGCACGACCCGCTCGATGTTGCCCGCGACGCCGAGGTTGAAGACGGCGATCGGCAGTTCAGTCTCCATGCACAGCGACAACGCGGTGGCGTCCATCACCTTGAGCCGCCGCGACAGCGCCTCATGGTGGCTGACCTCAGGCAGCATCCGCGCGGTCTGAATCAGCTTCGGATCGGCGTCGTAGATGCCATCGACCTTGGTCGCCTTCAGGATGACCTCGCAGGCCATCTCCTTGGCGCGCAGCGCGGCCGCGGTGTCGGTAGTGAAGTACGGGTTGCCGGTGCCGCACGCGAAGATGATGATTCGCTTGTTCTCCAAGTGTAACAAAGCCTTGCGTCGAATGTAAGGCTCACAGATCTGGCGCATCGTGATCGCGCTGATCACCCGAGTCTCCACGCCGCGCTTCTCCAAGGCATCCTGGATCGCGAGCGAATTCATGGCGGTCGCCAGCATGCCCATATAGTCAGCCGTGGCGCGATCCATGCCGCCGCTGGCGCCGGCCATGCCACGAAAGATGTTGCCTCCGCCGATGACGATCGCGATCTCGACGCCGAGGGCGTGCACCGCGATCACCTCCGCCGCGATGCGCTCGAGGGTGCCGGCGTCGATGCCATAGCCGTTGCCGGCCGCCAATGCTTCGCCGCTGAGCTTCAGCAAAATCCGCTTGTAGCGCGTCATGCGGCCCCCATGCGCCGGGCGGGGGAGTCGCCGGCTGGCGCGGCGGTGTACACCATCCGTGAGCGGGGCGACAAGCGGCGCGCGAGTCGGCCGCCGCATCGGGGCGACATTGGGCCGCGGAGCAGCTGTCTGTGGGGGCGAGGATGCAGACGGCACGCGGGCGCGGCCTCGCCGGCTGCTCGGGCGCAGCTTGGTGTCCCAGCAGGCGATGATCGACTGCGGTGTGCGACCACGCGAGGGCCGCACGCCGCGCCGATGTCAACCGTCGCCTCACGCAGCACGCCGCCGTGGCGCCCGCCCACGCGAGCCGCACACGCGGTCGATGCGGGAGGAATGGACCCGAGCCTCTGCCGCCGTCGCGGTCCCTTGTAGCGAGATGATGTCCAGACGCTGCTCGCGGCGCGCGACTCGAGCGTGGACGACCGCCTGCAGGGCAGAGGCGACCTCGGCGGCGAACCGCACCGCCGACAGCGCCGACAGCGCCGACAGCGCCGACAGCGCCGACAGCGCCGACAGCGCCGACAGCGCCGACAGCGCCGACAGCGCCGACAGCGCCGACAGCGCCGACAGCTCTGACATCGCCGAAACAGCCGACCGTCGATCGCAAGTCAGCGGGCGCCGCGGCGCAGAGGCAGCTTGGCCCTGGCGTCGCGCCAACGCTTCGGGGAGGGCTAGCCCGCCATACGCGCGACCTCGGCCGCGAAGTCGTCTTCCTTCTTAGCGATGCCCTCGCCCAACTCGAAGCGGGTGAAGCGACGGATGACCAGGTTCTCACCGATGCGTCCGACCAGCTCCGTCAGGACGTCGGCGATGCGGCGACCCTTCTCGTCCTTGACGAAGGGCTGCTCGACCAGGCAGATGTCGGCGTACCACGCCTTCAGCTTACCCTCGGCGATCTTCGGCACCAACGCCTCGGGCTTGCCCAGCTCACGCACCTGGTGCTCGAAGATCTCGCGCTGGGTCGCCAGCTCATCGGCGGGGATCTCTTCCGGGCGGACGTACTTGGGCGACATCGCCGCGATCTGCATCGCGACGTCGCGGGCGAACTGCTGGAAGTCTTCGTTCTTGGCGACGAAGTCCGACTCGGAGTTGATCTCGACCAGCACACCGGTCTTGCCGTCGTGGTGGACATAGGCCGCGACGATGCCCTCAGCGGCGGTGCGGCCGGCCTTCTTTGTCGCCGTGGCGGCCGACTTCTTCTGCAGCCACTCCTGCGCCTTCTTCATGTCGCCGTCGCACTCGGTGAGCGCCTTTTTGCAGTCACCCATCGGCGCGCCAGTCATGTCGCGCAATTCCTTGATGAGCTTGGCGGAGATCTCGGCCATGGTCTTCCTCGCGGCGCCGGTCGTCGGCGTCCTATGCGCCCAGCCACTAGGCATCGGGCGCTGGTGTACGGTTACGGCGCCCGCGCCGTGCGCGCGGACCCCTCGGGTGCTTGCCGTCGCCCATTTGGGGCGTAGAGCCTCGGCTTCTGGACTCGCCGCGACAGACCCGACGTGAACCGTCGGGCGGTCGGCTACGCCTCGTCCTCGAAGTCGTCCTCTTCATCGCTGACGGCCGCCGGCTCGGCCTGCTCGACCGGCTCGTGCTTGCCTGCGCGGGGCTTGACGATCACGTCGACGCGGCTGGTGTCGGCGGCGGCGACCGCGCCCACGCCATCGAAGTCGCGGGCGAAGGCGGTGCGGCCGGCAGCGGCGCCGGTCAGACAGGCGTCGGCGGCGGCGGCGACGAAGAGGCGGATGCTGCGCATCGCGTCGTCGTTGGCGGGGATCGGGTAGTCAAGCACGTCCGGATCGCCGTTAGTGTCGACCAGCGCGACCACTGGGATGCCGAGCCGACGGGCCTCAGCGACGGCGATGTGCTCCTGCACCGGGTCGACGACGAAGATCGCGCCGGGCATCTTCGGCATGTTGCGAAGACCGCCGAGGGTGCGCGCCAGCTTCTCGTGATCCTTGCGGAGGTTGGCGACCTCTTTCTTGGGCAGGCGGGCGGCCATGTGCGGCTCGAGCATCTTCTCCATCTCAGAGAGCTTCTCGATCGAGGTCCGCACCGTCTTGAAGTTGGTCAGCGTGCCGCCAAGCCAGCGGTGGTCGATCACTGGCATGCTAGCGCGCACGGCTTCTTCGCGCACGATCTCGCGGGCCTGGCGCTTGGTAGCGACAAACAGGACCTGATCGCCCTTGGCGGTGACGCGCGACAGAAAGTTCTGGGCATCGCGGAACAGCTTCGCGGTCTTGCCCAGGTTCATGATGTGCACGCCGTTGCGGGCGCCGTAGATGTAGGGCCGCATCTTCGGGTTCCAGCGCCGAGTCTGGTGGCCGAAGTGGGCGCCGGCCTCGAGCATCTCCTTGATGGAGACCGTCGTGCTGGCTGGGGGCGTATTGGGGTTGCTCATGATGGCTCCGTTCTCCCTCCGCCCCCGGGGTACCCAGCCGCTGGCACTGCGCCAACTTCGGGCACGGAACCCTGACTTGTCAAAGCGTTGCAGCTCTTGCCGCGCCAGACTCGCCGTGTGGGGGCGTGCGTCGTTACCCCGACCCAAAATGAGCGGGGGCCGAGAGTCTAGTGGATGGTCTAGCCACTGGCAAGGGGTGTCGGCCGTCGATCCGCCGTGCAGGGCGGCGCGAGCAGGGTGGGTCTCGAGGTCGCGACCGATGGCGTCGTCGTCGCTTCGGAGGACCGCGTCTGGATCGGCGGTGTGGGGTGACGGGGCCGCTGCGCCGAGGAGTCAGGTGCGGCAACGATTCCCAGCAATTCCCAAGCCGCCCAGCGGCGCAGGCCACGCGAGCGTTGACGTCTGCCTGCGCTGGCGGTATCGTAGGGGCAGGGTCGTTCTCTGCAACACCTGGGGGGTTGTCATGTCCATGTCCCGTCGAGACTTCATCCATCTGGTCGGCAGCTCGGTCGCTGGCGCCGCCGTGGTCGCCGCCGGCGCTCGTGCGCTTCAAGGCAGCACCGACGCGGTCGAGCTGGCGAATGTCGGCGATTGGCACGTCGCCGAGGTCGGCGCGGTCGATCGCGGTGCGCTGCCATTCCTGCTGGAGAACCGCAGCAGCGGCGAGCGTCTCCGCGTCGAGGCCTGCCGTCGCGGCGCGCGCCTTGAGCCGGTGGCCCGCAGCGCTGAGTTCGACCTCTTCCTCGCCAACCAGGGCGATGGGGCGGCGCAGACCACGCGCACGCACCAGATCGTCGCCCGCGCTCTGGCGCGTCGCCTCGACGCTGACGGGGCTCGCGCCCCGGTCGGTGTGACCTCGCTTGAGGCTCGGCACGCCGCGCACCGCGAGCTGTTCAGCACCGCCGACGATCCGGCCAACGCCTGATCGTGGCGCAGGCGGGCCCACCCGCCGTTGATGCGGCTGTGCTGCCGTCGCGAGTCGCGTCCATCGAGAGGCCTTTCCCCCAAGAGGTCTTAGAGACGGACGCGGGCTTCGCCCGCAGTTCACTTGGCTGACGCGGCGCGAGCCGCTGCAGCGGTGCGATCGATTTGTACGCCAGAGGAGCTGGGCGCGGAGTCGCCGCTCGCCGCCGCCACTTGTCGCGGCGTGGCTGCCCGCTAGCCTGGCCGACCACCGCCTCTTCTTGCCTTCCGGAATGACCCGACCATTGGCTCGGTGACGCGGCGCTCCCTTGCGGCGCGACTCGGCGAGTCCGATGCCGTTTCGCCGAATTGGCGTCTCTCTTGGTGCGGCCGCTAGGGCAGGGCGACTTGGCGCAGCAGCGTCGGGTTGTCGAGGAGCGCGCCGGCGCCGAGCACCACGGCCGCGACGGGATCGTCGGCCATCAGGACTGGTAGGCCGGTCTGGTCGCGGAGCATCTGATCGAGGCCGCGCAGCTGAGCGCTGCCCCCGGCGAGGACGATACCCTTGTCGACGATGTCGGCGGAGATCTCCGGCGGTGTCGCCTCCAGGGCCGTGCGGAGCGCGTTGACGATCTCGATCAGCGGCTCCTCAAGCGCCTCTCGGATCTCCTCGGAGTGGACCGTGACGACCTTCGGTACGCCGTGCTGGAGGTCGCGTCCTCGCGCCTCGAACTGCTCCAATTCGCGCACCCGCGACGCCGTCCCGATGCGGATCTTGATCGCCTCGGCCGTGCGCTCGCCGATGAGCAGGCTGTGCTTGCGGCGCAGGTGCTGGACGATGGCCTGATCCATCCGGTCGCCGCCGACCTTCAGGCTCTGACTGTAGACGATGCCGGCCAGCGAGATGACGGCGATCTCGGTGGTGCAGCCGCCGATGTCGACGATCATGTTGCCTGCCGGCT
>SXNM01000149.1 GCA_005777155.1 Pseudomonadota bacterium | reverse complement strand
GTGGATTCGAACCACCGTAGGCTCGCGCCAGCAGATTTACAGTCTGCCCCCTTTAGCCGCTCGGGCAATCCTCCGGCGCTAGGGGCGGATCATACGTGCCGGTGCTCGGTGCTGGCGGAGGGACTTGAACCCGCAACCTGCTGATTACAAATCAGCTGCTCTGCCAGTTGAGCTACGCCAGCGTGGCTGACCGCCGCGCCCTGAGGGTCCGCGGACGTCGACGTGCTCGCCATGTCAACCCGCTTGCGCGGTCGGGAGTTCTGGGCTCGGCTTGGGCCTCGCGTCGGCGTTTAGCCTGCGATTTCCGTGCTCTGCTTCAGAACAACCCCCGAACGGCGCGCAGCCACCCGGGGGCAAGGGCCGCTGGAGATACAGGAGGCTACCTGCCATGTCAAGCGGCGGAGCGCGGTCGACCGAGTCGCTGCGCCGATGGACCCGCCAACGCCCTACTGCGAGGGGCGCACCAGGGCGCGCTGAAGCGCGGCGAGCGCGACCGCCGCGAACGCAGATACGTTGAGCGATTGAACACTTGCGTCCCCATCTAGGCGCACGACCTGCTGGCAGGCTCGTCGCACCAGGGGGCGGATTCCGGTGTCCTCGGCGCCGAGGACGAGCACGATCGGCTGATCGCGCCGCAGCCGCCAGAGATCGCCTGCCGCCCCTTCGAGGGCAGTCCCGACCACCAGCCAGCCGTCATCCGCGAGTGTCGTCAAGGATCTCGCCAGGTTTGTCACGATAGCAACCGAGACGAGGCTGGCGCCGCCGCGAGCGATGCGCTCCGCAGCTGGGGTGACGTGGGCGGCGCGATCGGCCGGCAGCACGACACCGTCGACCCCGAACCAGGCGGCTGAGCGCAAGATCGCGCCGAGGTTGTGGGTGTCTGTGATGCCGTCGAGCGCAAGCAGCAGCGCTGGGCCTGCGGCGGGGTCGCGGGCGGCGGAGCGGCGGCGGAGATCGTCGAGATCGCAGTATGGGTACGGTCGTACCTGCAATGCCACCCCCTGGGCGAGGTGGTTCGCCGCCAGCGCAGCTGGCGGCTCGTCGTGCCATGTCGCCGTCCCGTGGGTGCTACCAGAGGTCGCCTGGGCCCAGAGCGCTCGCATCGCAGCGACCAGCCGGGCGTCACGTGACCAGCAATAGATCGCGCGCACACGCCGGGGCTGACGCTGCAGCACGATCTGTACGACATGCGCGCCGACGATGAGGTCTTCTCCGCCGCTCTCGGCGTGGCGGCCGGGCTGCGGCCGCGCTGGCGCCGTACCCGGGCCCCCCTTCGACTCTGCACCCCGGCCGCCTAGCGCTGGCGCGACGCCGTGAGACCGCGAGGTGGGTCCGGCCATGCCGCGCCCCGGCCCCTTGTGGCGCCCCTGGGCGGGCGGAGGCAAGCCACGCCCCATCGTCAGGCCTCGACCGATCGCAGCGCGCTCTGCAGCTGGGCGAGGTAGTGCGGGGGATCGGCGTGGCGGGCGAGGTGGCGATCGATGTAGCGCTCCGGCGGCGCCGATGCGCCGCCATGACCGGCGGAGAAGGCGGCAGGCGCCGCCGCGGCGCCCTCATCGACCTGTGGCAGGTGGCGCCCAGTCCCCGCCCCCTGCTCCTGCCTGCCCTCGGAAGGCGTCACCAACGCCGCGACCCCCATAGCCCGCAGCGCGCCGGCCAGCGGCCCATCTCCGGAGTGCGCGGCCGCAAATCTAGGCGGCGATCTAAGCAGAAGTGGCCGCGTCCCGAGCGCCTCTACCAGCCGCGCGACCGCGGCCAGCTCTGGAAGGCCCGCCTCGGACAAAAGGGTCTCGCCACCTACGACGACGCCCTTCGCCTGCGATCTCGTCAGCAGCCTGGCCCAGACATCGACGTCAGCTAGGTCGGCGGGGAGCGTCAGGTCGAGCCAGCAGTCGAAGCCGCTCGCTGCCAGCGCGGGCACGAGGCCAGGTCCGACCGCGAGCTGCAGGGCAGGACCGAGCAAGATCGCGACCTCCTCGCCCTCCAGGATGTCCAAGACGGGCTCAAGCGGCTCGAGATGTGGCGCCTCCAGCCGAAGCCAGAGTCTCGGCAGGCTCATGCCGACAAGGTGAGCGCGGCGCCGCTCCGTGCGCTCGCGATCGCGGCCTGGATCCGCGCCACCAGCCCGTCAAGGGCGACCTCAACCCGGACGCCGCCCGCCCGCACCTTCGCCTCGACCATGCCTTCGGCGGCGCGACGACCGACAACGACCTGCAGCGGCCAGCCGACCAGATCGGCGTCGGCGAACTTGACGCCCGGTCGAACGTCACGATCGTCTAGCACGGCATCGACGCCGGCGGCGAGGAGCCCCTGGTATAGTGCGCGCGCGCGCTCGCCGCCGTCCTTCTCGAGGTCCAGGACGATGACCTCGGCCGGCGCCAAGGCGACAGGCCAGCAGATGCCAGCGTCGTCGTGGTGTTGCTCGATCGCGGCGGCCAAGATGCGGCTGATACCGATGCCATAGCAGCCCATCACAAAAGGCTGCTCGCGCCCCGATTCGTCGAGGAATGTCGCCTGCATCGGCGCCGAGTAGCGGGTGCCCAGATAAAATACGTGGCCGACCTCGATGCCGCGCCAGACCTGCAGGGTGCCCTTGCC
>SXNM01000148.1 GCA_005777155.1 Pseudomonadota bacterium | reverse complement strand
GTCAGCGTGACGCCAGCCGGCAGCGCCGCCGGCACGTACTGGGTCAGGACGGGGGGCACCACCGTGACCGATGGCGCCGCCGTCGCGGGCAGAGGGGCTGCGACGGCCACGGTGAGGCACGCCAGGGCAGCGAGCGCCGCCGCCGCGCGCAGCCGCACCCGTGCCGCCGCGCGCCGCCGCTGCTGACTGTCTGCGCCTCTCCCGTTGAACTCCATCGCCGCCTCCTCAACATGTTTAAGGAGCGAGTCGCCTCCCCTTCTCGGACGATATAGGCGATATAGACTTCTCTGTCAAGGCTTATTAGTCGAAATAGGCGAGTTGAAGCTTGACAGTCCGTCTGAATCGCCTACTCTCGGAGGCAGGCCTGGCAGCGACGCTCGGCGCAGCGCTTCGCGATGCGGCGGTACCAGGGCGGGAGGGGGAGATGACAAGGGGATGGGCACAACCTTGGCCGGCCACGGGCGAGCGGCCACCAGTCAGCGGAGTCGAAGTCAGCGCTGTCGAGGTCAGCGGTGTCGAGGTCAGCGCCGGCGACGTCGTGGGCTTCCGCAGGCGGGCCCGGTGGCTCGGGCTGGTGACGATCCTGTGGGCGCTCGTCGGCGCAGCGGGCTGCAACGACTCCTTTGACCCGCCTTCCTTGGTCAACCACCTGCGGCTGGTGGCGCTGCAGGCCGATCCTCCCTGGGTTGGGCTAGGGCCGGCAGAGCGCAGCGTCCTGCGCCCCAAGGTGGTCGGCGTCGCCACCGGGGCGCCGCTCTGTCATGCCTACGGCCTCTGCCTCACCACCGCGTCCAAAGACGGCAGCTTCGGCTGCCTCGACGAGCGCATGTTGGTCGATCTCGGCGTCGAGGCGACGGCGGCGGTCGACGGCGGCGACGTGCTCGCCGCGCTGGCCGGCGCTCAGCGGTGGGCAGCCGAACAGGGACTGTCGCGCGATGGCGCCAAGCCGCCCTCGGCAGACGGATCGGGACCGGCGCTCAACGTTCAGGTGCTCGTCGGTGTCGCCGAGGCCGCGGCCTTCCCGTCCGGCTGCCCAGCCGGGATCGAGGCGTGGCTCGCGGCGGGATGCCAGGACCGCGACCGCTGCGTCATCGGCACCAAGACGCTACGCGTCGCCACCGGCGACTCCGATCGCCACAACAATCCGACGCTCGACGACCTGCTGGTCGGCGGCCACAGCACGGCCGCGCAGGCGCCACCGGACTTCTCGCCTGGGGAGATCGCGCTGACGCCGGTATGGGCGCCGGGTAGCCTCGAGCCCATCGCCGCCGACGCCGCATCGGGCCCGGTCAAGGAGTCCCTGACCTTCTCCTGGTTCTCGACCGCGGGCACCTTCGACCAGCAGCGCTCCTACGACGCCGAACCAGACAACGTCCTCACGCTCAAAGCCTCGGACGACGTCGTGGACGTCGTGGTCGTGGCCCGCGATGGCCGCGGCGGCGTCGTCTGGCGCGAGGCCCGTCTGCGGCTGCAGTAGCGCCCTGCTGCGAGCGTTGCGTGGCCTGTCCGCGCCGCGACGTTGCCGAGCCAGCGGCCCTGGGCCCGGTCCGGCACGCCAAGGACGAGGGCGGAGAACACCCTCGGCGCGACGGTCATGAAGAGCGAGCGCAAGAAGAGCGAGCCGGTGGCCTGCAGCTCGTGCGACAGCACCGTCGCGCCCCCGGTGAGGTCGCCGTGGCCCTGCAGCAGCGCGCCCGAGGCGCCGCCAATCGACAGCGACAAGCGCAGCTGGACGTGGCGAGACGTCAGACCTCTGCGCGCGTCGCGTCACGTGGAGCGTCCATCACGGGCCCGTGATGGCGATGCTATAGGTGCCGCCTGCATTGCTCGTCGCGTCGACGATGATATGCACCACGTCGCCAGCCTTGGCGGCAATTGCCAGCACCTCAACGCCCTTCTCACCCGTCTTGTCTGCGTAGCCCAGGCAGCTGGCGCCGATGGCGAGACAGTCCTTGGCGGCATAGACGATGGGGTCCATGCCGCCCGTGCCCGTCACAGTCACGGTGTAGGTCCCGTTCCCACTCGCTACAAGGCGGTACGCGGTGTTGGCCGCCGCCGAGCCGAGGCTCTTGGGCGCACCGCAGGCGCCCTTCGGCAGGGTGTAGCCGTGGAGGCCCAAGCTGCCCGTGGCGCTGTAGGGCAACGCCTTGACGTCGATGGGCCACGTACAGGTGTCACCGGGCGTCGCGGTCGGACAATCCGCCGGCTGCTCGCAGCGCTTGACCTCAAGCAAGAACGTGCCGCTTTGCTGGCTGCTGCCGTCGACGGCCACATAGACAGGCCGAGCTGCGCTCGCCTCCACCAAGAGCTGAGACTTCAACGTCTGCGCCTGATAAGAGGTCTGCAGACACGACATCGGCTTGGTGCAGTCGGTCAACGCGTAGAGCTCAAGGTTGGTGCTCTCTTCCTTGAGCTCCACGAGGTACGTCGCAGCTGTCTCGCCGGCGAGGCGAAAGACCTTGTCGGGTGCCTCATCGCCATAATAGGCACCAGTGCCGTTGCCCTCGCAGAACGCCCAGCCATAGAGGTCGTTGCCAAGCCCGACGGTGGTGCCGTTGTGGACAAATGGCGAACCCGTCACGTTGACCGCTGCGCTGCAGGTGTCGCCCAGCTGGTCAGCCTTGACGCAATTTCCGGTAAATTGGCCGGCCATCGTTGCGCCGTCGCAGATCTGGCCGGCGCCGCACGCCTTACCGCATGTCCCGCCACATCCGTCCGATCCGCATGACTTTTCATAGCAGTTTGGCACGCATAGACATGTCCCTACGCTGCTGCAGTTGTAGGCCGAGAGCAGCGGGCAGTCTCCGCACGTCCCGCCGCAGCCGTCGCCGCCGCAGACCTTGTCCTTGCAGTTGGGCGTGCACGCTTTCACGTCGAGGGTGAAGTCGCCACCTGCGCCGTCGGCGTCGACGACGATGTAGGCGGTCTGGCCCTTGGAGACTGCCGCATACGATGGCCCAAGCGTGTTCTGTCCAAAGCCGAGCGCTCCGGTCAAACAGGTGTTCTTGAAGTCGAAGCAGTCGGTCGCGACGTAGAGCGAGGGCTTGTTCGAATAGCCGCTCACGGTGAGGGCCAGGGTGACGGCTTCGCTAGCGGTGTAGCTGTACACGACGTCCGCGCCGAAGAGGCCAAGCGACGCCGCTTAGCACGCATTGTCCGGAGCGCTTAGGTCGTTCTTGGCCCCGTTGGTCGTCCCAACGTGCTGAAACGGCAGCCCGCCGATCGCCAACGCGTCGCTGCACTGCTCCCCTGCTTTGCTCGACGTCACACAGGCACCGGCGCCGCAAATTTGGCCGCTTGGGCAGCTACCGCACGAGGCACCGCAGCCGTCGTCGCCGCAAGCTTTCCCTTTGCAGCTGGAGATGCAGCAGCCATCCACTGGGAAGCCGATGCAGGTGCCGAGAAGGCAACTGTCAGGGGCGGTGCACGGATTTCCATCATCACAGCCGGCGTCTCTGTTCGCCGTGACGCAGACGCCGAGGCTCGGCTCGCACGCCCCTACAGATCAGGGGCCGAGGCCCGCGTTGCAGTCCAGAGGCAAGCCCTTGCAGACGCCGTCGACGCAGCTATCGGCCTGCGTGCACAGGTCGCCGTCGTCGCAGGGCTGGCTGCCGGTGCAGCTGGCGTCGGCTGGGGCCCCGTCGCTTCCGGTCGCGTCGGTGCCGCCCGTCCCTGCTCCCGTGTCGTTGGCTGCGCTGTCTGCGCCCGTCGCGGTCGACGTGTCCGCTGTCGACGCGTCCGTGGTCGCCGAAGCGTCTCCGCTGCCTGTCTCTGTCGCGGCGTCGCTGAAGGCAAATCCGCCCCCAGCCGCGCCGCCGCCGGGAGAGCCACAGCCAGCAGTGAGCAGGCTGAGCACGGTCGAGCTCGCGCGCAGCCATCCCTTTGCCAGGAGCTTTGTCGGACCGCTCTGGGCGCTGTGCATGGCGATTTGTCCCTGTGCTGTCGCGGGATCCCACCGACACCATCGACGCCCGAGCCGTCGTCGTCAAGGCCTTGGGCGGCTCGGGCGCCCTTGACAGTGCCGAAAATGTGTCCACCGTGTGAATTGGTGCCCTAGCCCCGTGTACTGCTCCCCTCATATCAAGACACTCGCGTCGCGGGAAATCGGCGTCGACGTCGGCGCGGCGCCTGTCGTCGAGCTCGTGAATCTGCTCGACCACCGGCGGCTTGGGCTGCTCGCGCCGACCGTGGCCCTTGTGCGGCGGCCGCTCGGGCTTTGCAGCCGACTCGACCTTCCTTTCTCGCTCGACTTGCCAAACGGCGCCCGCGATTGCGCTTCCAGCCGCTCTCTGGGGTACGCAAGCTCTTGCTGAAGCGCCTCGCCGCCGCCGCTTTGCAGCTTGTCGAGCTAGGCGGTCGGCTCGGCCAGCCGGGCGTGCAGCAGGTCGTTTTCCTTCTGCAGCAGCGCCGCCTTCTGCCGGAGGATGCTGATGTCGGTTTCAGTTTCGATGCACATGCACCACTGTATCGTAAGCCGAATTGGCCACAACAAGCCCTGGCGATCATCCTTAATCGACTATTTCGCAAGCGAGTTCGAGAATCTACGGCCGGAGCTCTTCAGGCGACAGCGGCTGGCGGCCGACCAGCTGGCAGCCCTCGAAAAACAGCGCCAGCTCGGTCTGGGTCAGCGCCATCGGCTCGCCCCGGCGGGCCCAAGCCACGGACCTCGGCGCCGCTCGGCAGGTGCAGACTCAGGCCGTGCATCGGCGGCCTGGGTGCGGCCGCCACCACCGGCATCCGCGCGGGCTGCCCCGCCAACGCGGTCCGGTGCTGCTCGCCGGCGACCATGCGAGCCAAAGAGGTCGCGCGGATGCCAGTTTGCGTGGCCAAGGTGGTACAGGCAAAGCCTTGGCTGCGGGCTTGCGTGATGTGCTCGTGCAATGCGAGGCGCAGCTCCGAGGGAATGCGGTTGCCGGCGCGGCGTGGGCCGAGCTCGGCGAGACGGGATTGCAGGTCAGAGAGGGTCATTGCGTGCTCCGTGGACCGCGGGTCTGCGGCAGAGGGAGCTTCGGCGAGAGCCGTCAGCGGTGCACTGTGGGTTCTGGCGAGCATTTACACCGCGCCGCGCACCACGCCGGCGTCCCTTGGCGTGCGCATGCGCTCAGGCGAGGCTCGGCGCCGCGGCCGACCTGACGTGCTCGCCGCCTGCGATGTTCACCGGCTGGCGGGCGGCGGCGTCGCAGCCTGGAAGCGGAGCGCCAACCAGAGCCCGAGCCAGAGCGCCCAAGTCAGCGCCAGCGCTGCCCATCCATCGCCCCCTTTCCCTTGAGCCCTGGCAACCTGGCAGCCGCCGCCTTTGACCGCTGCCGCGGCTGCGCCGGGCGCTGGCGGCGGTGTCGCGTCGTCGGCCGCCACGCCACCCATTGCGTCGCCGTCGTCTGCAGCGCTGGCGACGTCACCCGTGCCGCTGTCGGCTCCGTCCCCGCCGCCGCTGTCGTCGCTGGTGCGCCGACCGACGACGAGGCCGGGGCAGGCCGGGTCGCGGCTGGTGCCGCCGACGGTGACGCCGTCGCGCGCGAGGGTGAGC
>SXNM01000001.1 GCA_005777155.1 Pseudomonadota bacterium | reverse complement strand
CGGCGTCGAGCTCGGCACCTCGAACCTCGACCACGTCGCGCTCGACGTCGGCGCCGTGGCGGAGGGCGACGCCCCGGCGTCAGCTCCGGCCGAAGCCACGGCCCTGGCCGCCGAGCTCGCCGCGCTGCTCGCCGCCCTGCCAGCGCCGCCCGACGCCTGCTGGTGGACGCGCACCCATGTACAGCGCGGTGAGCCCACCCGCAGCGCCACCGCCGCGCTTTTCGGCGCGCTGCAGGTGCCGCAGCGGCTGCTGCTCGCCGACCGAGCGCCGCTGGAGTTGACGCTGCATCCGGCGGCCTTCTTTCAGCCCCACGCCGCCGGGGCGGAGGCGATCGCAAACGCGGTCCGGGCGCTGGTCGCCCGTTGTGCGCCGGCCCGGGTGCTCGATCTCTACTGCGGCGTCGGCATGATCGGCCTCGCCGTCGCCGATCTTTGCGAGTCTCTGGTCGGTGTCGAGCTCATCGCCGAGGCCGTCGCCGCCGCCGAGGCCAACGCGGCACGCAACGGCATTGGCCACGCGCGCTTTCTGGCTGGAGACGCCGCCGCCACGTTGCGCGCCCACGGTCTCGACGCCACGGACGCCTTCGACCTCGTCATCGTCGATCCGCCGCGCGCCGGCCTCGCCGCAGCGGCCCTCTCGAGCCTCGTCGCGGTCGGCGCGCGCGACATCGTCTACGTCTCGTGCCACCCGGGCAGCTTGGCGCGCGACCTCGTAGGCCTCTGCGCCGCGGGGTGGCAGCTGCAGCAGGTGCTGACGCTCGATCCTTTTCCTGCGACGATGCACCTGGAGTCGGTGGCTTGGTTGCGACGGGCCGCCGCTGGAGCCGAGACGCCGTGACCGCGCCCGCCCTGTTCATCGCCGCCGCATTCGCGATAATGGTGTTCGCCACCTTTTACGATGCCTTGCACCTGCTTAGCGGCGCCTTCGTCCTCATCGGCCTCGCCCTGGCGGCGACCGTGCGTCCATCGCTGATGATCGGCGTCTCGGTGATGGCGGCGATCACCTCGGTGAGCCTGCTCGAGGGGACGGAGTTCACGCCCTATAAGGTGGCGCTGTCGGCCTCTGGCGCGCTGGTCGTCACCGACTGGGTCCGCGGCGGCCGACCGGTCAGCGCCAGCTGGGCGATACCGACCCTCTATGCCCTGTTCGCCGGCTGGACCGTCGTCTCCGACCTGCGCGCCGACGATGGCAGCCTCGACTTCGTGCGCGTCGGTGGCGTGCTGCTGCTCGCGATCTGCATCAACCAGTTCATGCGCTCGACCCTGGACTTTCAGGTGCTCGGCCTGCTGCTCATCGGCGTCTCCGCCGTGATTACGCTCGACGCCTCCGCGGAGGTCGGCTTCGACTTCTGGACCACGCGCCGGTCGGTGCGCGCCGAGGGCCTCACAGGCAACGCCAACGGTACGGCGTCGGCCGCGCTGGCGGTGAGCTCAGTCGCGGTGGTCTGTTTGACCAAGAAGATGGGTCTGCGGCGCGCGCTATTGTTGGCGGTGCCACCCTTGCTCGTGACCTTGATGGTCACGGTGTCGCGAGGCGTGTCCGTGGCGGCGCTGGTCTGGCTGGCCTCGCTGGCGGGCCTGTCGAGCCGCCAATGGATGCGGCGAATTGGCGGCGGTATCGCCGTCGGCCTGGTCGTCGGCTTTGCGGTGATCACCGCCCCAGACGCCGTGACGCGGCGGTTCGGCGGCACGGTCAAGGACGACGGCGGCGAGCAGCGCATCGACGACAACAGCCGCACGGAGCTCAACACCATCGCCCTCCAGCTCATCGCCGAAGAGCCGATGCTCGGCGTCGGGACGCTGGGCTTCGCCAAGCGGGCGCAGGCGGAGATCGGCATGCCCTTCGCTTGCCACAACCACTATCTCGGCGCCACGGCGGCCTATGGCCTGATCGGCGGCGTCCTGGCCTCGCTGTACTACCTCGTGCCGATCGGCTTGAACCTCGGCCGCGTGTGGCGCGCCACCGACGAAGAGCGCCCGATCTGGGCCGCGGCGGCGGCGGCATCCTTGGGCTACGCGGTGTTCGTCAGCACGACGCCGCCGGGCTTTCCTTCCTGGTCGTTGCTGGTGGTGATGATGCCGGAGGCGCTGGTGCGGACGTTGAGCTATGAGCGCACGGCGGCGCTGAAGCACGTGGCCGCCTCGGCGCATGCGGTCGACTCGGACGCTGTGCCCGACCTCGGTGCTCTCGCGCTGCACGACCCCGCTCACGCGGCGGCCCGCTTCGGCCACGGAGAGCCCGTCCTTGCGGCCGCGCCGGCTGAGGCAGCGCACCGGCCGCCGTCGCGCAGGTACCAGGTCGAGCCGACCGCGACGTGGGCCGTCGAGCGTTGGCTCCCGGCGAGCGCGATCCGCCCACCGAGCGTCCTGCCGCCGAAGAAGAATTCCTGAGCTAGAGCGCGTTGCGGCGTACGCTGCCGAGGCGATCGCTAGAGACGCGGCCAGTCGAGGGCTGAGGCATGTCGACCGTGAGGCCAAGGCCCCGCCCAGGGCCGACGAACTCCGCCATCGACAGGCCGCGCAGGTGCCCCATCAACCAGTGGTTGAGGCGCGCTACCGGCCCCTGCAGCGTGCAGCCCTCAGCGCGCTTGCAGCCGCCGTCACCGTCCACGCAGTCAGCGAGGCCGAGGTGTTCCTCAAAGGGCCGCACGACATCGAGAAAGGCGACGCTGTCGAGCGGGCGCACCAAGCGGTAGCCACCCGCGACGCCGCGGCTCGACTGCACGATGCCGGCCTGGCGCAGCTCCTGCAGGATCTTGGCG
The DNA here is from genome assembly GCA_005777155.1 of Pseudomonadota bacterium. Lineage (GTDB taxonomy): Bacteria > Myxococcota_A > UBA9042 > UBA9042 > UBA9042 > SXNM01. The sequence goes on along the minus strand of SXNM01000001.1, from coordinate 5,039 downwards.
GTGAGATCACGAGGCAGATCGCCGTCGTCGGCCAGCACGCTGGCCGGCAGCTGCTCGCTGGGGCCGAGGGCGCCCAGCCGCTGGACGACCATCAGCGCATACTCAGACTTGCGGCTTAGCTTCCACATCGGCGCTTCCTCTCGTCAGGACGATCGGGCATGCGGCGTCGCTTGGCAAGCCAAGAGGCACAAATCGTCAGACATCGCTGGCAAATCGGCTGTCGATGGCGACGGCGATCGCAGCCACGCGGCGCGGGGACGACGCTTGACAGCGGCGGAGCGCCGGCTACCCTGGATATAGGACTCAATTAGTCCGAGTTTGCGGGCGCCCTCGTGACCCGCGTCGAGGCTGTACCCCTGCCGGAGGACGCGACCATGCTGCAGCCGACGACCATTGAGGTGGACGCGCCGTTTGCGGCCAGGACGCGCGACGCGCGCCTCAACCTGCAGGACGAGTTCTATTGCCGACCGCGACGGCGCCGGCTTCAGGTCGAGAAGTGCCTCGATGATTACATGAACGCCAACGCGTTCGAACAGAAGCGGTCCGCCTGTTTCCGTTGCCCGCAAGGCTGCACAGTGCGCCGCGTCTTCTCAGAGGGCGAGTAGCTACGGCGGCGGTGCTTGAAGGAGTCGCTCGGCGAACGCGCCGTCGCGCCACCACCGCCACAGCCGTCGGCGAGTCGCTCAGAAGCCGGGGCAGACGGGCGGCGGCCCAGCGACGATTCCGCCCGAGAACGAGGCGGTCAGGCAGGCGGCAGGCTGGCCAGCCTCTTTGCACTTGTAGTCGAGCGCGCCGAAGTTGTTCAGCAAGGTGTTGAGGTTTTGGAACTTGCTGTTGCAACCGTCGCAGCCCTTGCCATCGACGTAGCCGGACTCGGGCACGCCGCAGGTCTCCGAGGTCTGGTTGCCGGTGGCGAGGCACGTGCAAGTGATCTCGAGCGCGGCCTTGGGCAGGTGTCCGGCGCTGACAATGCCCTGCTCCATGCGGGTGCAGTCGGCGTTGATCAGAGCCTCCAAGACCGCGCCGCGCAAGGGAATGCTGTGCTTGACCTCGTTCTTGGGCGCGCAGTTCTTCGGGTTTGCTGGCGTGCCCGCGTAGACGTTCATGGCCGTCAGCGCTGACTTGTCGAGGGTGCAGCCGGCGCGCGGGTTGACGACCTTGATTTTGGTGTAGGGCAGCAGGCAGACGTCTGTGGTGCCGGCGACGCGGGCGCCATTGACGATCTCGATCGTGACCTCGCTCGCCGACACGGCCTTGACGTGGGCGTAGAAGTTGAGCTCGTAGGTCTCGATGTCCTTCTTCCACAGCGGGTTGAGGGCCAGCTGTACGTTGTGCTTGACGAGATCGACCGTGTCGAGCGTCAGCTTGTCGAAGCGGAACCAGAGGCCGGGCTTGAGGCAACCGCACTCACCGCTGCCGCTGCTGGTGGCGTCACCCGTGGCGCTGGCGCCGTCGTTGAGGGTGTTGCGGGTGGCCGGCGGATCGGACATCTCGCAGCCGCTGAGCCCAACAGCCACCAGAGCGATCCCAGCCAGACCGAACGTTCGCGCTAGCATACTGCCGCCCATGGAGCCTCCCGCGAACCGCCGCCCAGCCGACCAAGTCCGCCCGCGCCGCGACAGATTTGCACACCGGCGCCGCTTGCGTCAAAACAGGGGCCCTGCGGCGGCGTCACGTTGGCCGCGGCCTGGAGGCCCCATGTCCGTCAGCCATCGCCCGAACTTCGCGCTCACTCTTCGGCTCGCAGCGCTGCTCCTCGCGCTCACCGCCCCAAACGCGCTCTTGGCTGGTGGCTTTGAGCTGCCCGATCACGGCGCACGCAACGTCAGCCGCGGCGGCGCCTTCACCGCCCGCGCCGACGATCTGACCGCCCTCGCCCTCAACCCAGGCGGCCTGCTGCGGGCCCGCGACAGCCAGCGCGCGGTGGGGCTGCCCGGCCAAGCGACGGCGACCGGCATGTGGGGTGCCCTGCTCTACTCGCACAACGCGATGCATGCGCCGATCTCGTTTCAGCGCGCGCCGAGCGCCGTGCCGCAGCCGGAGTCGTCCGACCCAGGCTCGCCGGCGCCGCTGGCCCGCGTCGACAACGAGACCCCGTGGTTTCTGCTCGGCGGCTCGCTGTTTGCCGCCACCGACTTCGGCCTCGAGGACTTCGTGTTCGCCGTCGGCCTCTACGGTCCCAACGCCGCCGGCCATCAGCGCTACCCTGTGACGGGCGGCCAGCGCTACATGTTGGTCGAGCTCGAAGCGATCTTCGTCTACTACTCGGCGGCGATCGCGTGGGGCAAGCGCGACAAGTACGGCGTCGGCGTCACGCTGCAGCTGGCGCACCAGCCGATGACCAAGCTCAGCCTCGTCGTAGACGGTACGCCGGGAGGCGCGCAGAGCCCTTACCACTCCAGCTCCGACGTCTTGGCGACCATCAACCTGGCGGCGCCGCCGGTGCCGACCGCGCTAGTCGGCGCCTGGTGGCGACCGATCGACGCCGTCGAGGTCGGCGTGTCGGGCCGTGTGGTGCCGGTGAAGCTGCAGGCCGCTGGCGACGTCACGCTCACCAACTCGCCCGGCGGCGCGGCGTTCTTTCCCGACCAGCTGGAGATCGAGGGCAACGCCGCGCGCCTGCAGCTCACCATCCCGCAGACCGCCCGCGCCGGCGTCCGCTACCGCCACCTCGACGGCCTGCGCGAGCGCTTCGACGTCGAGCTCGACGTCGTCTGGGAGGGCTGGAGCGCGCTCGACGCTTACACCGTCGAGTTGGACGGCATGATCAAGCTCTTCGCCGCCACCAAGGCGCCGGACGTGACCATCGCCAAGCGCTGGAAGGACACGCTCTCGGTGCGGCTCGGCGGCACGTACAACCTCGACGCCTTGCCGCTCTCGCTGTCGGCCGGCACCTTCTACGAGACCGCCGCCGTGCCGCTGAACTACTCGCACCTCGACTTCCCGTCATTCGCCCGCGTCGGTGTCGGCCTCGGCGCGACCGGGCGCCTCGGCAGCCTCGACTGGACCGTCGGCTACCTCCACGTCTTCCAGGAGTCGCGCACCATCGACGAGGCGTTCGCCAAGGTCTTTCAGCAGCGCCCGGTGGCCGAGTGCCCGGAGGGCTGCGACGGCTACGACTCGGTGCCCGCCAACGCCGGCACCATCACCAGCGGCTTCCACATCATCACCGCGAGCCTGGGCTGGCGCTTCTAGAGACGCGATCAGCGATGCCTAAGCGCGCTTCTGGCTGTCAGTTCTTGGGGGGCAGGCGCGCCCCGGCCGAGACTATGCGTCATGTCCGGGCGTACCCCAGCCAGCGCTGCGCCCAGCTCGGCGCCTACGGCGCCAAATTGCCAGCGTCGCCCGTCGACGACCCGCCGCGGCCCGGACAGCCGGCGCGCCAGAGCGACCACGCGGCTGAGCCGCCCTGGAAGTCGCTGAACTCCGCCCGTGGCCGCTCACGGTCGAGGTAGGGCGCGACGTCGACGCGGCCCGCCGCCACCGGCGCGCTGCCGAGCCGCAACCGCCGCAGCCCGCCGCAGTCGGCGCCGCGCGCCTCGCACGCCGGCGGCAGGAGCACGTAGAGGTTGGCCGGCAGCGCCAAGCGAGCCTCACAGGCTGCGCGCAGGTCTTCTTCGCGCAGCCGCGCCAGCTCTGGACCGATCGCAGAGATGGCGCCGCGTGGCGTCTCAATCACCACCGGCGCTGGGCCGCGGTGGCGCGGCGACACCAGCGTCAGGTCCGCACCGAGGGCGACGAGCGCCGGCCGAACGGCGCGCCAGCCAGCGCCCTGGCTGTCTTGGAAGTCCGCGCCGGCGCGCGGCCAGGCAATATCAGCGGCCAAGACGAGGCCGAGCGCCCAGGTGGCGAGCCGTTGGCGCTGCGTCCCCGCCGACGCCACAGGCGACGGCTGCGTGCTACCGGCCATCATCGCGGTGATCCAGGAGAGAAGCGACGGTAGCCGCGCCGCCCAGGTGAGCACCACCGGCAGCAGGGCGCCCTGGTAGCGCACGGCGTCGGTCGTGCTGGCGCAGATGACGAGCATTGAGAACAGCGCGACGATGGCGCCGAGCCAAAGGGCGAGGGTGCCGGCGAGGCCAAGCAGGCGGCTGCGGACGGTGGCGAGCGCAGGCGCGGGTTGGCGTGCGGCGAGATCTCCGACCAGGCCGAGCACGGCGCAGGCGGCGAGGCCAGGGGCGAACCAGTCGCCGTCGGTGAAGAGCAGCATGGTCGCCTCCAGGGCGATCCCGATGCCGCCGCGGTCGGCGACGTGCTCAAGGGCAGTGTGCAGCCGCAGGCCGCCGCAGAGCGCCCCGACCGCGATGAGCGGCAGGCCGAGGCGCAGGGCCGCACTCGCTGCAGCGCTCGCATGCTCGGTCGCCGCCGCCCGCGCCACCGGGCCGAGGCGTGGCGTATCTGGGCCGAGGGGTGGCGCCGCCGCCAGCGCCGCGGCATGTCGCAGCGAGACCGCCGTGGCGGCGACCGTAGCGGCCATCGGCGGGCCGAGGACGTGGCCGAGGGCGAGCAATCCGAGGGCAGCCGCGAGGCAGAGATCGCGGGCCCGCCCGAGCCAGGGCGAGCCGGCCTCTGCGGCGCTGGGGACAGCGACCGCCGCGAGCAACGCCGCGGCGATCAGCGCCTGGGCGACGACGAGGTCGCTCTCCGACGCGGCGAGGCGCAGCGCAAGGGGCAGCAGCGCCATCGCGAGGCCGGCCAAGATGCCGCCTAGCCTCCCAGCGAGCGCGGCCACTGCCGAGGCGCAGAGCACAGCCGCCAACCCTCCCCAGAGCGCGCCAGCGGTCGCCAGACCGTCGAGGTGGGCGCCGGTCAGCGCCACCGACGCCCGCTGGGCGAGGCGAAGCGCCGGCCCGTAGATGGCGTCGAGCCGCGACAGCGCCGCCGCGCCATCGACGCCGAGCGACGCCGCGGCGTCCTCGAAGGCGTGGCCGTTGGCGTGCAGCGGCGTGAAGCCGAGCCGCCAGCGCGCCCAGGCCGCGACGGCAAAAAGCGCCAGGGCCGCGACCCAAGGCGCCCACCGACGCGGCGCGAGCGGCTGG
>SXNM01000017.1 GCA_005777155.1 Pseudomonadota bacterium | reverse complement strand
TCGGCGTCGACCATCGGCTGCGCCCCAGTCGGCGCGAGGTCCAAGATCGCGAGGCGGCGCTGGCTGAGGATGACGCCGGGCGCTGACCACTGGCCCTCGCCGTCGGGGCCCCGGTGGCGCATTCCGTCGCGTAGCGCCGCCGCCAGCGCGAGATCCTCGTCACCAAAGCGCACGCCCATGGCCTGGCGGTCGAAGTCGACGATTCCGCTGATCCCGCACATGTCGTCCTGGCTCCGTCGCGAAGCGCGCCGCGGTCCGTGCCGCGCATCGACCCTAGCAACGCGGCCGGGGGAGCGGTAGGGGTGCACGAGCCAGCGGTTGGGATCAACCCAGCGGCGCCCAGGCGCCCCCCTTCCCAGGCCCGTCGCGCCCGCGCTACCGTGCCGACCATGCCGCGTGCCCCTTCAATCCTCATCGTCACCTGCTACTACCCGCCTTCGCGCGCCATCGGCGCCAAGAGACCGCTGCGCATGGCCCGCGGCCTGCGAGACCTCGGCTGGCGCGTCACGGTCCTCACCACGAGCCCCTCGCTGCAAGGGGCGCTCGACCTCGAAGAACCCGCCGACCCCGGCGTCGAGTTGGTGCGCTCGGCAGCCCTGATGCCGCGGATCTCCCTACGTTCACGCGCCGAGCGGGCGCAGGGCCGCGCGGCTGCCCAGGCGACGACCACGGCCTCGGCGGCGCCGGTGGCCGCCCCAGCTTCGTCGGCCGCTTCCTCTTCGTCTGCCGCCGCAGATTCCTGGGCCGTCGTAGCCTCGTCCGCCGCCGCAGCATGGTCCGCCAACGCAGGTGGACCTGCGCGCGCCCCGAGGGTCAGCGCGAGTGACCCAGTCCCATGGCGCGCGCTGGCCGGCCCACCGCGACGACTGGCCTCGACGGCGCTGTCGGCGCTGGAGTTCCCCGACGCCTTCATCGGCTGGTTGCCCTTCGCCGTCGCAGCCATGCGCGGACGCCGCTTCGACGTTGTTCTGGCGACCTTGCCGCCGCGCAGCGTCGCCCTCGTCGGCGCCGCGGTGGCGAAGGTGACCGGCGCACGGCTCGTGCTCGACTACCGCGACCCGTGGTCCGAGCTGTTGACCGCCGATGGCAGCTACGGCGAATCGCGCGCCGTGCCCGCTTGGGAGCGGACCTTGCACCGGCGGACCGAAGACGCCGTGCTGCGCCAAGCCGCGCTGACCTTGGCGGTGACCCCGACCATCCAGCGCTGGCTGTCGGCGCGAACTTCCGGCGAGGTGGTTCTGCTGCCGAACGGGCTCGACGCGATGCCGCCTGAGCCGCCGCCGCCGCGCACCTGGCCGCTGCGCTTGGTCTACGCCGGCTCGCTCGCCTACGAGCGCAGCCTCGACCCGCTGCTCCAGGCCATGGCTGACCTGCGTCCGCACTGGGACGCTGCCAGCTTGCGCCTCCTCTACGCCGGCCCGCACGGCGCCGACCTCCGCCGCACCGCCGTCGCCCACGGGGTCGCCGACGCTGTCGAAGATCTCGGTGCGTTGCCATGGGCAGAGGCCCGCGCGCTCTACGTCGGCGCTGCCGCGGGGGTGGTCTCTGTCTCCGCGCGCACCGGCTACAGCTATCCCGGCAAGCTCTTTGAGATCCTGGCCGCCGGCTGCCCAATCTGGCTCAGCGGTCCCAACGACTGCGACGCGGCAACGCTGGTACTCCAGCTCGGGGCGGGCACCTGCGACGACGGCCGCGATCGCGAGACCACCGCTGCCCGTCTGCGGGCACTGTTGCACCGCGAGCCGGCGCCGCTATCTCGCCAGGGCCTCGCTGACTGGCAGGCCGCGCGCCAGATCGAGACGCTCGACGCGCTGCTGAGCCGAGTCGTAGGTAGGAGCTCCAGCGATGGTTGAGCGCCAAGTACCGCCCGCCGCTGCCTCCGAGATCGACTTGGTCGCCGCAGCCACTGCCCTGCAGACTGCTTGGCAGACCCTTGGCGTCGAGGCGACCACCGCAAAGCTCGGCGCCTTGAGCCAGCCGGCGGGCGCGACCTTGGTCCCGACGCAAGATCTGCCGCAGTCGCGCGACGACGCTGCGCTGAGCGCCTTGCGCCCGTGGAGCATCGAGGCGCCCGGCGTGGCGGCGCTCCAGGACGCCGCCCCGGCCGACCTGCGGCTCGGCTCGACGATCGGTGAGGGCGGCATGGGCGTCGTCATCCGCGCCGAGCAGGTCGCCCTCGGCCGCGAGGTAGCGGTGAAGACCCTTCGCGTCGACGACGACCGCGCGGAGGCCGTGCTAGCTCTGCTGCGCGAGGCCTGGGTCACCGGTAGCCTTGAACACCCCGGCGTGGTGCCTGTGCATGGCCTCGGCCGCAGCCCCGGTGGCGCGCCGCTCTTCGTGATGAAGCGCATCGACGGCAAGCCCTGGAGCTCCTTCATCTTCCAGCCGGGGCTGCTGCCCGAAGAGGCCCAGGCCGATCCGCTCCGCTGGCACCTGGAGGTGCTCCTCTAGGTCTGCAACACGATCGCGTTCGCCCACAGCCGGCGCGTGCTGCACCGCGATCTGAAGCCCGACAACATCATGATCGGCCCCTTTGGTGAGGTCTACGTCCTCGACTGGGGCCTCGCCGCGGCGCTGCCGGGCGGCGACGTCCGCTTGCCCCAGGTGGCCTCCATTCGCCACATCGCCGGGACGCCGCACTTCATGGCGCCCGAGATGATCGAGGCCCGCTCGGACGCCATCGACGAGCGCAGCGACGTCTTTCTGCTCGGCGCCATCCTCCACATGCTGCTGACCGGCCGGCCCCGACATGGCGGACGTACGCCCCTAGAGGTGCTCGCCGCCGGCTGGCGCTGCGAACCCGTGGCTTACCCGGCCTCGGTGCCCGAAGAACTCGCCGACATCGCCAACCGGGCCACCGCGCGGGCGCAGCAGGACCGCTTCGCCACCGTCAGCGAGCTTCGGGCCGCGGTCGCCGCATCGCTCGCCCACCGCCACGCGCTCGACCTGACGCGGGCTGCTCGCCACCACCTGCACAACCTGCGACGCCTACTCAAGGCACAGCTCCAGCGGCTGCGCGCCGACGCCGAGGGCAGCCCCAAGCCGGACGCCGCGCCTCCCGACCCTGACTTCGCGCTCGACGGCGACACCGTCCCAGCCGATGCGCTCGCTGGTGCACCTGCGGCCACCTGCGCCCCAGCCGCCGCCGGCCACGCCGCCGCCACCGTTCAGAGCGAAGCGGCCGCCCCACCCGGCGACGCCTCGCAGCTGCGCCCCTCCGACGCCCTCGACCTCGTCACCGACGATGAGTCGATGCAGGCGGCCATCTCCAGCGCCTTCTCATCGGCCCGCTTTGGCTTTCAGGTCGCGCTACAGATCTGGCCCGAGAACGCCGCCGCCAAGGCCGGCCGCGAACAGACGCTCGACCTCATGATCGACTTTCGTCTCCACACCGGCGACCTCGCCATCGTCCGCCTGCTGGCCGCTGAGCGCGGTGGCCTCGACGCCGAGACCGCTGCCCGCGTCGAGGCCCTCGCCGAGCGCCACCGCCTCGCCGCTGAGGCTGCCAAGGCCAACGCGCGCGCGGCCATCGACATGGACGTTCGTTATGGCGCGCGCACCCGCGCATTCGTCGCCTTCATTATGGCGGTGGTCTTCGGCGGCCAGGCTTTGGCTTTTGGCGTCCTCCAGCGCTTGGAGACCTATCGCTGGGACTACACCGGCGCTTGGGTCGTCGCGTCCGGCTTCTTTGCCTTCGTCTTCGCTTTCGGCCGCTGGGCAAACGTCACGCTGAGCGCGACCGCCTTTAACCGCGGCGTGCTGCGGTCGCTGCAGCTGTCGCTGATCAACCTCGCCCTCATCTTGGGCAGCCAGGTGTTGGGACTCTCGGCCACCACCGCGCTGACGTTCCAAATGCTGCTCTTCGCGACCGTCAACGCCATGCTTGGCGCCATGCTCGACGCGCGTCTCGTGGCCTCGGCCGTGCTCTACCTGCTGGCCTTTGGCGCCGCGATCCTCTGGCCTGGCGCCGTGCTCGAGTGTGTCGGCGCGGCGCATTTGGTCGCGATCGGCCTGGTCGGCTGGCTCTGGCGGCCCCAATTCGTCGATGGTCGGTACTCCGGCGACGCCCGCGCATTGGCGCAGCGTTGAGCGCAGGCTGAAGGTGCCGCCTCGCCGCCTTGAGGCTGGCCCTTTGGCGACCCTTCTGGCACGCTCCGCCGATCGCGAGCGCCCTCTCGCGCCATGGAGCAGCTGATGACATCGACCCTGATCCGCGGCGGCACGGTGGTCAACGCCGACCGCGAGTTTCGCGCTGATGTCCTCATCGTCGGCGAGACCATCGCCGCCGTGGGCCCCGACCTCGACGTCCCCGTCGGCTGCGACGTGGTCGACGCCGGCGGTGGCCTCGTTCTGCCCGGCGGCATCGATCCGCACACCCACCTGCAGCTGCCCGTCATGGGCACGGTGGCGAGCGAAGACTTCTACACCGGCACCGCGGCGGCGCTCGCCGGCGGCACGACGACGATCATCGACTTCGTCATCCCGAGCCCGGGCCAGCGCATCCTCGAGGCGTACGACCTCTGGCGCAGCTGGGCGGAGAAGTCGGCCTGCGACTACAGCTTCCAC
>SXNM01000147.1 GCA_005777155.1 Pseudomonadota bacterium | reverse complement strand
GGCGCCGGCCTTGGTGGCGGCAGCTCGTGACGCGCTGGCTGCCGCGCCGACCGCCGCGCTGGCCGACGCGCTGGCCGACGCTCCCGCACCGGCACCCGAGGGCTTGGCGCCTCAGGCCACCTCGCTACAGGGGCTGCAAGCGCAGATCGAGGCGCTTGAGCGACGCTTGGAGCGCGGCCTGCGCTTTGTCCACGTCGTCGCCGACCGCAACCAGCGCGCCATTGGCGGCCACGCCGCGCTGCTGCACGGCCTCGGCGACGCACTCACCCGCGCGGGCGCCGTGGTACCGGCCGAGGTCGCCGCCGCCCGCGATGGCTACCTGGCCGCCGCGCCAGCGCCCGAGTTTCGCATCCGCGTCGCCGCCGACGTCGACAAGTACGCGGTGCCGGCGGTGGAGATCGACTGCGAGCAGCGGCTCTCGCTCTGCAAGGCCGCTTGCTGCCGTCGCCCCTTCGCGCTCTCGACGCAGGACCTTGAAGAGGGCGTGCTGCGTTGGGACTTCGCGGACCCCTACGTCAATCGCCGGGACGCCGGCGGCCGCTGCGTCCACGCCACTGAGGCGTGTCGCTGTGGCGTCTATGAGCAGCGGCCTCTGCGTTGCCGGCGGTTCGACTGTCGCCAGGACGCTAGCATCTGGATCGACTTCGACCGTTGGATCCCCAACCCAGAGCTCGCCGCGCTGCCAGCGCCTCATCCCGCCACCGCGGCGCGCGTTGACGACGCCGCTCCAGCTGCCAAGGCCAGCGAGCGCTGAAGCCTGCGCGGCGATCGTCTCGACCGCCGCACCGGTCGCTACGCCACCCTCACGGCGACGCCGCCGGCATTCCGTGGCCGGGGACGAGCAGCCGCTTGCGCCAGATTGGGAAGTCAAAGCGCGGGGCGTGCTCGGGCGTGTGGCAGCGCAGGCACTCGGCCTCGCCTGGCTGGCGGATGAAGCCGATCTGCGGCGCTGCCTTGTCTGCCGCGCCGGCGTGCAAAGAGCCCGGGCCATGGCAGGCCTCGCACTGTACGTGCTGCAGCGTCGCGAGGTTGGCGAAGGCGCTGCCGCCCGGCTGCTGCCAGCCGGTGACGTGGCAGCCGACGCAGTCGGCGTCGCGCTCCTTGCCTTGGCGCTGCAAGGTGGCGAAGGCGTGATGGTGGCGGTCCGCCGTCGCGAAGGGCTGGGTCGCGGCGTGGCAGCCGAGGCACGCCTGTTGGCCGAGGTAACGCGCCGCGCCTGGCGTCGCTGGCCGCGGCGTCGACAGCGCAGTCGCGTTGATCCGCGCCGCCTCGGCTTCGTAGGCCTGGACTGCCGCCGTCGTCGCCGGATCGGTGGGCACGGTCCAAGGCAGGGCCGCGGCGTGGTAGGCAAAGCGGCGGTCTTCGCGGGCGCCTGGCAGCGTCAGCACCGCGACCGCGGCGCCCTGGCGCGGCGCCTCGAGGACGAAGGTCTCGCCCTCACGTTCCACCTCCTCCGCCGGCTCGAAGCGTTCAGGCACGGCGCCGACGACGATCGCGTCGAGATCGGGGACCGCGCGCGCCAGCCGCCGGCTGCCGCGAAGCCCGAGGTTGGAGAGGGCGACCACCCGGGCGGCCCCTTCGGCGCGCAAGGACGCCACCTGGCGCCGCGCCGCCTGCACCTGCGCCTCATGGTCACCGGCCGCCGGATCGAGCGCGAACAGGCCGAGCCTTGGTTGGCCGGGCGCGCTGTGGAGCCTCCGCGGTACGGCGCCCTCGACCCCATGCGCCCAGCCATCAGCCAGCAGCGGCAGGCCGGCCTTGACCAGCAGCGCCCGCGCCGCGTCCCCGCCTTGCCTCAAGTCCTCGCTGGACACCGCGACACCGGCGATCGGCAGGCCGGCCAGTAGCCGCAAAAACGTCTGCTGCCGCAGCGTCCGCTGGCCCTGCTCGCCCTCGCGCGGCGGCTCGACCTCGGTGAGCAGTTGACCAGCGTGGACCACCGCTAGCGCCGGGTCCGCGGCGTGGAGCCGGCGCAGCCAGGGCAAGATGCGCTCAACGCCACCGCGCTGCAGCTCTTCGGTGCAGCCGCACGGCTTGAGCACCGATGACCAGTCGACCACGGCGGCGACGGTGGCGTGTGGCAGGGCGAGCAGCGCGCTGCGGGTCGGGTCCGCCGGCAGGGCGGCAGCGGTCGCTTCGACCGCGAGGTCCAGCGACCCTGACGCCACCGCGATCGCCGGCGCCGCGGTGTCGGCGGTCGCGGCCACGACCTGTGGTGTAGGGTCGGCCTCGGGTGTGGCCGGCTGGCGCCGACAGGCGGTCAGCAAGGCGAGCAGGGCGATGGCGTCGATCCAGCCGCGGCGCCAGCCACCGCGCTCCGGCCAAGGCATCACGGCTCGATGACCGCCGAAGAGTTGCCCTGGATCTTGTCGGGCGGCAGCGCGCAGTTGGCCTTGCTTCGGCTCGGATAGACGCTCGTGACCTTGAAGGTGCCACCCTTGACGCCTTTGACGTAGCCCGAAGCGCCGACCTTGACGCCCTTGTTGTCGCCAGCGCTCAAGATCAGCACAGAGCCGGCGCCGGCGCTGCGTGCGTCGACGATGCTGCAATCAATCCCAGAGGGCTTGGGAGGCGGCTTCGGCTTCGGCGGGCCGACGACGACCGGCTTTGGCCGCTCGCGCTCCTTGGGCTCCTCCTTCTTCTCGACGCACTTCTGCTCGACGCACTCCTGGTTCGGTGTGCACGCCGAGCAGGGATCCTCGCCCCAGTCGACCTCGACGGCGTACTCGCCCTCGCCGGCCGTGGCCTTGAAGCGCACGAGGTAACGCATCGATGTCTCGACGTCGAACTTGAATTTCAGCGTGCCGGCGCCCTCGGGCAGCTCCTTCTCGGCGATGCGGTCGCCGACCTCGGTGAAGATCGTGACGTGGCCCTTGAGGGTCGACTCCTTCCACTTGCCCACCGAGATGCGCATCTCCATGGCGCCGGCCTTGTCCGGCAGGACGAAGCGCCAGTCCTCGTGGTCGCCGATCCGTGGGCTAAGGCGATCCTCGGTCGGGCCAAGCTTGCTGAACGGGCGCGCGCTGTTGCGCTCACCGTCGCCGTCTGGGTCCTTAATGTGCTGGCCGCTGCAGGCGGCGCCGAGGAGCCACAGGGCGGCGGCGCCGACCAAGCCGGCGGTCATGCGCCGCCGCGGGTGCTGCTTCGACGCTCGTTCGGAACCGGGCATTCGTCCTCGCAATGGCCGCTTGAAGTCGCGCGCCGGGGCCGGCGACCCCGTGTCTGGCATCTGGGCGAGGACGCGCGCTGGGCGCAAGCCTCGCGACGACGGTAGCCTCCGGAGGCAGGATGGTCAAGGAAGGCCGCCTCGCCCGATCGGCTACCAGGCGCCGCGTCAATGCCTGACGGCGCCGCCCGCGGCGTCAAAAACGTCGCCGGAAACGCCGCAGCCTCGATTGGTGCCCGCCCGCTGAGGGGTGGATGACCCAGCGCGACGCCCCGCGTTCGCGTCACGGCCGATCACGACCGCAGCATGATGCACATCTTCGCAAGCCCTGAGGGGATCGCCCGCTGGCACCGCGGAGT
>SXNM01000146.1 GCA_005777155.1 Pseudomonadota bacterium | reverse complement strand
GTCCTCGCGCAGATGGATCGTGATCTGGTCGGCGCCCGCCGCCTCGCAGACGGCTGCCGCCTGCACCGGGTCTGGGTAGGGCGTGCCGCGGGCGTTGCGCAAGGTAGCCACATGGTCGACGTTGACGCCGAGCCGACAGGTGGCGCTGATCGCGATCGCTGTCATCTCTGCCTCCATCGGCCTCGCGCTACGCGCCGATCGCCTCGACGATTGCGTCGGCGATCCGCTTGGCGTGGGCCTCGACCTCGACCTGCGACTGGCCCTCGACCATGACGCGGCACTTCTTCTCGGTGCCGGAGTAGCGGACCAAGACGCGGCCGCTGCCCTCCAGCTCCTTCTCGGAGCGGACGATCTCGCGCGCCACCGCCGGCAGCGTCGAGAGCGGCGGCTTCTCGCAGACTTTGACGTTGATCAGCGTCTGTGGCGCCGGCTTCATCACGGCGGCCAACTCCGAGAGCGGGCGCTGCTCGCGCACCAACATGGAGAGCACCTGCAGCGCCGCCAGCGTGCCGTCACCGGTCGTGGCGTGGTCGAGGAAGACCAAGTGGCCGCTCGGCTCGCCGCCGAGGTTGTAGCCGCCGGCGCGCATGGCCTCGACGACGTAGCGATCGCCGACCTGTGTGCGGACCAGCTTGATGCCGGCGTCGCGCATCGCCATCTCGAGGCCGAAGTTGCTCATCACTGTCGCGACCAGCGTGTTGCGCGACAAGGTGCCAGCGTCGAGCATCCGCGTCGCCGCCATGGCCAGCACCTGGTCACCGTCGACGACGTTGCCCTGCTCGTCGACCAACACCAGGCGGTCAGCGTCGCCGTCGAGCGCCACGCCGAGGTCACAGCCGTTCTCGCGCACCACCTGGGCGAGGCGGGCAGGGTGTAGCGCGCCGCAGTCCTCGTTGATGTTCAATCCGTTGGGCTGGTTGCCGATGGCGATGACCTTGGCGCCGAGCTCCTCGAACACCGCCGGCGCGACCCGGTAGCCGGCGCCGTTGGCGCAGTCCACCGCGATGCGGACGCCATCGAGCGTCAGGTCAGCGGGGAACTTCGTCTTGAGGTACACGACATAGCGGCCGACGGCGTCCTCGATCCGGCGCGTGCGGCCGATGCCATCGCCGTGGGCCAGCGCAGCCTGCTGTGCCGGTACGTCGGCGAGGAAGCGCTCGAGCTCCAACTCGGCGTCGTCAGGCAGCTTGAAGCCATCCGGCCCAAACAACTTGATGCCGTTGTCAGAGTACGGGTTGTGGCTTGCCGAGATGACCACCCCGACGTCGGCGCGCATGCCCATCGCCATGAAGGCGATGCCCGGCGTCGGCAGCGGTCCGACCATGTACGGCTCGGCGCCGACCGAGCAGGCGCCCGCCACCAGCGCCATCTCAAACAGATAGCCGCTGCGCCGAGTGTCCTTGCCGATGAGGACCCGTGGCCGGTCGTGACGGGTGCCGAAGGTGCTGCCGATGGCGCGCCCGACAGCGACCGCCGTCTCGACCGTCATCACGCCGGTGTTGGCCTCCCCGCGGATGCCGTCGGTGCCGAAGTAGCGCCGCTCAGCGGCCTGCATGGGTTGGAACTCGGGCGAGGCGATGGGCCCCGTGCGGCGCAGGAGCCGGCTACCGGTCGTCGACATACTCCTCCAGGTGGGCAGGGCAGGGTGTTGCGGGGCAGAGGCCTCTAAGTTATCGCTCACCGCGCACGGTCACCGGCGGCGGCCGACGCCGGCTGTCGCCAGCGAATCGCAGCCTCAGCCGTTGACCACCCTTAGGCTCGGCCGGCCGCCACCTTGGCCGCCAGTGGCCGCGGCGGAGCGCGGGTGGGTGACTGTCTCAAGCACGTCGAGGATGGCGCCGACGTCGTAGCGGGCGCGGCGGATCTCGTCCGTCGATCGCTGCAGGCGCCCGAGATCGCTGCGGATGCCGTAGCGCTGCAGGATGGAGTCGACGCGCGGGTAGTGCCGCTCGATCGCCTCCTTGACGCTGACATAGCCGTAGAACGCACTCTCGGCGCGCCGCCAGAAGGCCAACGGGTTGACGTCAAAGAAGTCGAGATCGTCCTCGCTCGGCTCCAGCAGGATGACGTCACCGTGGAAGTCCTGGTCGAGCTGCAGCTTCTCGATTCCGAGCATCAGCCGAGTGTGCAAGAGCGTGCGGAAGGCCTGGTTGATGACCGTCAAGATGCCGAGGTCAGACAGCGAGCGCTGGTCATTGAGCAGCTGGTCGGCGTGGTAGTTCACGTAGGGGCGAAACGGGTTGTAGGCGATGATCAGCTGCGCGCCCTTCTGCACCGCCTGCGAGATGTTGGCGGTCTTGCGAACGCCGGCGTCGAGGTAGTCGTTGCCATGGATGCGCGGCGGCCGGAAGAAGCCAGGGATGGCCGTCGAGGCCTGTACCGCCTGGCTGATGGTCACCGAGCTGTCCTCATCGTGGCCGAAGATCACCGCCTCTGCCGTGTTCAGGTTGGTGGCGCCGAGGTAGAGGTCCTTGCCCTTCTCCATCTTCAACAGCTTGAAGTGGTTGGGGATGCCATTGCGCTCAAAGTTGGTGCGGATGAACTCTTCAATGCCGCTGTTGTCGAACAGCCCGCTCGGCAAATAAGAGAGCCCCGTCTGCAGGCCGCTGCGGCGGCTGACGTCGCGCAGCACCGGCGTCACCAGCTGCTCGGCGTTCTGCCAGCTCGGCGACTGCAGGAATTGCCGCGTCAGGTGGATCATCTTGCTGCGATTGCGGCCAAAAACCCGCAGCGTCGCCAGCGACAGGCCGGGCAACACGCCGAGGGCGTCGCGGCCGAGCATCATCGGCTTCCGGATGAACTCCCGGATGTTGGGCCGGTAGAACTGCATCGGCGAGAACTGCGAGATGGTGTCGCTGCGGCCGTCGATGGAACGCAGCAGCTCCTCGGGTCCGACCCCTGCCGCCAGCGGCGCGGCCAGGAAGGCGCCCGCCGATGTGCCGACGTAGATCTCGAAGTCGTTGACCGAACGGTTGGTCAGCAGCGAGTTGAGCGCGATCAGGCCGCCGATCTTGAAGGCGCCGCCGCTGATCGCGCCGCCGGCCAGCACGAGCGCGATCTTGGCGTCGTGCCGCTGGCGACCCTCGCTTTTCTCGACGAAGGTGATGCCCATCTCGCCTCCGGCGCCGCGCGGTGCGGCGGCTGGAGTGTCTACGGCTCTGACGCGGAGGGCAAGGGAGCGCGCAGCCAGCGCACCATCGGCCTCGGCCCTCGCCCGGAGCAAGCCTCCCAGCGGCATAGTGCGGGGCAGTCGATCTTGCTAAGTTGGGCGCCTGTCCGCGGCGGTCTGTGCCGGTCCGCCGTCCACTCGAGGTCTACCATGCGCCACGCCCCCGCCTCCCGATCCGCGGCCGCAGCACGCTGGCTGTGCTGTGCCGTCGTCGGCCTCGCCGCGTCCTGCGGACAACCAAGCGCAGGCTCAGGCGGCGCGGCTGTCCCAGCGGGCGACGCCGGCGACGGCGCCCAAAGTGACGGCGCAGCGGCCGACGGCGCCTTAGCCGATGGCGCAGCGAACGACGGCGCCTTGGTCGATGGCGCAGCGAACGACGGCGCCTTGGCCGACGGATCTGCCGAAGACGCCGCTGACGACGCCTTCCCTGTCGACGCCACGGGCGAGGTCGTCGACGGCGCTCCTACCCTGGATGGCGGCCCAGATGGCCTCGGCCCCGACGCCGACGC
>SXNM01000145.1 GCA_005777155.1 Pseudomonadota bacterium | reverse complement strand
GGTTCAACTCCTGTCGCCCCGACCCATGGTGCGAGGCGCAGTCGCGGCCGCCGGGGCGGCCTCCAGCGCGGCTGCGGCGGCCTCGGCGGCTGAGACTGCGCCGGCTTCGGCTGTCGGCCCTTGGGCGGCAGCGGCTGACACTCAACCTCCTTGCCTGGGACGCCGTCGCCGCGCATCCTCTGCGGAGTGGGCGCCATCGCCCGCGACAGGGAGGCCGCTATGCTCACCGTCGTCGCTACTGCCGCTGCCGCCAGCGCCGCGCTCGGCCTGCTCGCTGGCGCGCTCGCCCTGGCCAACGCTCGCGGTAAGCCATTGATCTTTGGCTGCGGCGCCGCAGCGTATCTCCGCGCCCTCGATCAGGTCCAGGGCGGCGACGCACAAGCCAAGGCGGACTGCGGCTGCGGTTGCGGCGGCTGCGAGGAGGGCCAGGGCGCTCGCGTCATCGAGCTGCGGCCTCGGCCGGCGGTCCATGCGCCCGTGCGCGACGCCGCCTAGCCCTCGCTCGCCGCCGCGCGATCACCGCTCCAGCCGTCGGCAAAAGACAAAGACGAACAGCGAGATATTGAACACCCCGAGCAGCGCCTCGACCATGACGAGGAGGCGCGCTGGGCCGCTGATCGGCAAGATCTCGCCGTAGCCGACGGTAGCGAAGGTGACGGTCGAGAAGTACACGGCCGTCCAGATGTCGTTGAGCGGTCCTGAGGGCGTCTGCACCTCGCACTGCAGGAACGCCAGAGCGAACCCGAGGATGATGATGAAGAACATCATCGCAGAGCGCATCGGCCGCTCGCCGTAGCCGCAGGTCGCCCACAGCAGCCACCACCAGGCGCGCTCGCCCATCGGGCCGTGAACTCGCTTGGTGTCCATCTCACGCTCATAGAAGCGACCGGCGGGCTCGTTGTCGCCGGCGCCCTTGTAGAGCTCTTTGAAGTGTCGAAAGACGTACTGGGCCTTCGCCGAATCTGATGCCGGCTGGTCCCGGTCGTAGGGCGTCGCTAGGCCGACGCGCTCGACGCTCGGGACCTGGACGCCGTCGAAGATCGTCTCGTACCAGCGGCACCTCTGCAGGCCTTCGACCCGGCGCAAGTCGACCTTTTCGAGGATGGCGCTCTCGAAGTTGACGCCGTCGAGCACGCTGAAATCAAATCCGACCTTCTCCAGCCGCGCGTTGTGCAGCGTGGCACCCGTCAGGTCGCTGTACTGCAGGTTCTTGAGATGCAGGCTGATGCCCGAGAGGTCGGCGCCGCGGAGGCTGAGTCGCTGCACGCGGATGACGCCGGCCTCGTGCAGCCGCGCAAACCCCGCGGCCAACTCGACGCGGCCCTTGCCCTCGCGAGTGCTGTGCAGGACGCAGTCAGCGCTACCGGCCTCGGGTGGCAACGGGCAATCTGCGTGCGCGCAGGTCTTGGCGTCGTTCTCGGACACGGGCGCCTCCGACTCGCGGCTGGCCTTCTGGTACCTCGCGGCCACTCGGCGAGGATGCGCTGCAGGGTTACAGGCCGCAACTGCCGAGCGCGCGCAGGGTCGGGCTGCGTCCGACGACGACATCGCCACGCAGCAACAGCAGGCTGTCGAAGCGCTCGAGGGGCTCGCCGGACTTGGCCGGCCGCAGCAGCACCGCGTCGCCGAGGCAGAGAGCGGGGGCCTCGGCCGTCGCTCGTAGCGGCGTCTGCACCTCGCCGAACCCTTCGAGCGAAAGCGGCAGCAGGCCCGGCGGCAGGTAGACGCGCGGCTGACGGCTCGACCCAGACGCCCCGCTGGCGATGACGCCGCCGCCGGCGCAGGTGTAGATGCCCGGCCCTGGGAGCCGGCAGACGGCGACGGCGAGCAGCAGCGCTGGGCGCAGGGAGAGGCCGTCGTAGCCGTCGAAGAGGTGGGGAGCGAACAGGCCCGAGCCGATCGTCACCTCGGTGCAGCTGCCGTCGTGGGCGCTGCTGTCGACGCTGCCAGAGCCGCCACCGTTGACGAGCTCAATGGCGTGGCC
Organism: Pseudomonadota bacterium; assembly: GCA_005777155.1. GTDB lineage: Bacteria > Myxococcota_A > UBA9042 > UBA9042 > UBA9042 > SXNM01. Next base: position 4,455 of record SXNM01000145.1, on the reverse strand, counting down.
GCGGGCCCGCAGCGCCTCGGTGACCGCGCGCCGCCGGGCCGCTGCCAGCGTGCGCGAGCGGGCCTTGAGCGCACGGCGGGCCGCCCGGAGCAGCAGGCCCTGCAGCGGCCCCTCATCGGCGACGTGGTCCGGCAGGCCGGCGACCTGCGCCTCGTAGAGCATGAGCCCACGCAGGGCGACGGCAGGAGGGCGGCCTGCCGCTGCGTCAACCGCTGCCTCGGCCTCGACGGCGGCCGCGACGGCGCAGCCCGCCTCGACGTCGCGCACCGGGCTGCGCTGGACGCCGACGTGAAAGCGTCCGCCGCCCAGACGTAGCGAGCCGTCGACATCGAGACAGAGCGAGACCGTGACGCCTGCCGCTCGCGCCGCGCTGGCCAGCAGCCCGACGTGGTCGGCCGAGTCCACCATCGCCATCGTGCGCAGGCCGCGCCCGGCCAAGGCGGCGAAGATGGCCGCTTCGTCGGCGCGCGCCGCCGGATAGCCACAGAGCAAGTCGTCAAAGCCAGCGTCGGCGCACAGCAGGGTGCTGCGGGCGCTGTAGGTCATGAGGCCGCGCACCTGGCCCTCGCCGAGGTCGCCGAGCATCGCCTGCAGCGGCGCCAGCGCCCGCAGCGACTTGACGGCGAGGCGCAGGGTCACAGGCGCGCCGTCGGGCCGGCGGGCGGAGGCCGCGCGCGCCAGCAAGAGCGCCGCGTTGTGGGCAAAGGCGTCGAGATCGAGCAGCGCGGCCGGCAGGGGCTCGTGGCGCAAGGCTGCGTTGAGCGCCCGCCAGCGCGTCGTCGACTCCTGCGCGCTGGCAGCGCCCACCGTCGCTTGCAGCATGCGCCGCCGCTATGCCTTGTCGTCGCCGCCCGGCAGTCGCCGCAGCTGGGGCGCGAAGACGGCGATGACCACCACCGCGCACACCACCGAGACCGCGGTCCGGCCCAGCAGGCCCGACATGCCGAAGACGGAGCGCGCCAGCAGCCCGCCGATCATCGAGCCAGCCACGCCCGCCGCCGTCGTCGCCAGCAGCCCCATCGGCTGGTCGCCAGGCAAGACGGCGCGCGCCGTGACGCCGATCAGCAGCCCGGCGACCAGCGTGATCACGAGCTGAAAAGCGAGGCCGATGAACCAGACGCCGAGCACGACGGCCACGACCAGCGCGGCGATGGCGATAAACGTCCCGATGGCGACCTCCCGACGGCCGGGCGCGAGCGCCCGCCCTATGCCGAGGGTGCCCCGGCGCGGCCCAGGCTGCAACCGCTTCGCGCCGGCGTCGTCGCCTGCGGTCGGTGGCGCTTGCTGCCCCATCGCCACGCCCCTACGCTCGGGCAATGACGAGGCCGCCACCCCGCCCGCTGCCCAGCCTCCACACGCCGAGCCGCCGCCGATCTGCGCCCCTTGGCGACGTCCTGCGCCGCGGCGCCGCGCTGCGACCTGCCGCAGCCCTCTGGGCCTTGGCGCTGACCGGCCTCTGCGCCTGCGGCGAAGAGCGCGATCTGTTGCCAGCTTACGAGCCTGGCGGCCTTGAGCTGCGCTTTGGCGCCGGCGCCAGCGACCCCGACTTCCACGCCTCGCCCTTTCCCGGGCGTCATCGGCTCGACAAGCTCGGGCACCTGAGCCTCGATAACCACCCAAACCCAAACGCGATCTTGTGGGTCGACGCGGTGGCCGCCGTGCTCGGCCAGGAGCGGGCCGCGCCCCAGACCGGGATGTTCCGGCTCGCCTTCACCGGCGCCCTCCATACGGCCGACCTCGCCCCCTCCGCCCTCGCTGGCGCCGACGCCGCCATCATCATCGTCGACCTCGCCACCCAAGCCCGCGCTGCGGTTCAGCTTGAGGCGCGCTTCTTCGCCGACGGCGGCCCCTTCGGCGCCCCCAACCTGCTGACGCTGCAGCCCCGGGCCGGCGAGCGCCTCGCCCCCGGCCGCTTCGCCGTCATGGTGCGCCGCGGCCTGCGCTCTGCCGACGGCGGCAGCCACGTCGGCCCTTCGGCGTCGATGTACGCGCTGCTCGACGGCCGCTGCCCAGCGCCTATGCCGGCCGCCACCTGCGCTGAGCTGCGCGGCGCCATCGACCTGCTCGTCGCGGCGGGCCACCTGCGTTCGGACATCGCCGCCGTCTTTGTGGTCGAGGTCGGCGACGCCACCGCCACCCTGCGCGCGATGCAGGCCGCGGCCGCGACCCAGGTGGTGCCAGGCCCGACGGTCGCCTTCGCGCTGACGGACACGTTCCCGAACTACTGCGTCTTCGAGAGCCGTCTCTTGATGCCGACCTTTCAGCAGGGCCAGCCCCCCTTCACCGGCCTCGACGGCGGCGGCGGCGTCGAAGTGCAGGGCGACCTTGCGAAGTTGGCCGGCCACGAGGAGGCCCGACTTTGGCTCACCGTGCCGCGCCAGGCCATGCCCGGGCCAGGCTGGCCGACGGTGGTCTTCATTCGCACCGGCGGCGGAGGCGATCGGCCCCTCATCGATCGCGGGCGGGTTGACGCGGCTGGCGCCTTGGCCGAGGGCCCCGGCAGCGGACTCGCGCGCACGTTCGCCGCCGCCGGCTTCGCCGGGCTGATGTGGGATGGACCGCTCGGCGGTCTGCGCAACCCGACCGGCGGCGACGAGCAGCTGCTCGTCTTTAACTTCAACAACCCCGTGGCGCTGCGCGACAACGTCGTGCAGTCAGGGTTCGAGGCTTGGCGCATGGCGGCGGTGGCGGAGGGGCTCGAGGTCGACGTCTCAGCCTGCAAAGGGGCCACCCCGACCCTGCGCATCGACGGCAAGCGCCTCGGGTTGTTTGGGCACTCGATGGGCGCCACCATCGCGCCGCTTGCCCTCGCTGGGCCGGAGTCTCCCTATGACTTCGCAATCTTGTCTGGTGCCGGCGCGAACTACGGCGAGAACATCCTGCACAAGCGAAAGCCGCTCGTCACACGGCCGCTGGCCGAGGCGCTCATCGGCTACGCCGCCGTCGGTCGGGCGCTCGAGCCCGGCGACCCGCTGCTGGGCCTGGTCCAGGGCGCCGCCGAGCGCGCCGATCCGCCGGTCTATCCCCGCCCGCGCGGCAAGATCCTAATCCTGCAGGGGATCGTCGATAACTACATCTTGCCGCCGATGGCCAACGCCCTGGCGCGCTACCTCGACCTGCCCATCGTCGGCACGCCGCTGGACGCCGGCGCCCAAGGCCTCAAGGGCTTCGAGAGTCACGCCGCGGCGGGCCTGCGCCTCGGCGCCGCGCCCTACACCGTCGGCGCCGACCGCGGCGGCATCGTCCACCTGGCGGAAGACGCCCTGCAAGACGGCCACGAGGCGGCGTTCCAGAGCCCGGTCGCCGCCAAGCTCATCCTCTGTTGGCTCAAGCGGTATCTGCAGGACGGCGTCTTTGTGATCGCCCCCGAAGGCTGCTGAACCGCTCACGCCGCCGACCGCGTCAGGTGCTCGCATCGCCCAGCCGCGTCTGCCTGTACCGTTCGTTAGCCGCGCGATGGCCCGACCCGGCGCTGGCGGCCCGTCGCCATCGGTGGCCGCAGACGGCCGGGGTCCGTCGGCTTCTGCTGTGGAGCTGACGCCGCCGCGGCCGGGGCCTCGGGCGTTACGCCCAGCACCTCGGCCTCCAGGGTCATCGCTGCCGGCGCTGCAGCGAACGCCAGCAGCCGGTCCATCATCTCTCGCGCGGCGTCGAGGGGGCGGTCCATCTGCTCGCGGGCGAACACGCCGCTCAGCACCACCTGCGCGCCGGCGGCGGTCTCGACTTGGCCGAGGCGCCAGACCGTGCCGCGGGCGTGCGCCAGCGCCAGCAGCGCCTCGCCCTGCAGCAAGCCCCGTGGGTCGAGGGTGAGCGCGAGGCCCCGTGGTCCTTGCTCGACCTTGGCGACGCCGAGCTGCAGCGCCCGCACGCGCAGCCGCAGCGAGTCGACGAGGGCAGCGGCCGAGGCGGGCAGGCGGCCGAAGCGGTCGGCGAGGTCTTCCACCAGGGCGTCGAGCTCCTCGTCGCTGCGGACGCCGGCCAGCCGCTTGTAGGCCAGCAGGCGCTGGGTTGGTTCTGGGATCCAGGCGTCAGGCAGGTAGGCGGTGAGCGAGACCTTGATCTCCGGATCGACCGGCGCCCCGAGGTGCTCGCTGCGCAGCTCGGCCACCGCCTCCTCCAACATGCGCACGTAGAGGTCATAGCCGACCTCCGCGATGTGTCCGCTCTGCGCTTCGCCGAGGATGTTGCCGGCGCCACGGATCTCCAAGTCGTGGGAGGCGATGTGGATGCCAGCGCCCAGCTCGCTGAACCGTTCGAGGACCGCCACCCGCTTGGCGCCATCGGAGGTCAGCCGCTCGCGCTCCGGCACCATCAGGTAGCAGAACGCGCGCTCCGAAGCGCGACCCGATCTACATCGACGGCCAGGCGCCGCGGCCGATGTACGTCGACTACAAAGACCTCGACCTGCTCTCGAAGCTCACGAACCGGCACGGCCGCATCGTTAGCCGCCGCAAG
>SXNM01000144.1 GCA_005777155.1 Pseudomonadota bacterium | reverse complement strand
GCTTGATCACCTGGGCGTACGTCGTGTTGCCGTCCTGCAGGCGGACGCGGGCCAGCTCGCCGTAGCGGACGCCGTCGGCGCGCAGCGTGACGACTGGGCCGACGATCTGGTCGATGCGGGTGTAGACCTTACGCATGGCGGCTCCTTCGAAGCGAATCGTGCCGGGCGGGTGGGGGAGCGGAGAGTGGGGCTGGAGTCACGGGGTGGGGTGGCGGAGGCTGCGTCGCGCCTCTGCCCCGGTCTAGGCGACCGCGAGGGCGGCGCGCGCCCGACCGCCGCCAGCGCCGATGCGGGATTGGATCTTGGCCATCAGCGTGGCGTACTCGTCGGTGCCCTCGGCGGCGAGGTTCCAGTCGCGGAACGTCGCCGTCAGCTCGGTGAAGGTCTCGCGGGCCTGTTCCTTGCTGCGGAAGCCGAAGTCTTGGTCGATGACGGCCATGGTCAGCTGCAGCAGGAGCGCGGTGCGGGCGTTGCTCGGGCTGGCGTCGACCTCGCTGAAGGCGTTCTGCTGCATGAACACCGCGTCGAGGAACTCGGAGCCGAGGTAGCGCACGAAGTCGGGCAGCGAGAGGTCGTCCTCGCCCACCACCTTCATCTGGTCGCCGACGCGCTGGCCGGCGAGGTAGATCGCCTGCATCCGCTTGATGGCGTCGACCCAGCCGGGGACGTAGACCTTCTCGAGGGCCGGGCGCATGCGCTCGATGTACTTGCTCCACGACTCCGTCGGCGAGATGGCCGGGAAGCGCTTGGCGTAGCTGCGGGCGTAGGTGAGGCCGAGGAAGCAGCCGACGACGGCCAGCGTGCTCTGGGTCACCGGCTCTTCGAAGTTGCCGCCGGCCGGCGACACCGTGCCGATGGTGGTGACCGAGCCGCGGGCATTTCCAAGGTTTGGATCCTCGACGCGGACGAGGCCGGCGCGCTCGTAGAAGGCGGCGATCAGCGAGCCGAGGTAGGCGGGGAAGGCCTCCTCGCCCGGGATCTCCTCCAGGCGGCCCGACATCTCGCGCAGGGCCTGGGCCCAGCGGCTGGTGGAGTCGGCGAGCAGCAGCGCACGCAAGCCCATCTGGCGGTAGTACTCGGCGAGCGTCACCGCCGTGTAGACCGACGCCTCGCGGGCGGCGACCGGCATCGACGAGGTGTTGCAGATGATGATGGTGCGCTCCATCAACGGGCGACCGGTGCGCGGGTCGATCAGCTCAGGGAACTCACGCAGCGTCTCGACGACCTCGCCGGCGCGCTCGCCGCAGGCGGCGACGATGACAATGTCGGCCTCGGCGAAGCGGCTCACCGACTGCTGAAAAACCGTCTTGCCCGAGCCAAAGGGCCCAGGAACGCAGGCCGTACCACCCTCAGCGACCGGGAAGAAGGCGTCGACGATGCGGGTGCGGGTCGTCAGCGGCGCGGTCGGCAGGAGGCGCTCTTGGTAGCAAGCGATGGGGCGCTTGACCGGCCAGCTCTGCACCATCGTCACGGCGCGGACGCTGCCGTCGGCCAGCTCCAGCTTGGCGACGACGTGATCGACCGGGTAGTCGCCGGGCGGGGCGATCTCGACCAGCTTGGCGGTGCCGACGAGGCCAAAAGGCACCATGATGCGGTGCTGAAAGACGGCCTCGGGCACAGTGCCGATGGCGTTGCCAGCCTGCAGGCGCTGACCGATGCGGGCGACCGGCGTGAAGGGCCAACGCTTGCTGCGATCGAGGGTCGGCAGGTAGACGCCGCGCTGCAGGTAGTAGCCGCACTGCACGGCCAGCTCGCCGAGCGGGTTGCCGAGGCCGTCGTAGGTCATCGAGAGCAGGCCCGGCCCGAGCTCGATCGACAGCAGCTCGCCGGTGAACTCGACGGCGGTGCCGACGCGGATGTCGCGGGTGTCCTCGAAGACCTGCATGTCGCACTCGCCGTTGCGGATGCGGATCACCTCGGCCTTGAGGCGGGCGCTGGCACCATCGGCGGTCTCGAGGGCGAGGAAGGCGACCTCGTTCATGCGCACGCTGCCCTCGAAGGCGACGGTGACCATGTTGCCGCTGACGCCACGGACGCGGCTGCTGGGCGCGACCGCTCCGGCGGGGCGAGAGGCGGGGTTCGCGGGGGTCTCGGAGCTGCTGACCATGGTCGATTCCTCGGGTCGGTGGGCGGGGACAGGGGGACGCGGCGGCGGCGGCGCGGTGGCGAGCCAGGCGCTTGACTAGGTCGTGAGGCCGGCCTCTTCGGGGAGCTTGAGGATGCGAGAGAGGACGTCGGCGCCTGCCTCCGCGTCCCAGCTGGCCTCGCGCTCCAAGATGCGCAGCTTGAGGTAGGTCCCGAGCAGCGTCTCAATCGAGAAGAGCTCCAGGGGCTGCATCGAGTCGAGCTTCTCCCAGGCGACGTCGTGGAGGGTCTTCGACATCGCCGTCAGATCGTCGTCGGCGAGCGCCTCTAGGACGGTCGGCAGCCAGTGGAAGCGCCGACCGAGGCCGAGGTCCGCCTCTTCCCAGTGGCGGATAATCACCGGCGCGCTGGCGTCGAAGCTGCCGAGCATCTGCTCGAGGAAGGCGTCGCCCGTGAGGCCCTGTTGCTTGGCGAGGGCGGCGGTGGTGACTTCGCCCATGTCCACGCGGAAGTTGGCCCAATCACGGAGGAAGTCAGTTCGAGCCGCGCGCGTCAGCTCGAAATAGTGGCGCCGCATCAGCTCGTGCTGCAGCGCTGGCCGCAGCAGCCACTCCGGCAGGTGCTCGACGTCGGCGCCGTCGCGACGCTGGGTGATGATGGCGGAGAGGGCATCCTCGGCGTCGCCGCCGCGCAGGCGCACCTCGAGATCGAGGCGGACGGTCTCCTCGACCGCCTCGATGCGCAACAGGAGCTCCAACTCGGCGCGATCGGGCCCGTCGAGGAGGTCACGGCAGCGGCGAACAAACTCGGCGCGGGCGAGCGGCGGCGGTTGATCGCGACGCAGCGGCGGCAAGCCAGTGATGAGGTAGACGAGCGACATCAGGGCGATCCCTTAGGCTTGGTGCGAACCGTCGCCGATGTGGGCGAGCGCCGCCGCGAGATCCGGTCCAACCAGCTGCGCCAGCTCGCGCGCGATCGCGGCCTCAGTGACATCCCAGACGAAGTGCTCGCCACGGCGCTGCAGGCGAAAGCCGCCCTGGCCCGCGGCGTCGACGAGCTCGATGTCGCCGCCAGCGATCGCGGCGTCCACCCTGGCGCCCAGGGCAGCGCGCACCTTCGCCTGCAGGGCGGCGTTGGCGGTCAAGGTGGCGCCCGAGGCGTTGCTGGCGAGCAGCTGGACGACGAGCTCGGCCAGCGCGGCGTCGTTGCCGACGGTGGCGGCAGCAGCGGCGTCGGCGACTCGACCGACCACTTGGTGGATGATGCGCTCGCGGAAGCGAAACACGAAGTCACGGGCGGCCATCCGCAGCTCGGCGTCGAGTTGGGCGCGGCGGGCGGTGGCCTCCTGTTCGGCCGTCTTCACCAAACGCTCAGCCTGCTTGTGGGCGGCGGCGACGATCTCGGCTGCGTCGTGTCGCGCCGCATCGAGGAGCGCGCGACGCTCGGCCTCGCCAGCTTCGACACCGTCCTGCTTGAGGCGCGCGATGAGCGCCGCCAGCCCCGTTGTGGTCTCGCCCGCCCCGCTCGATGTCCCGCTGAACCCGGTGCTGGTCTCTGCCATGACGTCACCTCTTGGCTTTGCATCTCGGCAGCCGCCAAAGGCCAGCCGCAGGGGCGCCACGTACTCCCTTGGACCGAAATTGGCAATCCGGTGCGGAGCGAATTCCGCCGCTCCCGGGGGTCTGCGAGACATTTTGGCGCTCTCTACCGCCTCCTCTGCCCTGCGGGCGCGGGCGCCCCTCCCTCTCGTGGCAGCGCGCCAGTCGGCTGCAAACTTCCTGAAAGCTTTCGTTCGCAAGTGGCGCCAAGTGGATGGAAGCGACGCAGGGCGCCTCTTCCTCGGCCGGTCGAGATCGCGGCGCGCACGCCAGAAGCCGACAGACGACAGGAGATCATCGCCCTGGGCGCGCATCGCGGAGCGGTGGCCTCAGCCGCGCAGGCGTTCGAGGACGCGGGTGGCGATGGCGCCGGCAGAAAAGCCGAGCTCGCGCGCCAGAACGGGCGCCGGCGCCGACGCGCCGAACGAGTCGAGGCCGATGATCAAGCCGTCTTCGCCGACGTAGCGCTCCCAACCGCGGCCGACGCCTGCCTCGACGCTGACGCGCAGGGGCCGCGGCCCAGGCCCTTGGAGGCCGAGAATCGCCGCCCGCGCGCTCTTGTCGAGGCCGTCGACGCGCTCGCAGCACGGCATGGAGACGACGCGAGCGCCGACGCCCTCGCCGGCCAACCGCTGGCGGGTCTCGAGGGCCAGGGCCACCTCGCTGCCTGTGGCGAGGAGTACGACGGCGAGCACGAGGTCCTCGGGGGCGTCGCAGACCACGTAGGCCCCGGCGCGCACCCCGGCGAGCACAACGTCGGCGCCGCCCGGATGGTCGAGCTCGGGCAGGTTCTGCCGAGTCAGGCACAGGGCAGAGGGGCCGTCGCTGCGCTCGAGGGCCAGGCGCCAGCAGGCCGCCGTCTCAGCTAGATCTGCCGGGCGGTAGGTGTGCATGCCGGGGATGGAGCGCAGCGCCAGCAAGGTCTCGACGGGCTGGTGGGTGGGGCCGTCCTCGCCGCGGAAGATGGAGTCGTGGGTGTAGACGTAGACGACCGGCTGTCGCATGAGCGCCGACAGCCGCACTGCCGGCCGCATGTAGTCGTGGAACACCAGGAAAGTGCCAACGAAAGGCAGGTGGCCGCCATGCAGCGACAGGCCGTTGGCGATGGCGGCCATGGCGTGCTCGCGGACGC
>SXNM01000143.1 GCA_005777155.1 Pseudomonadota bacterium | reverse complement strand
GACAGCTGCGACCCGCAAAAGGGCTGCGCCCACAGCAACGACGACGCTAGCGCCTGTAGCGACGGCGACGCCTGCGCCGGCCCCGATTTCTGCAAGGGTGGCGCGTGCGTCGCCACCGCCGTCACCTCGTGCAGCGACAACAACGACTGCACCCTCGATGATTGCGACGCCGCGCTCGGCTGCAGCCACAAGGCGGTGGATCCCGGCACCAGCAAGTCCCTGCAGGTGCTCTCGTCGCAGAAGTCGCTGTGCGCCAAGACCGCCAAGGCTCAGGGCGGCCAAGAGGTGCCCCAGGGGCTGCAGCCATGCGCCGCGACCTACGCCGGCCACCCGGAGTGGACCAAGATCCCCGGCGCCATCTGGGTCTGGAGCGACGACATCGTCGCCGAGCCGACGAAGGAGCAGTCGATCTGGGTCGTGCAGACCATCGACATCCCGAGCGGCATCAAGCAGCTGCAAGGGTCGTTCACTTTTGCCACAGACAGCAGCGTCTCGTGCCGCCTCGGCGCCGACCACATCGCCAACTCGCCGAGCGGCGGCAAGCCGTGGCAGAAGACCGTGACCGTGCCCCTCGGCACATGGCTCAAGCCCGGCAAGCAAGACCTCGTCTGCAAGGTCACCAACTTCGCCGATGCGCAGGGCACGATCCTGAGCAACCCCGCGGGCTTGGTGTACCAGATCGATGTCTCTTGGTACGACGAGAGCGCGGCCAAGCCTTGCAGTGACGGCAACACCTGCACCAAAGAGGATGGGTGCGTCCAAGGCGTCTGTCAGCCGGGCGCGCTGCTGGACTGCGACGACAACAACCCATGCACGGTCGACACTTGCGGCTCGAAGACGGGCTGTGCCTACGTCACCGACGACCAGCAGCCCTGCAACGACGGCGACGTCTGCACGGTCGGCGACGCCTGCGTCCAGGGCAAGTGCACCTCGAGCAAGCCGAAGAGCTGCGATGATGGCAACACCTGCACCAAGGACGCTTGCGATCCGATCGCCGGATGCCAGGCCCAGCCGCTAGCAGGCAGCCCAGGATGCGACGACGGCAGCATCTGCACCGTCAACTCGTTCTGCGTTAAGGGCATCTGCCAAGCCGGGGACGCCAAGGACTGCAACGACGGCAAGGCCTGAACGGTCGACAGCTGTGACGCCAAAAAGGGTTGCACCTACGGGCCCGCCAAGGACGGCCTGCTCTGCGACGACAACGACACCTGCACCGCCGACGACCACTGCGCCAACGGCCTCTGCCTCGGCAAGCAGACCTCGCCTTGCAGCGACGGCAATGACTGCACCAAGGACGCCTGCGACAAGGTCAAGGGCTGCGTCCACAGCCCAGCGACAGGCAGCGTCTGCGACGACGCCGACGCCTGCACCAGCGGCGATGTCTGTGTGGTCGGCGTCTGCAAGCCCGGCGCGGTTCAAGACTGCTTCGACAGCGAGCAGTGCACGGCGGACAGCTGCGACAGCAAGACCGGCAAGTGTTCGTTCACCCCGCTGAACGACGGCGAGTGCGACGACGGCAACCTGTGCACGCTGAACGACGAGTGCGCCTCCGGCAAGTGCAAGGCCGGATCGCCACCATCGTGCGGCGACGGCGACCCCTGCACAACCGACAACTGCACGCCCGACTCTGGCAAGTGCAAGCATGACCCGGTGACGCCGGGCGCCGCCTGCGACGACGGCAACATGTGCACGGACTCCAGCAAGTGCGTCAACGGCAAGTGCATCGGCGCCGGCAAGCCGTGCGACGACGGCAACCCCTGCACGGCCGACGTGTGCGATCCGCAGAGCGGCAAGTGCAACAGCACCGCCCTCAAGGACGGCAGCACCTGCGGTCAGGGCCTGAGCTGCAAGGCCGGGATCTGCGTCAAGTAGCGGCCTCGGCTACGCGGCATCTTTGACGCTGTCCCGGCCTCTCAGTCGGGCGGCGGTCGGCGATGCGCCGGGGCGAGCCAGCCCTCTTGCCACTCCAGGTCGCCTTCGGCTTCGGCGGCGTCGAGGGCCCTGAGCACGGGCTCCGCGTCGAGCGTTGGCGCCAAGTCGAGCGTCAGCAACGCCGGGATGAAGCTGCGCTGCACTCCGGCGCCGAGCGCCGAGAGCTTCTCGACGATGGCGTCGGCGTCAGCGGCTGGGTCGACCAACACCCGCAGCGCTGAGTGACCGCCGCGGCCGACGACCTCAGCGATGACCCAGGCGCCGTCCTGTCTGTGCGCCCGCACCTCATCGCGCCAGGCTAGGTCGAGCGCGAAGGCCGGCACGCTGTCGAGCCGATAGCGATCGCTCGCGCCGGGAAGGCGCCGCGCCCACAGCGCCTCGACCGCGATCGGCGGCCAGCCGTCGACCACGTCCAGCGGCGCTTGCAGCTCGACCGCGTCGTCAGGCGCTGGGGTTGCCGGCTCGGCGCTGGGTGTGGCGGAGGGCTTGCGGCGCATGGACCATCCCTTGTGAGTTAGCCGGCGGGTGGAGGGCGCCGAGGCGAAGGCGGCACGGTCTCCTCGGCGGCGACGAGGCGGTGCGGCGGCGCGGCGAGCCCTGCCCTGCTGCTATCGCTGGCAGGGGCGAACGCGGGGCTCGCTGATCGAGCGCCGGGCCGCTGGCGGCATCAGAGTTCGAGGCGGGCCCGCGACTCGGAGCGTGCGGCGGCTGCCCAGCCCGACGCGATGAACATCGGCGGGGCGGCGCGCGGGATCAGAAGCACTGGCCCGTGGGGACGCAGATTTGGCCCTTGCTGCCGTTGCAGCAGACCTCCGTCGACGCACAGTCGCTCTTCTTCTGGCACGCCTTGACTGGCTGGCAGTCCTTCGGGCAAGTGTTCTGCTCACCCTCGGCGCAGACGCCGTCGCCGCAGACCGTCGGCTTCGGGCAATCTTGTGGGCACGACTGCTGCTCGCCGTCTTCGCACTTGCCATCGCCACAGGTCGGGCCCTTGCAGTCCTGGGGACAGGTCTGCGGGGTCTCGCCAGCGCACTTGCCGTCACCACAGACCGGAACCAATTGCGGGCAGTACTGCTTGAAGTCGGGGCAGCAATCCCCCATCTGATAGCAGATTTCGTCGCAGAAACAGGCATTTGCGGCGGAGCCGCAGGCGTCCTTGCAGGTGCCCGGCTGCGGCTGGCCGCAGTCCGCGGGGCAGGTGGTCGAGCTCTCGCCCTGCTCGCATTGGCCGTTGCCACAGACGGGGCCGGGCGTCATGCAGTCCTTCGGGCACGTCTGGGCCTCGCCGATGCCACACTTGCCGTCGCCGCAGATCGGGCCCGGCGTCACGCAGTCTTGCGGGCAGCTCTGCGCCTCACCAGCGTCGCACTTGCCGTTGCCGCAGGTCGACGGGGCCTGCAAGCAGCCAGCCTTGTCAGCGCACTGTGCCAAGGGCAGGAGCTGCTGGAGCGCCGCCTGATTCTGTAGGGCACAGGCCTGCATGCACGCGAAGTCCTTGCACTTGACGACACAGCTCTCGAGGGCCTTGGCGCAGGCTGGCGCCTTGGCGCAGCTGTTGTACTGGGTCTCGCAGGCCTTCTTGGCGCAGGCCAGCGCCGACCCGCCGTCGAAGCAATCGGATGGGCAGGTCTGCGGGCTCTCGCCGGCGTCGCACTTGCTGTTGCCGCAGAGATTGGGCGCGCCGCAGTCCTTCGGGCAGGTCTGGCTCGACTCGCCGGTCTCGCAGAAGCCGTTTCCGCACGCCGGCTTGGGCGGTGCGCAGTCCTTCGGGCAGGTCTGATTCGACTCGCCGAACTCGCAGAGGCCGTTGCCGCACACCGGCTTGGGAGAAGAGCAGTCCTGAGCACAGGCGAAGGGGTTCTCGCCGGTCTCGCAGACGCCGTTGCCGCAGACCGGCTTGGTGTCTGCGCAGTCTTTAGGGCAGTTCTGCCCGGTCTCGCCGGCCTCGCAGACGCCATTGCCGCATACGGGCTTGGGCGAGCCGCAGTCCATCGGGCAGCTCTGGCTGGTCTCTCCCGGCTCGCAGGCGCCGTTTCCGCAGCTCGGACCGGCTGGGCAGTCCTTGGCGCAGGTCTTGGTCGACTCGCCGGAGCCGCAGGTGCCATCGCCGCAGAAGCCGGTGCACAGCTTGTTGCCGCACTCGGCGAGCGGCATGAAGGCGGGCAGCGCTTGATCACCCGCCTTTTCGACGCAGACTTGGTAGCACGCGTCGTCCTGACAGGAGCCAAAGCACTTGAACAGGCCGGCGCAGGCCGGATCGGCTAGGCAGACGGCGACCTGCTTGCTGCACTTCTCTTTGGCGCAGCTCAGGGGGTCGCTGCCGCAGTCTTTGGCGCAGCTGCCTGGGCCCTCGCTGCCGCTGCAGATGCCGTCGCCGCAGACCGGCTTGGCGCAATCGCCTGGGCAGCTCTGCGCGGTCTCGCCTGCGCTGCAGGCGCCGTCGCCGCAGACCGTCGAGGGCTGGCAGTCCTGTGGGCACGTGGCCTGGTTTTCGCCGGGCTCACACTTCTGGTTGCCGCAGGTTGGGCCGGGCGTCACGCAGTCCGCGGGGCACGTCTTCCACTCGACGTCCTCACACTGGCCGTCGCCGCAGTTCGGGCCGCCCTGGCAGTCGGTGGCACAGTTCTTCGCGTCCTCGCCGAACTGACAGAGGCCGTTGCCACAGATTGGGCCCACGCTGCCGCAGTCCATGACGCAGCTCGCAGCGTCCTCCCCCTCTTCGCAGACGCCATCGCCGCAGACCGGACCGGTGCCGCCGCAGTCGGCGGGGCAGGCGCTGGCCTCGCCGGGCTCGCAGATGCCGTCGCCACACTGAGACCCGCCGCCGTTGGTGCAGCCGGACGCCTTGACGCAGTCGAACAGCGCGCTGGTCGGCGCGGGCAGGAAGCCATTGACGTAGGCCTTCTGGCGACACTCGCCGAGGCAGCCGGCGTTGCCACAGCTGGCGATACAGCCGAGGGTCTGGGCGCATTGTGAGTGGGTAGCGCAGCCGATGACGGCCGATTGACAGGCCGCCTGAATGCACTCGAAGGGGGTCTTGGGGCCACCGCCGCCGTCGGTCGCGCCGCAGTCCAATGGGCAGGACTCGGCGCTCTCGAGCGGATCGCAGACGCCATCGCCGCACAAGCCGCCGCTGCCGCCATCACCACCGCCGCCGCCGCCGCCACCGTCGCCACCGTCGCCATCGACGATGTTGCCACCGTCACCGCCGCCGCCGCCGCCTTCACCGCCATCCAATGCGGGCCCGCCGATCGCGTTGTCGCTGGTCGAGCAGCCCGCCGCCGCCATGACGACGAGGATGAGCCACCCCGACATCGCGCGGATTCGAGATTGGGGCGCCGAGGCGCTGCCGATATGGAACTGAAGCCAAAGTGTGGGCGACATTGTGACCTCCGGTGCCCCTGCGAGACACGGCGGGAAGGGTACAATCTCGGCAACGGGCAGGCAACCGAACTTTGGCGAGGCGGTGACGTGCCGACGCTTCAGTGTCGTCTGAGGGCAGTGTCAGCCCTTGAGCAGCAGTGCCCGCAGCGGATCGACGCGGAGGTCGGCGACGTCTTCCTTGACCCCGAGGTCGTGGAAGAGCGCTCGATAGATGTGCTCGGGCTTGATGATCTCGCCGTTGGCGACGTCGGTCTTGCCTGTCAGGAGGTGGGTCGGCGTAGGCGCCAAAGCGACGTCGGCGCTGCTGCCGATGACTTGGCCGCCGCGGATGCCAGCGCCGGCGAGCAGGCATGCGTTGGTCAGCGCGTGGTCACGACCGCCCCGCTGGTTGACCATCGTCGTGCGCGAGAACTCCGAGAAGCCGACGATAGTGGTCCGGTCGAGCCAGGTGCCTCCGTCTGGGTGCGGCCGCTTCTCAAGATCCTCGATGATGCGGGCGATGAGGTTGAAGCCGCGCAGCATGTCGGGGCCGTGCTCGCTGGCCCAGGTGTCGAAGTGGGCGTCGAGGATCCGCACCTCGACGCTGACGACCCGCGACAGGCCGGCGCAGATCGCCTGCACCGCCAGCGCCCCTTGCGCCTCGGGCGATGCCAAGGCGGCGCCGCCAGTCGCCGCGATGCCGTAGTGGGCGCGCAACGCCGCCATCTGCGGGTTGGCGGCCTGAAAGGCGAAGAGTTGGCCGTAGCCGCCCGTCACCATCTGCCGCGCCTTCTGCCTCGACGACTCCGCCTTTTGCCAGACCGCGCTCTGCACGGCGCTCGGGCAGGCGGCGAACGAGGTCAGCGTGCTGTCGATGAGGGCCTCAATCTTGGGCTCGAAGCCGTCCTTTCCGACCTCGAGCGCGCGCACCAAGTCGGGGACGCTGTTGACCTTGAGCGCGCTGGCGTAGTTGGGCTGGTCTTTGTTGTAGGCCTCGACGCCGACGGCGACCTGCGGAATCGGAGCGCCCTTGCCGAGCCACGACGCCAGCCACGTCGCGCCCGATGAGCCGCGAGCGAGCAGCCCCGACGGCGGCTTACCGGTCAGGAAGCGCCGGCGGCCGACCTCGTGGGTCAGCGTGTCCATGCTCATGCCGCGCACGATGGCGACCTTGTCGATGTGCTTGGTTAGGTCGCCGACATAGGGGCCGAACGCGATCTTGGGGCCCTGTTTAGGCTGAGCCCAGACGAGCTTCGGGCCGCCGGGCGGGTCGTCGAGCAGCTCGTAGCCCGGATCGATCTGGGTCGAGGCCAGCTTGTCCTTGGTGAACTGCGCCGGATCGCGTGGATCGAGCGAGATCAGGAGGTCCCAGCCGCCTGCGAAGTAGACGAAGATGAAATTGCGGTCGAGCTGTGTCGCGGTGGTGCCTGGCTTCGCGGCCGCTTCAGCGGCGTGGGCGAGCTGAAGCAGCGGATCGGCGAGGTCGAGCGCCGCCACCGCCGCGGCGCCACCGCTGAGACGCAGGACACCGCCGAGGAGCGCCCGGCGCGTGGGCTGGGCCGTCGCTTGGGTCGTCACCTCGTCTCGCTCTGCCCACTTGGCCATCGTCGCCTCGCTACCTCGCGCTGTCGCCGCCCTGCCCGTCACCGCGCCTTGCGGGGCGCGGCCGCCTCAATACGTCGAGAACGCCGGGTGCTGAATGAGCGCGGCGCAGACGGCGCGCCAGCCCTCGGCGGGCTTGCCGGAGATCTTGGTCGCGCCCTGGAAGAGGAAGCGCCACGACTCCAGCTCGGGGTCATCTGCCGCCAAGACCCGGCCATGAAAGCGCAGCACGGCGCGCCGCAGCGCCTTGTCGACCGCCGCAGGCTGTGCCTCGTAGCCGAGCTTGGGATCGACGCCGATCAGCAGCAGCCGCTCGCTGGCGGCGCTGGCGAGGTCGGCGTTGACCCGCTTGCCGCAGATCGACGCGGCGGCGTCGGCGAGGAATTTCTGAAAGAGCGCCGAGGCCTCTAGGTCCTCGGTCGTGATGTCGGTGTAGTTGGCCTTGCCAAGGGTGAGCGCCAACGTCACGAACTCGTTCTTGACGTTGTTGCCGACCCCGGCGGTCCAGCCGATGTCGCCACTGGCGCGGCGCAGCGCGGCGTCGAGCTGGTCGATGTTGAGGCGCTTTCGCGGGCGTGCCGGCGGGATCGGCGTCGGCACCAGCCCAACTGGCACTGCGTCGACCACGGCGCCCGCTGTCGAAGGCGGCTCTGGGATGGCGACCAGCGCCGCGGCGCTGCGGCCCTCCACGCCGTCTGCGGCGACGGCCGGCTGCCTTTGTGCCCGCTGGCGGCCTGTCGCCTCGGCGCTTGCGGTGGGCGACGCCTGACGCGACGGCACGCCGGGCGCCGCGCCGCCTGCCGCGCCGTCGACGCAGGCGATGAGGCAGCAGCCGATGAGGCAGCAGCCGATGAGGTCGCCGGCGGTCACACTGCGTGCGACGACACCGTAGGCGCGCGGGCCTGCGGACCGGCCTGTCGTCAGACCTTCAAGCGCTGCGCCCGGGCGCTGCGTAGATGCGGTGTGGAATGCGGCCGCCTGGGCTCGTGCGACGCTCATCGGACCCGCCTGTAGACGTCGCTGGCGGCGATGGTCGCGACCAGGCTGCGCATCTTGAGGCCGCCCTGGGCAAACTGGACCGCCAGGTCATCGATCCAGGCCAACTCCTGCTCTTCGACGACCTCGCGGCCGAGCAGCCACTCGGCGGTGCGGCGGGCGACGCAGCGCGGCAGGCGCTGGTCGACGGTGGCGGTGAGCGCCATCAGCTTGGGCCCCTGGTCGATGTGCTTGTGGTGGGCGGTGGCGAGGAAGGTGTAGGCCTCAAGCCAGCCGAGGAAGGTCTTCTCCTTGTCGCTCAAGGCCTTGGTATTGTAGAACAGCTTGCATTCTGCCGTGCACAGGTTGCCCGACTTGGCGCACGTCTCGCAGCCGCTGTGAAAGGGCGGGAAGCCCATCGGATCGAGGTAGGCGGCGCCGTTCTCGACCCAACGACCCCAGAACGCCGCCACGGGCTCCAGCAGGCCGTGGCAGTACTTACAACCGGCGCGCAGCTGCAGGTCGGGCTCTGCGAGGGCCGCGGCGACGTCGACTGGAATGCCGGTATCGGGCGCTTGGAAGGGTTGGCAGAGGAACGCGCTGTAGAAGCGATTGCCACGGGCGCGGTTGGTCTGAAAGCGCAGCAGAAAAGCCGGCGCGCTGAGGATGCCAGCGTGGGCCTTGGGCAGCTCGACCTTGACCCAGGTGTCTACCGCGGTGAAGGGCAGATCGGGGAGGGTGTCGACGTCGACGGACGGCGGCCAGAGGCGCAGCGGCGACGCGACCCGGGCCTGGTGGCGCCAGAAGAAGGCGATGGGGCCGTTGATCCAGGCCGCCTTCTCGGTGAAGAGGTCGGTGTACGGCCTGTCTTCGGCCAGGACGTCGCGAATCTGGCGGTCCAGGGCCATCGAGAAGGAGCGAAGGATCTGGACGTCGGTGCCCAGGTAGCGGCACCAGCGCAGGTTCGGGCCGCAGCCACAGTCAGCCTCATAGCTCATGTTCAGGGCGCCACAGAACTTGCCCGAGGCCGTGGTCAGCGCGTCCTGAGCGTCGATGGCGCAGACCTTGATCGACGTCGTCGGCGCCCAATATGGCGACACCATGACGTAACCCTCGCGCTTGGTGCCGTCGGCCTGTGGCTTGAAGATGATCTCGCCGTCCTCGTTCCAGGTCGCCGGCTCGTCGAGGCAGGGCACGCGGTTGCCGCGCCAATGCACGGCCACGTTGCCGCCGTTCCGCCACACGACGTTGTTGGACTTCGCCAAGGCGCCAGGGACGTGTCCGAGCCGCAAATTGTCAATGGCGTTCCAGAGCTTATCGCGGTGAAGGCGCACCAGCTGATCGGCGAAGTCGAGCGAGGTGAGCCAGCCGTCGATGACGCCGCCGAGCGCCGCTTTGGCGTCCCCACCAGCGGCGAGCGCCGCCAAGAGCTTGTCGTACTCTTCCAGCGTCGGCGTCGTCCCACGGAGGTCGAGAGACGCGGCGCGCAGCTGCTCGGTCGGCGATGAGAGGGTGTCGGCGGCAGCCAGCGGCGGGCACGCGGCGCTTGCGCCTGCCAAGGACGGGACCGGGGCAAGCGCCAAGGCCGCGAGCGCCGACCAAGCCCACAGCGTCGACCGCGATGGCGTCGCCCGGCGCGATGAATAGGCCAATTCCCCTGGCGGCGACACCACAGCGCGGCTTGGCAACGGGGTTACGGGCGACATCCGTCCCTCTCAGGGCTGAAAACCGTCTGACTTCCACTTGGCGATCAGCGCTTTGTCACTACTGGTCAGCGGCAACTTTGGCGGCAAGGGCATCGCCCCTGAGCCGATAAGCTGCCAGACTTTGTCGTACTTGTCTTGCCAATTTTGCGCGGTCGCTAGCTTGGTGGCGACCCCGTCTGGGCCGTGGCAGAGCGCGCATGACCCGAGGTAGATTGGCTGGATCTGCTTGGCCCAGCTGACCTTAGGCTTCGGTGGCGGGGCCGAGGTGGCGACGCGCAAGACGACGCCGTCGACGGCGCCGATGCGGGCGCCCTCGTGGTCTTCTGTAAGGCTCGAGGCGGTCAGCAGGCCAGCGCCCGGAGGGGCGGCCTTCGGCATCGCGGCGGAGAGCCCTAACACCAGGCGCCAAGTGTCAAAGTGGCGACGGTAGGTGGCGCCGGCGACCTCGACCCAAAAGCCCGGCAAGCCGTCCAGTCCGCGCAGCGCGACCACCTCGGGCTTGGCCGCGACCATCGCGAACGAGTGGGTCAGCCAGCTGCCGTCGACACCACGGCTGAACAGCTCGCCCTCGCCGAGTGCAAAGAGGACCCCCTTGGCGTCGCAGACGACCGACTCGACGGGCCGGTCTTGCACGAGGGTCAGCGTCTTGGTCTGGTTGGGGCCGTTGCTCAGCGGCCCGTCGCCGATGTGCAGCAGCTGCAGTCCCTGCACCCCAGCGACGGCCAGCGACTTGCCGTAGGGCCCGACGCAGCCATAGGCGAGCGCGGTCGGCGACATCGGTTTGCCTGCGACTTCCGGCAGCGGCAGCTTGGCCAACACGCCCGCCCGCCACAGCCAGACGCCGCCGCCAGCGATGATCCACAGGTCGCCTTGGCCGCCCATGCGCCAGGCGGTGATCGGCGCGCCCAGGGCTGCCTGCAACGGCGACGGGACGAGCTTGGCCTTGACCTGTACTGCGAGGCCGTCGGCGTGCCAGAGCAGGAGGGTGCCCGCGAGGCTCAGGGCCGCCAGGGGCGCCCCGATGGCGCCTTCCAAGGCCTGCGTCTGTCCGGCGAGCGGGCCGAGCAGGACGGACTTGGCGGGGCCCTGCCCGGCCGGCGTGTAGGCGATGCGGAGGCTCTCGGCCGACACCACCGGCACCGCAGCCGCATGCGGACCGGGATCTAAGACGGTGATCGCGGCCGTCACTGGCGGATCGAGGGTAACAAAGACGACGGGCGCGGTCGCGGGGCCGCTGTCGGCCTCCCCGGCGTCGCCGGCGTCTGGGCTGGGCTCGGCGTCGGTTTCGGCGTCAGGCATCGCATCGGGCTCGGTGTCGGGCTCTGCGTCGGGCTCAGCGTCGGGTTCGGCGTCGGGCGCGCCGTCGTCAACGACTACGTCGCCTGTGTCGCCGTCCTGGCCGCCCGTAATGGCGTCAGCTGCGTCAGACGTAGCGTCGGCAGGGGCGTCGCCATCGACCGCCAAGGCGGCGTCTTCGCCGGGACACCCCCGAGGCGCGCCGCAGCTGTCAGGGGCGCCTTGGCCGTCAAGTCCGCCATCTAGCCCGGGCCCACCGGCGCCGCTGGCTGCGCCGCCCGCGCTGGGCACCTCGGCGCAGCCAGCCCACAGGGCCAAGCCGACCGCCGCGATGACCCGAGCTCCACGGGACATCGGTGGCCTTGCCTTCGCCATGATCGCCTCTGGACGCCGCCGGGTCGGCGCCATCGCGGGCCAATGTCACGGCTCCACGGCTTCGGTGTCAATGGCGAACCGTGCCCGCCCCGTCCGGCCCGCTCGGTCGCAGTCGGCGTCGGTGTCGGAGGTCT
>SXNM01000142.1 GCA_005777155.1 Pseudomonadota bacterium | reverse complement strand
GCTCGGTGTGGATCCAGAACTGATACAGCGCATTGATGGCCTGGCAGGTGGCGAATACCGTCGTCGACACGCCGAGCAGCGCCAACGGCAGGTAGAAGGGCAGACGCGTCGCCTGGCTGAACATCGCCTGCCGCAGCGCCACCGCCAAGTTGTAGTCCTCGCTGTGGTGGTGCACGACGTGAACGGCCCACAGAGCGTTCACGTTGTGGCTGGTGCGGTGCCACCAGTAATAGAGGAAATCGACGGCGACAAAGGCGAACACCCAAGTCAGGGCGGCGTCCGTCGGCATTGGCGCAAGCGCCAGCGTCTCGGTAACCAACGCGTACAGGCCGACCAAGAGCGCGGTGTCAAAGAGGTGGAACACGCGCGACGCGAGGCCGCAGGCGAGGTCCGTCACGGCGTCGGCGAAGCGGTAGGCCGCGACGCCGCGGCGCTTGGACCACCACAGCTCCAGCGCGATGAGGCCAAAGAACACCGGCACGGCGAGGGCGATTAGGCGCGCTTCCACGGCGGCTCCTGCGTCGCGCCCGGCCGGCGCGCGTGTGACATGGTGAGGGTACGCGTCGTCGCTGGCCGTCGACAAGCGCCCACCCGGGCCGGGCGCCGCGACACCGAACCGGCAGTCGAGCGCGGGCATGACCAGAATCTCGTTGCCGTCTCCCGACCTGCGGAGTACGCTCCTCGGCTCTGACTGGAGGCGCGACGATGGCCCACGAACGCTCGGCAGCTCCCGAAAGACCCACGCGCGAACCCGACGCGCCGGCCAACCGCCGCGGCTTCCTGAGCCGCCTGCTCGGCGCCTCGGGAGGGCTGTTTGGCGCCGGATTGCTCGCTGGCGCGCGCGGCCCCTCCACCGAGGGGCGAATGTACGGTCCGGTGCGCCCGGCAGAAGCGGCGCTGCAACGGCCCCGCGCCGAGGACGCTGCGGCGCTGCTCGGCCCCTACCGCGACGGCCGCGTGGTCGAGCGTCAGTGGGCGGTCGGCCATGTCGCGCGTGGCGGCGATGGCCAGATCATCATCGTCCTAGTCGACGGCGAGACCAACGGCCACGCCGAGTTGGAACTCTGGGGACGCGGCGCCGGCGACGGCCAAGCGCTGCAACAGACCCGCCGCTATGCGCTCCACCTGCCCGGGGCCCAGGTGGCCGAGGCGCCGCCGCACCTGCAGAC
Source organism: Pseudomonadota bacterium (assembly GCA_005777155.1). Taxonomy (GTDB): domain Bacteria; phylum Myxococcota_A; class UBA9042; order UBA9042; family UBA9042; genus SXNM01. The sequence goes on along the minus strand of SXNM01000142.1, from coordinate 20,339 downwards.
CATCGCTGCCCGCGTCGCCGCCATCGTGCGACGCCACGAAGCCACGACACCGCTTCAGGCCACGCCGCCGGCACGTCGAGGCGTCGACTTTGCATGATCGGGCCTGGGCCCGCCATCGCCGCACGCCACAGAGATCGCAGCCCCGGCGCGGCCTGAATGTCGCTTTCCGCGGCCTCAATCGCCGCAGGGCTACTGAGGAGGTCCTTTCGTGAAGGGCCAGACGGGCGAGCGGCATGCCGCGACATGGGACGCCGCCACGCTGGATGATGCGGTCGCGGTTGCCCTGGCGGCCACCGCCGACGCGGGCGCGATCGACGTCCGAGCGACACTGCGACCACGCGGCAGCCCTTCAGCCTCCTTCATCCTGGCGCCCACCCTCGATGGCGGTCCGGAGAGCCAGACGCCGTCTGGGGGCGGGGCGCTGGGAGACGGAGTTGACGCGGCAAGGGGCGTCTACCGTGAGGGCGTGGCGACGGCGCCCTGGACCGCGCTGCCGCCGCTGACGTGGCAGCGGTCGCCAGGGGGCGGCGCGGAGTCGGCCGCGAGCGCCGAGGGCCTGGCGGGGCCGATGGCGTCGGGCGCCACAGCGCCACCCGGCGTCGGCGCGACGCCTGACCTGACGCTAGTCGGCCGCCTCGGCGAGGGTGGGATGGGCATCGTCCACCTGGCGCACCAGCGCAGCCTCCGCCGCGACGTCGCCCTGAAGACGGTGCGCGATGTCGCCGATCGCCCTGCCACCCGCGAGACGCTCTGGCGCGAGGCCGTGGTGATGGGCCAGCTCGACCACCCGCATATCGTGCCGGTACACGCGCTCGGCGCCGACCGCGATGGTCGCCCGGCGCTGGTCATGAAGCGCGTCGAGGGCTGGAGTTGGCAGGAGGTCGCCGCCGATCCAGCCCACCCGCTACGGCGGGACGCCGACGTCGACGCCATCGCCCTGCACGTCGAGATCGCTGCTAAAGTCGCGGACGCGCTCGCCTTCGCCCACGACCACGGCGTGCTTCACCGCGACGTCAAGCCCGACAACGTCATGGTCGGACGCTACGGCGAGGTGTTCCTCGGCGATTGGGGCGTCGCGACCGCGCTCCCTGGCGCCGCGGCCGACGACGACACCGGTCCAGTCGGCATCGCGGACACTCCGGCGTACATGGCGCCCGAGATGCTGCTTGGCCGGCGCGACGCCTTGTCGCCGCGGACCGACGTCTTCTTGCTCGGCGCCACGCTCCACGCCGTCGTCACTGGCACGGGCCGGCACGAAGGCGGCGACCTGCGGGCGGTGCTGGCGTCGGTGGCCCACCCCAAACCCATCGCCTACGGCGCCGAGGTACCCGCCGACCTCGCCGAGCTGCTGCAGCGCGCAACGGCAGCCGATCCGGCGTCGCGACCGGCGAGCGCCGGCGAGCTGCGCACGGCGCTGCGGGGATTTCTGCGGCGGCGCGGCCTTGGGCCCTTGCTCGAGGCTGCATAGGCGCGGCTCGCAGAGGCCAATCGCGCGCTGCCGAGCCAGGGGCCACCGCCGGACGCTGCGACCTCGCAGTCGCTGCACCGTCTGTTCACCGAGGCTCGCTTTGGCCTGCTGCAGGTGCTGGCTGTCGAGCCCGAGCACGCCGCGGCCAAGGCGCTGCTCGATCAGGTGCTGCTGCGCATGATTCGCCTGGAGCTGAGTGAGGGCCACAGCGGTCGAGCGCGGGCGCTGATGGCCGATCTGAGCGACCACCACCCGGCCGTTGCGGCCGAGGTGAAGGCCCTCGAAGAGCAGCAGGCCCTGGCGGCGCTTGAGCAAGAGAAGCTCCAGGCCTTGCGGCGTGACCATGACCTCAACGTCGGCCTGCGCGCCAGGGTCACCGTCTTGGTGCCGGTCGCGATCCTCGGGGTGGCGCTGCTCGGCTGGGTGCTGATCTTGGCCCCGATCGCGTCCATCAAGGACGCCGTGCTGTTGGCGGCGGTCTACAGCGTAGTCATGACGGTGACCGCTGCTGCCGTCTGGCGCAGGGTCGAGTCGGCGGTCAATCGCCGCCTGCTAAAGGTCGCCGTCATGTGCACAGCGACCATCTTGCTGCACCGTCTGCTGGCCCTCCACAACGGCGACAGCACGGTCGCCTCGGTGCTCCGCGGCGATGCGCTGCTGCTGGCGGTGGTCGCCACCGCGCTGACGCTGCCCGTCCGCTGGCTCGGCCCGATCGCCTCGGCCCTCATGGTCTCCACGGCGGTTGCGATCGCGCGCTGGCCGACCGCGGCTTCGACCCTGTTCGCCGTGGGCGTCACTTCGCTCCTGATCTGCCTGACGTTGCCGCTCGCCGCCCGACGCCGCTAGGGTAATCTGCCGTCATTGTTTACAAAAACAGCGAGACGCAGAAAATTTGGCGCAGCGCACAGTCTCCCCTGTTGCATTGCCGCGTGACACGCTATTCTTTGACCACGGGCGAGGGCGCTGCGTCGTTCAGCACCCCGACAACGTAAGCACTTACGAGGAGTTCCAAGGCGAATGGACTGCCCCGCATCCACCCCGGGCGATGCCCTGGACGGGTCCCGCGATCACGGCACGGCTCGCGATGAGCGCGGCGCCGTCGCCTGCGGCGACGAACCTCCGGAACCTCTGTCGCCTTGGGCCGCCCCTGGTGCATGCCAGGAGCGGCCGCCAGCCTCCCTACGTCTCCGCGCGCCCTGGATGGCGCTGAGCCCAGAGACCAGAGCTCAGGCGCAGCCGTCAGAGCGCCAATGCGGTGACGCCGCAGCGACGCGGCGACGCCCTGACACCCCACGCCAGCGCGGAATCGGAGCAGTCCGCGCCCTGGTGGCGAGCGCCGGACGGTCCGGCTTCGCCGTCATCTGCTCCACTGACCACGCCACGGCGGCGTGACCACCCTGAGAGGACTCCAAGTGTCCGACAAACCTCCCCCTGCTGGCATGCAGCGCTTCTACCGCGAGGATCTCGATCAGCACGGCGTCCGCGCGACGCGGCGCTACGAGGCATCTGAGCTGATCATGACCTTTGGCGCTGTGCGGTGGCTTCCGGGCCCGAACCGCATGACGCTTCAGGTGTCGGCTCACCTGCACTTCGAGCTCGATCCGCCGTTGCTCGAGAGCATCAACCACGGCTGCGACCCGAACGTGCACTTCGACGTCGACCGCAGCGAGCTCCGAACGCTGCTCGCGATCGAGGCCGGCGAGGAGCTGACGGCGTTCTATCCGTCGTCAGAGTGGGACATGCAGTCGCCGTTCACGTGCAGCTGCGGCACGGCCCGCTGCCATGGTCAGATCCGTGGTTCCACGCACTTGCCGGCCGAGGTGATGGCGACCTACGAGACCTCGGCGTTCGTCACCGCCCAGCTGGCCCTGGCGGCTGCGGCTCGGGCGATGGACGAGGCGCAGGTGGATGGAGGGCTCGGTCTGACGTCGCTGGACCACGGCGAGTACGTGCGCAGCGAGGCCTCCCAGGCCGCCCCGGCCTGAACTCGTGCGCGGCGGGCGCTAAGGGGCGCCCCGCGCAGAGCCGTCGGCTGCAACCGCCTCGGCTCGGCGTCTCCTATACCCGGTCTGGCGGTGGCGGCTGAGGCGTACGGCGTACGCGCTCAGTTGTCACCGCCACGATCAGGGCTAGGCTCGCCGCGGCGGCGCTGTCGACCCTGCCGATCGGTGACGATCGCGTGTCAGGGCCAACGGCGGCCGGCGCCGCAGCCGCATCATCGCTGCAATATTAAGGCCTTCTCGGCGGTCAGGGACCAAGCTCGGCCTGCGGAAGCGGTTGACCGGTGCGTCGCGCGCCTTCAGCCTCTGGCCGCGCCATCGCCCTCGGCGCACAGGACCCCGCCATGACCCTGCTTGACCGCGTTGTCCGCTGGCTGCTGCCACGCGAGGAGCACTTTTTCGACCTACTCAGCGTCGGTGCCAAGTGCACCATCGCCGCAGCAGAGGCGATGGAGTTGCTGTGCGCCGCTGAGATCGGAGACCGCAAGGCCGCGATTCAGCGACTGATCGACGTCGAGCACGAGGCCGACGGCGCCGTGCGTGCGGTGTACGACGCCCTGGGCCGCACCTTCGTGACACCGATTGACCGCGAAGATATCTACGTGCTGGCGAGCCGCCTCGAGGAGGTGGTCGACATCATCCACGCCACGGCGCTGCAGGTGCAGGTGCACGCCATGGACGACATGCCCGACGGCGCGAGCGCCTTGGCCGGCAAGCTGACCTCCTCGTGTCGAGAGATCACGGCGGCGGTGCTGAAGCTGCGCGGCCTGCGGGACCTCGATCAGGTGGCGGCGCACAGCCGGGCGGCGTCACAGCTCGAGCACGAGGCCGACGAGATCTTTCGCGCCCAGGTGGCCAGGCTCTTCCGCGAGGAGTCCAACGCCATTCGCCTCATCCAGCACCGCGAGTTCCTAGAAGGGCTCGAGAAGGCGATGGACGCTTGTGACCATGTCGGCGGCTCGCTGACCAGCATCGTCGTCAAGAACGGATAGGACGATGGATAGCACCTTCGCGATGCTGGTGACCGTCCTGGTCGTAGCGTTGATCTTCGACTACATCACCGGCTTCCACGACAACGCCAACGCGGTTGCGACGGTAGTGTCAACCGGCGTGCTGCCGCTGCGGACGGCCGTGCTGTTGGCGGCGGTGATGAACTTCATCGGCGCGCTGATGGGCACCGCGGTCGCCAACACGATGGCAAAGATGGTGCACGCCGACGACGTGACCCTGACCATGACGGCGGCCGGCCTGGGCGGCGCCATCCTCTGGAACCTCCTGACGTGGTGGTTTGGCATCCCGTCGTCGTCGTCGCATGCCCTGCTCGGCGGTGTGCTCGGTGCTGCCGTCACCCACGCTGGCGTCGACGCGGTGCGCATGGACAACCTACAGAAGACGCTGAAGGGGCTCTTCCTGAGCCCGTTGGCCGGCTTCGTCATCGGGCTGCTGATGATGGTGATGGTGACGTGGATCGTGCGTCGCATGCAGCTGCGGACCGTGAATCGGGCCTTTCGCTGGCTACAAATGGTGTCGGCGGCGTTCATGGCGCTGTCGCATGGGCAGGCTGACGCGCAGAAAACGATGGGGATCATGGTCATGGCGCTGGTCTCTGCCGGCGCGTTGGCCGCAGACGCCCCGATGCCGGTCTGGGTGTCGCTGTCGTGCGCCGTGGCGATGGCGCTCGGCACCGCTGCGGGCGGCGTGCGCATCATCAAGACGATGGGCACCAAGATCATCGACCTCAAGCCGATCCATGGCTTCGCCGCCGAGACGAGCGCCGCCGTCACGCTGCTCACCGCCGCCCAGTTCGGCGCCCCGGTGTCGACGACGCACGTCATCTCGGCCGCCATCATGGGCGTCGGCACCTCGCAGCGGGTCAGCGCCGTACGCTGGGGCGTGACGACGAAGATCTTGTGGGCCTGGGTGCTGACGATCCCGATCTCGGCCGCGGTTGGCTCGCTGCTCTACCTGGTGCTGAGCGCCATCGCCTGAAGCGGCCGATCTCTGGCATCATCGGCGGCGACCGCGGACGTGGACCGCGCAGAGAGCCGCCATGACTCAGCGACGTCTCCAAGGCACCTCGTCCGCGGAGCGAGCGCCAGATCTACCGCTGCGTGACGACGCGCGGCAAAGCTCGGCGGTGGTTGCGGCGGCGCCTGTGAGCCGGACCCGCCACGCCCTCGCTTGTGGCCTGTTCGCGCTGCTGACCGCCGCCGCCGGCTGTAGCGCCGACGACACCGCCCCGACCGACTCCGCGGGCGGCGCCGCGGCACAAGGCATGGCGGAGCTTGAGGCGGCCGGGCTCTTCGCGCCGCTCGGTCAGGCCGTCATCGCCGAGACGGTGACGGTGGGTGCGGCCACCACGTTCACCCTCGACCCGGCGAGCGGCCCACGCTGCCTGCGCGGCGCCCCCTATCGCTACAGCCTGCGCGACGGGCCAAGCGATGAATTGCTCGTGTTCCTGCAGGGGGGTGGCGCCTGCTGGTCTGAGTTTTGCCTGGCGGTGAACAAGGCGCCGCTGGGCGTACCGGAGGTCGACGTCCTGCGCGCCGATCATCCACTGAACCCCTACCGCGACCACGACCTCGTCTACCTGCCCTACTGCGACGGCTCGCTATTTGCCGGCGATCGCGACCACGACGACGACGGCGACGGCGCCACCGACCGCTACCACCGCGGCCTGCGCAACCTGGCGGCGGCGCTCGACGGCGCGCTGGCGCGCTTTCCAAAGCCGAGCCGTGTCGTGCTGGCCGGCAGCTCAGGCGGCGCCTACGGCAGCCTCGCCGCGTTGCCCCTGCTGCGCCGGCTCTACCCGAAGGTCCCGATCGACGTCATCGAGGACTCCGGGCCCGGCCTCGGGCGGCCTGGGGAGCCTGCCTTTTTGGCCAAGCTGCTGACCGAGTTCGGCGCCGAGCGGCTGATCCCACCGTCCTGCGCAGCCTGCCAGGGCGCCGCCCACCTGACGCCGCTGCGGCGCTGGCAGCTGCAGCACCTGCGCGGCGGCGCCGACGAGCTGGGCGAGGTGCGGGTGGCGAGCATCGCGGCGCTGCGCGACGGCATCCTCGCCGACGTCTTCCTCTCCATCCCCGGCGCGACGTTCGAAGCGGCATTGCGGGCCGAGACGGGCGCGCTGGCTTTAGAGTTTCCCGAGTGCTATCGACGCCTCCTCCTGCCAGGCCGCCACCACACAGCGCTGCTCGGGACGCCGGCGGCGATCTTGGGCGACGACCTCTCAGCGGTCGAGCTGCCGACGCAGGCGCTTGGCAAGCTGGCGGGCCTGGTGCTCGGCCACCTCGACGACGCGCCGCCGGGCGGCCCGACCGTCTCGGTATGGTTGACGGCGATGCGAGCGGCGGACATGGCGGTGTGGCGAGACTTCGCGCCGGCCATGGGCGGCCCCGACGGCAAGGGCTATCCGCTCCCGGCGCCGTTGACCATCGGCCCGGCGACGCGGCCGGCCAAGGTCCGTGTGCCCAAGGCCTACGACGCGGTGACGCCGCTGCCGGTGGTGGTGCTGATGGGCGGGCAAGGCTTCTCGGCTGCGGACGCTGAAGACTGGCTGCAGCTCGGCAAGGCCGCAGATGCGCTTGGTTTTGTGCTGGTGCTGGCCGATGGCGTCGCGGACGGCGCTGGCGAGCCGACCTGGAACGCGACGGACACCTGCTGCGTCGACGACAAGGCCAAGGCCCCAGACGACGTCGGCTATTTGCTCGCGCTGCTCGACGCGCTCGCGCAGCAGGTCCACATCCACCCGGGGCGGGTGGTGCTATTCGGCCACAGCGCCGGCGGCTTCATGGCCTACCGCGTGGCCTGTGATCACGCCGACCGGGTGGCGGCTGTCGTGAGCATCGCCGGCAGCGGCCACCAGGACATGGCGCTGTGCAAGCCGAGCCGGCCGGTGCGTGTGCTGCAGGTCCACGCCGAGGACGACGCCGTGATGCCCATTGCTGGCGATGCCGAGGCGCCGGGCGCGCTGGCGATGACCGCATTCTGGGGCGCCCGCGCCGGCTGCGACGCGACCGCGTGGCAGGAGGAGGCCGAGAAGCTGGACCTCCTCGAGGACATACCCGGCGTCGATGCCGCCGTCCAGGCCTACGGCAAGGGTTGCGCGCCGGGCGTCGATGTGCGGCTGTGGCGGCTCAGCGGCGGCGGCCACCAACCGATGTTTCGACAGAACTTTCGTATGCTTGCGTTGCAACATGCGCTCGGCGACTAGCGCTTGCCGCGTGGGCATCTGGCGATTAGGCTCGCGGCCATGGTCAGCCGTAGCCGCACCTTCCGCGACCGAGCCTTCCACCGCGCTCCGGTCGGTGCGCCGCCTGGGACGCTGCGGGCCGCGGCCGACGCCCACAGCACCTCGCTGGCGTTGATCGCCTACGACGCCGACACGCTGATCGAGCGCACTGGCAGTCTCGCTGACCTTGAGCCGGACTTGGTCGCTGGCTCAAAGCGGTCGGTGCGCTGGCTCGACGTGACGGGCATGGGCAACACCGACGTCATTGAGGCAATTGGCCGCCGCTTCGGCATCCACCCGCTGGCGCTTGAGGACGTCGTCCACGTCCACCAGCGCGCCAAGGTCGAGATGTTCGCCAACCACGCCTTCGTGACGTTGCGCATGATCGAGCGCGGCAAGGGGCCAGGAGCCAGCATCGAGTCCGAGCAATTCAGCCTATTCGTCGGCGACGGCTGGCTGCTCACCTTTCAGGAGCGCCCGGGCGACGTCTTTGGCCCTGCGCGCGATCGCCTACGTGCTGCCCGCGGCAAGATCCGCACCTGCGGCGCCGACTACTTGGCCTACTTGCTGCTAGACGCCATCGTCGACTCTGCCTTTCCGGTGCTCGAGAGCTACGATCACGAGCTCGACCGGCTGGAGGCTCGCATCGTCGCCGGCAACGACTCAGGCGTGGTCGCGGCTCTGCACCACGTCCGCGCCGACCTGATGCAGCTTCGGCGCGCGATCTGGCCGATGCGTGAGGCGATGGCGACCTTGGTGCGCGACGAGGCGCCGCAGTTCAGCGACGAGACGCGGGTCTACTTACGCGACTGTCACGACCACGCCGTGCAGCTGCTCGAGCTCGTTGAGTCGTGGCGCGAGATCTGCGCCAGCCTGATGGACCTGCACCTGTCGAGCGTCGGGCAACGGACCAACGAGATCATGCGAATGCTGACGGTCATCTCGGTGTTGTTCATCCCGATGTCGTTCGTCACCGGGCTGTATGGCATGAACTTCGACCCGGACGCCTCGCCATTCAACATGCCGGAGCTGCGCTGGGTGCTCGGCTATCCGTTCGCGCTCTTGCTGATCGCGAGCATCGGCGCGGGCTTCTTCCTCTTCTTCCGCCGTCGCGGCTACCTGCGCCCGATCGACGGCGCGCTGATCTCGCCCAACGCCAGCCGCCGCGGCGAGCAGTCCGAATAGCCGCCGCGGCGGCCGCGATCGCATCGACCGGCGCCCTTCGTCGGACTGTCTGTGGCCTAGCAGACCTTGCGCCCGGGCCTTGCGTCGCTACCCTGCGGGCGATGACCGACAGCGCCCCCGTCGAGCTACGCTTCTTCGCCGGGACGCTCGAGGTGCGCGGCGCCGAGGCCGACCTGCTGGCGGTGCGCGCGCTGTTGCACGTCGACCCTCGCGCTGGCTGCCATCGGGCGCCGGCTGCCGCCTATCCCGACGTGGTCCTTGGCCTACGGGCTGCCGGCGTGCCGGTCCAAGATGGGGCGCGACGGTGGCGTCCGCTGACGCTCAGCGTTCGGGAACCCACGCCGCCGCGGCCCTACCAGCAGGAGGCCCTGCGCGGCTGGCAAGAGGCCGGCCGCCGCGGCGTCGTCGTGTTGCCGACCGGCGCCGGCAAGACCCTGGTGGCGGTGCTGGCCATCGCCGACGTGCAGCGGCCAGCGCTGGTGGTGGCGCCGACGTTGGAGTTGGTGCGGCAATGGTCGGGCGTGCTGGCCAACGCCTTCGGCGTGCCCATCGGCGTCGTCGGCGGCGGTGAGCACAAGGTTGAGGCCCTGACGGTGACGACCTACGACTCGGCCTGGATGCAGATGCCGCACCTCGGCGATCGCTTTGCGCTCCTGGTCTTCGACGAGGCGCACCACCTGCCGAGCGACGCCTACCAGTCGGCGGCGACCATGGCGCTGGCGCCGTACCGACTCGGCCTGACAGCGACGCCTGAGCGCACCGACGGCCAGCACGAGCGCTACGCACACCTCTGCGGGCCAATCGTCCACCGCGCCGAGATCGTCGAGCTCTCGGGGCTCTGGCTCGCCGACTACGACACCGAGCGCGTGCTGGTCGACCTCGACGACGACGAGCGGGCGCTCTTCGAGGAGGCGCGCGCATGCTACCGCGGCTTCTGCGCCGACGCCGGCGTTCGCCTCGGCGATCCGGACGGCTTTGCCCGCTTCTTGCGCCTCGGCGGCCGCAGCCCCGAGGGGCGCGAGGCGCTCGCGGCCTATCGCCTGCAGCGGCGTCTGGCGTTTGGTTCGCGGGCCAAGCTGCGCCGGCTCGGCGAGCTGCTGCAACGCTTCGCCCACGAGCCGACGCTCATTTTTACCGACGACAACGCCACCGCCTACAGCATCTCGCGTCGATTTCTGGTGCCCGTCATCACTCACCAGACGCGGCTGCGCGAGCGGGTGGAGCTGCTGGCTGGCCTGCGCGGCGGCCGCTATGGCGCCGTGGTCACCAGCCGGGTGCTCAATGAGGGCGTCGACGTACCGGAGGCCGCGGTCGCGATCGTGGTCTCGGGCACCGGCACGGTTCGGGAGCACGTGCAGCGGCTCGGTCGGGTGCTGCGCAAGGTCCCAGGCAAGCGCGCGCTGCTGGTCGAGCTGGTCAGCGCCGACACCGGCGAGACGCAGACGAGCGCGCGGCGGAGAGACCACATTGCTTACCGCTGACCTCGTGCCCGTGCGGCGGCGGGGCGACCAGCTGCACCTGCCCCGGCTCGATGCCGCCCGGCGCCGGCGTCTGGAGCCGCTCTGCGGCCTGGCCCACGCGCTGCTCGACTCCCTGCGCGACCAGCCGCGAGGAGCGGTCGAGGCCGCGTTGCAGTCCATCGACATCGAGCCGACGGACCTGATGCTGTGGCGGGGCATCTGCAAGCTAGCGCTCGACGCCGCGACCTTCGAAGACGCCTTCGCCGCCGATTTGGGCGGCCGCGCTGCTGGACAGTCCGCTGCGCCGGCGCCGGGCGGCGGTCGCGACGATCTCGCCGAGTCGGACGCTGGCGACGAGGCGCTCGTCGACGCCGTCGCGTTGCGCGCCGCGCTGTTCAGCCGCGCCACGGCCGCCCGGCGCCAGGCTGGTGTCGCCGTCAGCTTCGACCGCGACGCCATCGTCCATGAGGTCGCCGCCGCCTTGGGGCTGACGCCGGCGGGCCTGGAGGCGCGCCTATTTTGCGACCTGCCCGAGACCCATGTGCTGCGGGCGCAGTCCGACCGCGACGCGGAGGCCCTGCTCCAGCGCTACGACCTCGGCTGTCAGCAGGCGGTGCTGCTGCGGGCCCTCCGAGTCGAGGTCGATGTGCACACCCGCGATGGCGCGGCGCTGCGAGCGCTCTTTCACTGGCTGAAGTTTCGGCGACTGCTCTGGCGCTGCGAGCGGCTGCCGCGCCCCACCGCGCCCGAGGGCGCGCCGCCGCGAGACGGACCACCTGCCGTGCGGCTGCAGATCGACGGTCCAGCGGCGCTCTACGCCCAGTCGACGCGCTATGGCGTGCAGCTGGCCCAGCTGGTGCCGGCGTTGCGGCGCTTCGAGCGCTGGCAGCTGCGGGCAGAGGTGCGCTGGGGCCGCGAGCGCCAAGCCCTCCGATATCAGCTGGAAGGCGGGGCGATGGCGACGCGCGACCGAAGCGGCGCTGGCGGAGCGGGCGACGCGGCGGCGCCCTTCGCAGCGGTGACGACGCCCGCCGTGGCCGACGAGGTGCGTCGCCTCTGCGACGACATCGAGCGGCTCGACGGCGGCTGGACCGCCCGGCCGAGCGCCGAGGTGGAAGATGTGCCCGGACTCGGCGTGTTCGTCGCCGACCTCGAGCTGCGCCACGACGACGGCGGCCGAGTCTGGGTCGAGATCATGGGCTTCTGGAGCCGCGACGCGGTCTTTCAACGCGCCGACCTGCTGCGCCGCGGCCTTACGGTGCCAGTGCTGCTGCTGGCGAGCGAGCGGCTGCGGGTCGATGAGCGGGCGGTCGACGCCGACAACGCCTCGATGTTGCTGTACAAGGGCGTCATCTCGGCGCGCCGGGTGATCGCGGCGGCGGCGCTGCTGGCGGGCGCGGCGGCAAAATAGGGCCGGCGGCGAGATCGAACGAGGAGGCACAGGGTCTGGCGGCAGGAGGGTCGGACAGGGGGGCGGCCGGAGGGAGGCCGGCGCGCCCTCCCTGGCCGGGGCAGGCCAGAGATGGTACCATTGAGCCATGATGGTGCTGCAGTGGCGCTCGCTGCAGGGCTGGTTTGGCGGGCTGGCGGTCGGCGTCGCCTCCTTCTGCGCCTGCACCGGCGAGGTTGAGGAGCCGCCGCCTGCGCCGATCTTCCCGGCCGAGGCACCGACGTCTTGGCGCGAGGTCCGCGATTGTCGGCACAGCCACGAGCATGAACTCAATCATATCCGAGTTCTAGCAAACGACGCCGCCCACGACCCCTACCTGCTCTGGAACGCGCCCTTCCCCGTCGGCGCCACGCTGCTCAAGCTGGAGTACGACGACGGCGCCTGCAGCCACCTCATCCGCTACACCGCCATGAAGAAGCTACCGCAGGGCAGCGACCCTTCGCGCGGCGACTGGCATTGGCAGGCGTCGTCGCCGGCACGGGTAGTCGAGGTGCACGCCAAGGTCTCGCAGTGTGTGGCCTGCCACAAGGTCCACTGCCGCGAAGACAACAAGACCGGGTTCGACCTGACTTGCGCAGAGGAGCTCTTCTAGCGGCCCACCGAGTCAGCCGCGGGCCGGCGGCGGTGGGCGGCGAAGGGCGACGAAGGGCGGCGAAGGGCGGCGAAGGGCGGCGAAGGGCGGCGAAGGGCGGCGAAGGGCGGCGAAGGGCGGCGACGCTGGTCTACAGGTACACGACTCGGAACACGAAGTTGTAGGTGTCTGCGATGTAGAGGTTGCCATCGGGGCCGACGGCGACGCCATAGGGGCGGTCGAGGCGCGTGGCGGCGGCGGGGCCGCCAGCGGCGTCGCGGCCGGCTTTGCCGCAGATGCCGGCGACGGTGTCGATGACGCCGTCGGGCTTCACGCGCCGCACGCAGTGGTTGCCGGTGTCGGCGATGAAGACGGTGCCGTCCTTCCCGACCGCGACGTCGCGCGGCGAGCGCAGCTTGGCGGCGTTGGCGGGGCCGCCGTCGCCAGAGAGGCCGCCGTCGTAGGTGGCGTCGTAGGTGGCGGGGCCGCTGCCAGCGAAAGTCGACACCTTGCTGTCCTTGGTCATCTTGCGGATGCGGTGGTTGCCGCTGTCTGCCAGATAGATCGCGTCGTCGGCGTCGATGTCGATGCGCCCGGCCGGGCCAGCTTCTTGGCCGAAGTAGGTGAACATTCGGGCGTCCTTGCCGACGCCGCCGTCGCCGGCGAACCCGCTCGGGCGCTTGGCCGGCTCGCCCTTGCAGGCGGGGTCGGCGGCGGCGTCTTTGGCGCAGAACTTGCACACGTTCGCGCCATTGGCATCGAGCGCACAGACCTTGGCTTGGCTGTCGTGGACCCACTCGGGGCCGGGGCCGAAGATGGTGTGAATGGTGCCGTCGGCCTCGATGCGCCGCAGCCGTTGGTTGGCCTGGTCGGCGATAATTAGGCGGCCGAGGCTATCGAAGACCGCGGCGACCGGCAGATCGAGCACGGCCTTGTCGGCTGGCCCGCCATCGCCGGCATAGGAGCGACCGCCGGTGCCGCAGATCGACTTGATGGTGCCGGCGGACAGGCTGACCTTGGCGACCTTGGAGTTGTGCCATGCACTGAGGACGAGGTCGCCGATCGGCGAGAACGAGATGTGCGTCGGGTGGTTGAGTCGGGTCTCGAGCGCCGGCCCGTCTGGGGCGTCGCCGAGCTCCCCGATGCCAATGACCGTCTCGATGCGGCCGGCGGCGTTGACGCGGCGGACACGGTGGTTGTTCCAGTCGAGGACGTAGGGCAGGCCGTCGGGCCCGAACGCTAGGTCCTGCGGCCAGTAGAGGCGGCCTTGCAGCGGCGTCACGCCGTCCTTGCCGAGGCCGCTCTTGCCGAGGCTGCCCATGAAGTCACACATGGTGCCTTTGGTCTTGTCGGCGCAGGCGTCCGCGACGTCTGCCTCGCAGGCGGCCAGGGTGAGCCCGACGGCGAGCGCGGCCCAGCGGGGGAGCGAGCGCGGGTGGGCTGGCGTGGGTGTAGCGAGCATCACTTGCCTCCGATGGCGCCGATGACGCGGCGGATCCGATGGTTGTAGGTGTCGACGACGAGCATCTCGCCTTGGGCGTTGAAGCTAACGCCGATCGGCCGCCACAGCGAGGCCTTGTCCGCTGGGCCGAAGTCGCCGGCGAAGGCCGGCTTGCCGTCGCCAACGACGGTGGTGATCGCCAGCGTCTCGACGTCGAGGGCACGGATCCGATGGTTCTTCTCGTCGCCGATGTACAGGCGCCCGTCGGGTCCGAACGTGATCTTGCGCGGGTTGTTGAGCTTGGCCTCTGGCCCCTTGCCGCCGTCGCCGCCATAGCCCGCCTCGCCGGTGCCAGCGACCGTCTCGACGCTCTGGGCCGCGAGGTCGAGGCGCCGAATCCGGTGGTTGAGCGTGTCGCTCACGTAGACGCGGCCCTTGGCGTCGACGGCGACCCAGCCGCCAGGAGGCGGGTTGCTGCCTTTGGGAAACGAGAACTTGGCCTCAAGCGGCTTGCCGCCGTCGCCGGCGAAGCCGTCGCCCTTGACGCTGCCGGCGACGGTATGGATGACCCCGCCCGCGTCGATGTGGCGCACGACCTGGTTGCGCTGATCGAGGACATAGAGGCCGCCCTTGCCGTCTTTGGCCACCGCCTGCGGCTGGTCGAGCTGGGCAGCCTTGGCCGCGCCGCCGTCGCCCGAGTGGCCAGCGCTGGCGCCGACCACGACGTGGACCCGACCCGTCGTCGGGTCGAATTTGCGCAGCTTGTGGTTGTGCCAAGCCACCAGCAGCAGCGAGCCGTCGTCCATCGGCACCAGCTGCGTCGGGTGGTTGAGGTTGACGAGCGTCCCGACGGCGCCTTCGGGCTTGAGGTCGCTGTGGTCGTCCGGGCCGTCGCCCAGGGTGTCGCTGCCGATCACCGACTGCAGCGTATCGCCCTGCACCTGCCGGACACGGTGGTTGTTCCAGTCGATGACCCAGGTCCGGCCGTCGGCGTGGACCGTGACGTCGATCGGCCAGTACAGACTCGACAGCAGCAGCGGGTTGCCGTCGCCGTCATAGCCCGCCTCGCCGTTGCCGATGATGGTGCAGATCGTGCCGGCGGCGCCCTCGCACGGACGCGGCTCGGAGGACGGCGTCTCGGACTCGCAGGCGGCTCCAAGGGCCGCGGCGACCCAAACGACGGCCCACTGGCCCGCCTGCGTCCAGCGGCTGGCCCCGCGGTGCAGCGTTTTCTCCTGGTCTTGCATTTGTGCTTCTCTCCCGGCGGCGGTTGCCCTCATGGGTCCGCAGTTGGCATCATCTAGGTGGGCCTTGAGGCTCGGTCAGGGATGTCGACCCTCTCCAGACTCTGTGCCCACGCGCCCCCACAAAATGAGATCTCGGACCGCCGGTGTCAAGGATCGCATTGCAAGGAATTCTATGAAACTCAATAAGTTGTATCACCGCGCGGCGCGCCCGTTCGCCCGCCACGAGATGTCGTGGCCGAGGGCTCGAATTGGAACACTTCTCGGCCTCGGCTGTCTGGCGCTCTGGGGTGGGTCCGTCGCCGGCTGTGATGGCGGAGAAGGCCCGGCGCCGCGCCCGCAGCCCGTCGCCTGGTCGACCGTCATCGAGGACGACGCGTCCGGCGCCTTCTATTCAGTGTGGGGCAGCGGCCCATCGGACGTCTGGATCGCCGGTGGCGAGGCGGGCAAACCATCGCTGCGGCACTTCGACGGCAAGGCCTGGAGCCGGCGCGACCCACCGCTGGCCGCCAAGCTGCGCTGGGTCCACGGTGACGGTCTCGGCAAGGTGCTGGTGGTGGGCGACGGCGGCCAGGCGGCGCTCTACGACGGCGGGGCCTGGACGACGTTGAACACCGGCCACCCGGGCGCGGTGCTGTGGGGCGCTTGGCTGCAGTCCGATGGCACAGGCTGGGCGGTCGGCGGCTCCGCGGCGGCCGTGGGCGATGATCCCGGCCCAGACAAGCTGTTGCTGCTGCGGCGGCCGGCGGGCGCCACCGACTTTGAGCCCGTCGCCCTCGGCGAAAGGACCAAGTGGCCCAAGTCGTCGTCGTCTCAGCTCTTCAAGCTATGGCGCGACGACGCCAGCGGGACGCTATTCGCTGTCGGCGGCCGAGCCTACGTCGCCACCAGCGGCGGCGGCGCGGGCTGGCAGGAGTCGTTCAGCGACAGCTCGGGCGCACCGCTCTTCACCGTCCACGGCCGCAGCGCGACCGACGTCTGGGCGGTCGGCGGCGCCATCGGCGCCCTCTTGGTGCGCTTCAACGGCAAGAGCTGGCAGCCCGAGGCCTTGCCTGAGGACGTGCCGTTCGTGGTGCAGGGCGTGTTCGCCCACCCAGACGGGCGGGTCGATGTCGCGGGTGAGCGCGGCTTCACCGCCCGTCGGGGGGCGGACGGCGCTTGGACCTCGTCGTCGATCTTGACCGCCGCCAACCTGCACGCCGTCTTCCACGACGGCAAGCGCAGCTGGACCGTCGGCGGCGACATCGCCATCGACAAGACCGAGCACCTCGGCGCCATCTTCTGCGATGACCCGGCGGTGCCGGTGATCTCGCCGTGAGGGCCGGCGTCGCCTGGCTCGGTGCCGCGCTCGGCCTGCTGTGCGCCTGCGCTGCGGCGTGCAGCGGCGAGGATGCGCTCCCTTGCGGCGGCCGCCTCGTGCTCTGCACGGTCGCTGGCGACGGTGAGGGCGCGCAGGGGTCGCTCGGCGTGCCGATGGCGCAGGCGTCGCTCTACCAGCCGATGGACGTCAGCTTCGACAGCGGCGGCGCGGCCTACCTCGTCGACTGGAACAACCACCGCGTCTTGCGCGTCGGCACCGACGGCCGAGTGCAGGCGTGGCTCGGCAACGGCGCGATCGGCGAGCAGCTGCCGGTCGGCAAGGCCAGCGAGGTCGCGGTGTACCACCCGACCGACGTCGTCTTTCGGCAGGGCGGCGGGGCGTACGTCGCGTTGTGGCACAACGACGTGATCGTCGGCGTCGACCTGCAGGGCCAGCTGACCAGCGTGGTCGGCACCGGCGACGTCGGCTACGCGCCCGACGGCGAGGTGGCGGCGACCGCCGCGGTCTACCTGCCCTCCAAGCTGGCGATGCGTCCCGATGGGCGGCTCTGCTTCAGCGAGGCGGGCAACCAGCGCGTCCGCTGCGTCGACGCAGAGGGCAACCTCACGACCCTGGTCGGGCCGGCGACGGGGCCCGCCTGCGTCGGAGAAGGCTGTGTCGGCAAGTTGCTTGCGCCCGGGTTTGGCGGTGACGGCGGGCCGGCTCAGGCGGCGGCGCTGGCGCTGCCCCATGGCAACTCGGCGGTGCCGTCGGGCGGCCTCGGCTTTCAGCCCGATGGGACCCTGCTCCTCGCCGATACGCTCAACCACCGGGTGCGTCGCGTCGACAGCGCCGGGACCATCTCAACCGTGGCGGGGGGAGGCGCGGGCCAGGCGCCCGAGATAGGCGACGGCGGCCCGGCGACCGCGGCGACGCTGCTGCGGCCGAGCGACGTCGCGGTCGATGGCGCAGGCCGGATCTACATCGCCGACACCTACCACCACTGCGTCCGCCGCGTCGACGGCGACGGCGTGATCTCGACCCTGGCGGGCCGCTGCGGCCACAGCGGTGACGGTGGCGACGGTGGCCCGGCGACGATGGGGCTGCTGAACAAGCCCTATGGCGTCGCCGTCGACGCTGCGCAGCGGCTGTGGATCGCCGACACGCTGAACCACAAGATCCGCCGGGTCGAGCTCGACTAGCGGCGCCGCGACCGCAAAGGAATGGGCGCCGCCGCCGGTCCGCGCCGGACAGTAGGCGCCGATAGGTGTCCCGGGCCAGGGCGCTCGGCTGTCGCCGGCCCTACACAGCGAGCCAAGCGTGTGCGTCAGCGGCGAAGCGCGCCGGTTCATCCTCCATCGGGCAGTGGCCGCTGCGCGGATAGGTGACGAGGCGGGCGGCCGGCAAGGCGCGGGCGACGCTGGCGACGACCTTGGCCGGAATCACCCGATCGCGGTCCCCGCGCACCACGAGCGCCGGCTGGTGGACACGCAGCAGGCCGCCATGAAGCTCGGCCAGATCGCGGTTGTAGCTGCGCGCCACGGCGAGGGCGGCGGCGACGGCGCCCGGCGTTCGCAGCGGCGCCAAAAAGTGCCGCATGTAGTGGTCGTCGATCGGAAGCTGGGCGTAGGCGGCGTGGCGCAGGCCGAGCTCAAGACCGAAGGGGACGCCCGGCAGCGCCAGCAGCGGCTCGAAGGCCGGGTGCTGCAGCGCCGCAAGGGCCGCCATCGGATAGACGCCGGCGCCCGCAGGGTTGGCGAGCACGAGCCGATCGACGCGGCGAGGCCCAAGCAGCGCCAGCTGGAGCGCTGTCGCGGCGCCGAGCGAGCAGCCGATGACGTGGCAGCGCCCGATGGCCATGGCGTCGAGCCAAGCCAGCACTCGCGCCGCCTGATGGCGTAAACGCATCGGCGCGCCGATCGGCTTGTCGGACCAGCCAAACCCGGCGAGGCAGAGGGCGTGGACGCGGAAGCGCTCTGCCAGCGGCTCAAGCACGTCGCGCCAGCACCAAGACGCTTGGACGTAGCCGTGCAGCAGCAACAGGTCGGGTCCGGCGCCGAGGCTCACGGCGTGCAGCGCTAGGTGGCCGACGTCGGGGTCGGCGATGAGGAGGCGATGCCCCGCGGGGTGCCAGCTGACGTCGCCGCCGATCGGCACCGCCGCACCGCCAACAGCAGCAACGTCGCCCGTCGGCGCTGCGTGCAGCCGAGAAAAGACGCGTCGATTCAAGACCACCGGCGACGCCCCCGCGCCAGAGGCGAGAGGGCCGCGGCCTCAGCCACCGCCACCACCGCCGCCGCCGCCGCCATCCGCCTTCGCCGGCAAGGTGAAGCCGAAGTGGCCCTTCACCTCGACGTAACGGTCGGGCTTGCTGCACATCTTGGCGTTCTCTGTAGCGTCACAGGGCGTCGCGGCCGTCGCGCCGGCCTGCGGGTAATAGGCCTGCAGTCGGCCCTGAAAGGTCCCGGCGACGGTGCCGCCCGTGACGTTGGCGTACTTGTCGAGCACAACACTGCCGGTCAAGCCGGCGCAGTTCGATCGAAACTGCGTGTTCTTGAAGAAGATTCTGATCTCCGGCGGTTGGCAGGAGAACGGGTAGGGGCCGGCCTTGTCGGTGTGGACCGGGTTGACCGCTGACCCGATGACAAGCCCGAAATTGAAGCTGATTTCGATCTGGCTATCGACGGTGCCGCCTTTGCCGTCGTCGAGCTTGAGGGTCATGGTGTCGGCGACGGCGAAGCCCACCTCGCCGTGGACGTAGTGGGTCGAGCCGAAGCTGAAGGCGGTCGGGATCTCGTAGAGGTCGCGGTCGAGGTCGAGATCGATGCCGTCGGCCTGACCACCGACGAAGTCGAGCGTGATGCTGTAGCCCTGCGACCAGCCGCCGACCGTCGCGCTGTCGGCGACCTCACCGGCGCTGTCGGCGACATCGGGGGCGCTGCCGGTGTCTGCCGCCGACGAAGGTCCAGGATCGCTGCAGGCGAAGAGCCCTGCGGCCAGCAGAAGCAGTCCGGCGTGACGGGCCTGCCAGCGCATGGGGCCGGCGCGCCGCGAGCGAGGGTCGGTCTGCGTCATGGCACCTCCGCGGTGGCGCCGCCAAGGTGGGCGCGACGCCTGCCGCAGGCTACGCAATTGGGACCGCTGGCGGAAGGCGCCAACCATTCGCGCGGTCCAGCGCCAGCTGGAGCCTTGAGGCCACGCCAGCCGCGGGCTGATCGACCGTTGACCGGGGGCAGGGCCGCTGCGATCGTCGGGAGATGTCGATCGAGCCCGACAGCCTCGCCGAGCCCGCGCCGACGCCACCGCGCTTGGCGTGGGCAGCGCGCGCCGCCCGCGCGCTGGCGCTGGTGATCGGGCTGTACGGCCTGCAGAGCGCAATCGCCGTGGTGCCGGCGGGCAGCGGCGCCGTGCGGCTGCGTCTGGGCCAGGCGCCGACGCGGGCGGACCCCGGCCTCGTGTGGCTGCTGCCATTTGGCGTCGACCGTCTGCGCGAGACGGCTTCTGCGGCGACGCGGCGCGAGGAGCTCGGCTTTCGCAGCCAACCGACAGCGGCGCGGGCGCACCGAGAGGTGGCCCTGGAAGATGAGGCCTGGCAGCTGACGGCCGACGGGCTGATCCTCGAGGCGCGCTGGGCCGTGCTATGGCGACCGGCCGCCAGCCTCGCGCCGACGCCGACGGAGGCGCAGCGGCTGCGGGTCCGCGACGCAGCGGAGGCGGCGATGTCGGCAGTGGCGGGGCGACGACGCCTGTGGGCGCTGCTTGACGCCGATCGCGCGGCGCTTGAACTCGAGCTCCTCGCCGAGACCTCGGCCACCCTGAAGGCGCAGCCGGTCTCGGCGTCTGACGCGGGCCTAGCGGCTGCCAGCGCGATGGCGGGCGCTGACGCCGAGGTGGCGCCGACCATCACGCAGGTGCAGGTCATCTCGCTGCGGCCGGCGGCGCCGGCGGAGAGCGCGTGCCTGGCGGCGTTGCGGGCGCTCGGCGTGGCG
>SXNM01000141.1 GCA_005777155.1 Pseudomonadota bacterium | reverse complement strand
GGATCGCGAGCGCGTCAGCCTCGGCCTGAAGCAGAACAGCGACGACCCGTGGCTGTCGGTCGAGGCCCGCTACCGCCCCGGCCAGTCCGTCGCCGGCAAGGTCGTCAGCCTCACCGACTACGGCGCCTTCATCGAGCTCGAGGAGGGTGTCGAGGGCTTGGTTCACGTCTCCGAGATGAGCTGGACCAAGCGGGTCAAGCACCCGTCGCAGCTCGTGGCCATCGGCGACGACGTCGAGGCGGTGGTCCTCGAGGTCGACTCGCGCTCCAAGCGCATCTCGCTCGGCATGAAGCAGGCGCAGCAGAACCCGTGGGACGTGCTGGCCAACCGCTACCCGCCGGGAACCCAGGTGAAGGGCACGGTTCGCAACATCACGAACTTCGGCATCTTCATCGGGCTCGAGGAGGGCATCGACGGCCTCTGCCACGTCACCGACCTGTCGTGGGGCCACGGCAACATCAACCCCGCCGACCTCTACAAGAAGGGCGACGAGGTCGAGGCCGTCGTGCTGTCGATCGACCCGGAGAAGGAGCGCTTCTCGCTCGGCATCAAGCAGCTGCAGGGTGACCCCTGGATGTCCATCCAGGCCAAGTACCCGCGCGGCTCGGTCCACAAGGGCACGGTCCTCAAGGTCCTCGACTTCGGCGCCATCGTCGAGCTCGACCCGACCATCGAGGGCTTCTTGCACATCTCGGAGATCGCCGAGGAGAAGGTGGAGAATATCCACCGGCTGCTGGCCGAGGGTCAGGAGGTGGACGTCAAGATCATCTCCATCATCCCCGAGGAGCGCAAGCTCGGCCTCTCCATCCGTCGCGTCGGCGAGCAGGACGAGGAGTTCGTCTACGACGGCGCCTCGTCCGAGGCTGCGACCACGCTCGGCGAGTTGATCCGGGCCAAGCTCGACGTCAGCAACCTGCCCACCCGCCGCTAGGACGAGCGGAGCCTGAGCGCCTCGCGCCCCGTCGACGCCAAGTCGACGGGGCGCGGGCATTTTTGGCTCCTTCGCTCTACCGCCAGCCGACGCCGCGAGCTCTTGGCGGGCCCCAGCCCGGCAGCTGCGAGGCGCTGGCGGTCTAGCCGCAGCCGCGTCGCCTGGGCGTGGCGAGGCGTTGACTCGGTTCTGCTGCTGCCTCAGGGCGTTGCCACAGCGGCGGGCGGCGCCCGCGCGACCGCGCAGCCAGGGGACTCGTCGCCGTCGCTGCAGCGGCCGGGCGACCAGGGCCTGCCTCCCGCCACTTCGCTGTGGGCCCGCCACGCGCCGGCCGCTGCGATCTGCGGCCACCGGGTCCAGACGATTGGGCCCTCGTTGGCCGGGGCCGGAAGCGTCGTCGCGTCGTGGTCGGCGGCGCTGAGGGCGCGCAGAGCGATGGAGCGCGCGCCGTCTGGCAGCTTGAGGGAGGCGTTCAGGCGCAGTCGAGTGACGCCCGCCGCCAGCCCGCCTGCCCCGGTCGTCGCCCCCACGATGACGGCCAGGGCGCCTGGCGCCAGGCAGGCACCAGCGACGACCTCGCCGCGGCGCACACCGTCGACGTAGACGACGACGCCGCCGGCGTGGGCGGGCTCCTCAGCCAGCGAGAGGACCTCGATCCACTCGTCGCGGAGGTTGACCACGCCGTCGCCGTCGAAGTCGAGCCCCGTCGGGCGGAGCGCGATCTCATGCAGGCGCAGCTCGCCGGTCAGCAGCGGTCGGCAGCTAGCGCCATCGGCGGGGATGCCGCCGTCGATGCCTGCTGCCGCGCCGTCTTGGCCTAGGGTGTGGCGTGCACCGCCAACTTCTCGCCCCGGCGAGTCGGGCGGCCACTGTGGCAGGCAGCCACCCAGGAGTAGCCAGGCGAGCCACAAGGCTCGTCGAGGGTCGTGGTCACGGCTGCGTCGCGTCGTCTGAGGATTGGCGCCCATGGAGACCTCGGGCGGCCCACAATGGGCCTCACCACAAGGTCGCAGTGACCGTCGATCTGGCGCGCTCTCCAAAGAGGCGCTCGCAACGCAGCGAGTCGAAGGCTGTCTGGCTCGGCTGCGGCGAGCCACAGCGCAGAGACGACGCCACGCGCCGAGGGCGGCGAGCTCGCTTGCGATGCTGGTGTCGTGGTGAAGCCGCGGAGGCGGGACGTCAACGTCTGCGCCAGCCTCGCATCAGCTGCCTCGAGGGGCCGCTAGTTGCCCGCGGGCGCCGCCGCCGGGGCCGCCGCGCCACCCTCTGCTGGGGCAGGGGCCGCCGCATCAACGGCCGGGGCAGGGGCTGCCGCGCCGCCGGCCGGAGCCGCGCCGCCAGCCGGAGCCGCGCCGCCAGCCTCGACGCGCGTCGCGAGGTGATTCAACAAGATGTCGAATTCCCAATCCCACGTCTCGTTGTTCGGGATCTGAACCTGCAGCTGCTGCAGCTTGTACAGCGTCGGCAGGTGAACAGGCTGGGCGCAGGCCTTGAAGCCGGCCCACATCACCTGCCGCAACGTCACGTCGACAGGCTGGGTGCGGGCGTAGGCCTCGATGAGCGTCGGCACGATGTCGACGCCTGTGGCGCACAAGTGGACGAGGCCGATGGCCGACTTCTCCTTGGCGATGGCGTCGCCGTTCTTCAGGAAGCCGGCGTAGCAGTTGGCCAGGGCCAGCGTCTTGGCCTTGTCGTCGCCGGCGGCGTCGACCTGCTGCTTGCACTGCTCGACCACGGTGACGCGGCCCTTGATGGTCGCGTCCGCCAGGGCCACGACGACGCCCTCGGCCTTGCTGGCGACGATCACGCTCTGCCAGTCGGCGAGGTTCTGCGGCTCCAACGCGTACGACATCGGGGTCATGAAGTCGCCCTGCTCCTGCGGCGGGATCGCCTGGAACGCCTTGAGCATCTCCGACCAGCTGTTGGAGGCGCCCGAGATGGCGAGGCCGATGAACGGCATCGTGCGTTGCTCCACCGTGGGACCGCTGCTCGATGCGAGGGCGCCGATTTGGGCCGCGACGCCGCTGGCGCCCTCGCCCATGGCAGCGATGCCCCACATCGTCAGCTGCAGACGGCTCGTGATGTAACCCGACCAGGGGAAGCCGGGCTTCAACGTCTTGTAGGTATTGGGTGTTCCCTCCTCTGAGGCGTCGATCACCTTGGCCGCCCGCGTGACCAGCGCCGGACCCGCCGCCGCCATGTGCAGGTCGCCGAGGGTCTGCGCCAGCTTCGGGCCCTCCTGCCACTCCCAATCGAAGAGCCCGGCCTCCTTGGCCCACTTGGCGAACTCCTCGTCTTTGCCCTAGAAGATGCCGAGCAGCTTGGGCAGCACCTTCTCTGGCGGGATGACCGCCAGCGCCAGCCGTGCTTGGCCATAGACCTCGCCGCCGGCGGCGTCCTTGCGGAACAAGCCGTGGATGTAGGTGTTGAAGGCGGCGTCAGACTTGGTGCGCAGCGCCGTGAGGTACTTTAGCGCCCGCATCGTGACCTGGATGGACACCTGCGCCGCATCGGCGTCGGCGAGCTCGATGAGGAGATCTTCGTAGGAGGCGCGCGACTTGTCGTCGGGCAGTGAAAGCCACAGGGCCTCCAGGAGGTTGCCTTTGATCTCGCCGTCCTTGATGCGGCGCAGCGCGGCGCCGAGGGCGTCCACCGTCGTCTTTTCGGGGTACCAGTCTTTGCCGGAATCGTTCGACTCGACGCGCCAATTCCGGATAATGTTCGCGACCATCGGTGCGCTGTCGTCGAAGGCGAGGCCCTTGTTCAGCACCGCCATCGTCCGCACGCGCAGCTTGTCGTTGGCCTTGCCGACGCTCTCCAACGCCTCGATCAGCATCGCCCGATACTTGGGCTCCTTCTCAACGATGGTCGAAAAGCGCTCGAAGACCTTGTCGTCATCGCACTTGAGCTGGTCTGCCGTCGACATGTGGCGGATCTCGCCGATCGCGGCCTTGCGCTCTTCTGGGTCTTCGCCCTTCTCGAGCACCAACGAGAAGTACCTGCAGGACTTCTCGCCCCGCTGGCAGCCCACGGTCGCAAGCGCCAGCGGCACCAAGGAAAGAGCCAAGGCCCCGCGACGCAACCACAGCGAGCCGGTGGCCGTTCGGGGGAAGACGACTTCCAACGTGCGTGCGCTCATCTTGACTCCGGCGCGCCAGGCGCGACCTTGGCCAGCAGGCCCCGCAGTGACCGGCGAGAGGGCCGGCGGCGAGGCGGGAGTAGCTTGCGCCGTTTTGGTCCGCGGCGTGCGCGGACTTCGACGGCGCGCGAGTATCACTTGCGGTGGCGCGACGGTCAAGGCGACCGCCGGCGCCGACGGGTGTGGTTCCAACGCAGGGCCGCTGGGCGCCTCGGGCGACGTTGGACGGGGCGCTCCGCCTCGCGGGGCAGGATGAGTTTTTCGCCGAGAGGCGTCCAACGGCGGTCTTCGGCCGCTGGTGATTGTTGAGCACGCTGGCGGCGCGTTGCGTGGCCGGGGCCCCGCCATTCGCGAGGGGCGGGGCCTCGCTGCCGTCCGCTCACCAGCGCCATGACCAACGCATCGACTGCGCAAAAATTGCGACGACCGCCAAGATTCGTACCTTGCGACTGTCGAGCGCGTGCGCTCTTTACTGCTACGCAGGAGTGTTCCCAATGAGAGTCTCGGATGCATCCCGACGCAACGTGCACACGGCCAAGGTTGGCGCCGCGATCTCGCTGGCGGCATTGATCCTGTGGACGAGCCCAGCGCTGGCAATTGAGGTCACGCCGACGACAGACGCTGACGCGCTCGTCAAGCAGCTGTTGCAGGGCGTCGGTCTCACGGTAAAGAGCCAAACGTATACCGGCAACTCGGCGTCGGGCGGCAAGTTCACCAAGGGTCCGCTCGGCCTCGCCGACGGCATCATCTTGAGCAGCGGCACTGCCAAGAACGCTGAACCGCCCAACAACCTCTCAGACCAGGGCACAAACTTCCAAGGCCCGGGTGACACCCTCTGCCAGCAGCTGGTCCCCGGATTCAGCACCCTGGACGCCGCCCGCCTCGACATCAAGTTCTCGAAGTCGAGTAAAATCAAA
This sequence comes from Pseudomonadota bacterium, assembly GCA_005777155.1. Taxonomy (GTDB): domain Bacteria; phylum Myxococcota_A; class UBA9042; order UBA9042; family UBA9042; genus SXNM01. The sequence continues at coordinate 1,422 of SXNM01000141.1, read as the reverse complement.
GGAATTTGCCTCGATTACGTCGTCGGATCCGAGGAGTAACCGGAGTTCGTCGGTCAGAAATTCAACGACGTGGTCGGCATCTTCGTCGACGGCAAGAACGTGGCGCTGGACGCCAACGGCAATGTCATCTCGATCAACGGCCCGTTTTTCTCTGGCACTTCGCTGATCAAGGAGAGCAACACCCAGTTCGACGGCACCACGCCACGCCTGACCGTAGACGTCGCCCTCGCCGAGTCGGTGACCGAGCACACCCTGACGATCGTCGTCTGTGACGCCGGCGATGGCGACCTCGACACGGCTGTGATGCTGGCGAGCCTCGTCGCCTGCGACGGCACGAATTGCGGCGGCGGCGGCGGCCCGGCGGTGACCAGCTGGTGTGGCGACGGCAAGCTCGACGTCGGTGAACTCTGCGACGACGGCAACAAGCAGGGCGGCGACGGCTGCAGCGCCACCTGCGCCTTGGAGGCACCCGCCGCTGTCTGTGGCAACGGCAAGGTCGAGGCCGGCGAGGCGGGCGCGATGGCCAGCGCCGCCCTGGTCGTGCCATCTGCCGCGCAGGCAGCTGACTACCAGCTAGACGCTCAACTCTTTACCCCCTCGGCGTTCTTCCACGACGGCTTCTCCACGCCGCGCGGCCAGACCGATGGCGGCTACCCCTGGAGCCTTGGCCTCGTCCTGGACTACCAGAAGAACCCCGTGGTGCTGCGGCGCGACAAAGCGGAGTCGTCTGAGGTGCTGCAGTCGCTGGTCAGCCATCAAGTCACCGCCAACGTCATGGGCAGCGTCCGCCTGATGCGCTGGCTCTCGCTCGGTGTGGCGGTGCCGATCATCCCGTTGCAAGCGGGCAACGCCATCGGCCCTTTTGCTGAGCCGGCGTCGTTCGCCTTGGGCGACGTCCGCCTCACACCGCGCCTGCGCCTGTTGACCCTGGCCGATGGCAAGGCGCACGTCGCAGGAACGCTGGGCATCACCCTGCCGACCGGCAAGCTCTTTGACCGCTACACAGGGCGCTCCGGCGCCACCGTGGCTCCAGGCCTCGCCGGCGATGTCCAGCTCGGCGACTGGACGTTCACCGGCGGCGCCGCCGTGGTGTTGGCCAGCGCCGATCAGGTCGCCAATATCAGCATCTCGCAGCGCATCGACATGCGCGGCGCCGCGATCTAAGCCCTCTCACCCGGCAAGCTCGACCTGATCGGCGAGCTCCAGGGTAGCACCGAGCTGACGGCGCCGTTCGCCTCGGCGATTCAGTCGCCTCTCGAGGCGCGCGGCGGCGTCCGTTACGCCCTGAGCGACGACGTCGTCACGCTGGTGGGCGCCGGCGTCGGCCTCACGCGCGGCGCTGGCAATCCCGATGTGCGCGTGTTCGCAGGCGTGCACTACGCGCCCAGTGACCCCAAGCCGGTCGTGACGAAGGCCGAGCCG
>SXNM01000140.1 GCA_005777155.1 Pseudomonadota bacterium | reverse complement strand
CGCCGCGACGGCGCCCGAGCCCGCCGCAGCCCAACCGGCGCCAACAGTAGCGGCATCGACCCCGGCCCGCGCAGCACGGCCAAAGGCGCCGGCCAAACCGAAGGTGGTCGAGAAGAGGCCGAAAATCCTGGTCCAGTGAACCGGCGCGCGGTGGAATCTCCTCGCCGCACCGCCGCCCACCGCGAATGCCGCAATCGCCCGCTGGCGCCCTCTTGCGCCGCCCCTGGCGGACCGATTCTTGGTGCACGCCACGGCGGGCGGCGAAGTCCAGCGGGCTCATGCTGCTGGTGTTGAGCTCGCGATTGTCTGGTGCCACCGCGCTCGACTGTGTCGCAGGCCGGACATGCGGACTCACTAGGCGCCGAGAATGGCGCCGGGTGGGCGCCGGGTCGGCGACCTTCGCGCAGGGGCGGGTGCGGCGGGCCGCGGGAGAGTTTGGAGGTTACGTGACAGCCGGCGCAGCCGATGGCTGCGAGCAGGCATTTGCCCCGCTTTGACTCGGCGGTGGCAGGCGCCCGCGCTCACGGCGAGAGGTCGCGCACGAAGGCGTCGATGCGACGCATTGGGGTGACGTCGACGTTGCGGTGGGGTACGGCATCGGCGTCGCGCTGCGACGGAGCGGGCGCGCGCCGAGGTCCTGAAGGTCGTGGACAGCGGCGGCGCCCGTCAACGCCGTCCCAAGCGCCGCGGGCGGTGGTTGACCTGGTCCCCGGGGACATCAGCTCGGCCGCTACGGCCCAATCGACAGCACGGCCTGCGGCGAGGTCTTCCAGCGGCTGAGGTCGCCGAGCTGACCCAGCCCGTTGTTGCCCCAGCAATGGAGCGCACCGGTGGCGACGCCGCAGGCATTGTAGGTGCCGACGCCGAGGACGCCGACGTTGGCGGGTAGGCCTTGGACCGCCTTCGGCGTGGCGCGGTCAACATCGGTGCCGTCACCGAGCTGGTGGACATTGTTGCGGCCCCAGCACTGCACCACGCCACCCTCGCGCAACGCGCAGGCGTGCGATGTACCCACTCCGATGGCCTTGGCTTTGCCGCCGAGTCCGAGCACCTCGGTCGGTTTGAGCCGCATGGTCTTCGTGCCATCGCCGACCTCACCGTAGGCGTTGTAGCCCCAGCACAGCACAGCGCCCGCGTCGCTGAGCGCACACGAAAGATAGCCGCCACAGGCGATGGCGCTGATGCCCTTGCCCAGACCTTCGACCAGGACGGGGACCTTGCTGCTGGTGCCGGTGCCATCGCCGAGCTGGCCGAAGGTGTTGTCACCCCAGCAGCGCACGCTGCCGTCGCCGCTGCGGGCGCAGGAGTGGTTGGTGCCAGCAGCGATGTCCTTGACCCCGGTGTCGAGGCCCTTGACCGCCACCGGCGCTGACTTCTTGGTCGTCGAGTCGTCGCCGAGCTGACCCGCGCTGTTGCTGCCCCAGCAGAAGGCGCCGCCATTGGCGACCGCGCAGGTGTGGCCGATGCCCATGCCGACCGCGGTGACGCCAGACGTCATCGTCTGCACAGCGTTCGGCTTGGTCTTGTTGTTGGTGCCACCGTCGCCGAGCTGACCATAGGTGTTGCCCCCCAGCAGCTCAGCGCCCCGTTCGGACCGATCGCGCACGTCGCGGCGTTGCTGACGGCGACGGTCGCTGCGCCGCCAGAGAGCGCGATCGGGCCGGCGGGATCGATTTCGCCGTCGGTGCTGCCGTCGCCCAGCTGGCCGGAGGAGTTGTTGCCCCAGCAGTGCAGGCTACCGTCGGCGAATCCTGCGCAGGCGTGGCTGTCGGGCGCGACGCGGACGACGCCGGCGGGCAGATTTTGCACCGCACCGGCGGTCGCACGCTCGGGGTCGACGCCGATGCCAAGCGCGCCGAACTCGTTGTCGCCCCAACAGCGCAAAGCGCCGGTCTCCCAAAGGGCACAGCTGCGACTACCCGCTGAAAGCGCCTTGACCGAGCCAATCAGGCCGAGCACGGGCGTCGGGGTGAGCTGGTTCTTGGTGGTGCCGTTGCCGACGCCGCTCCGGGCGTTGTAACCCCAGCAGCGCACCGACTTGTTGGTCAACAGCGCGCAGCTCGTGCTGCCGCCGACGGCGACGCTGGCCACGCCGGTGGTGAGGCCGCTGACCTGCACGGGCTGTGATGGTGTGGATGTGTCGCCGATGCCTAGCCCGCCGCTGGAATTGCCGCCCCAGCAGCGCAGGCTGCCGGTGGCCATGATGGCGCAGCTGTTCATGTCGCCGGCGGCGATCTTGGCGACCCCCGAGCTGAGCCCCGTCACCTGCTTGGGCGTCTGCGCGTTGGTCGACGGCGCGGACCCATCGCCGATTTGGCGATAGTTGTTGTATACCCAACACTTGACCGGCCCGCTGGCGAGGCGCGCACAGCCGTGGTAGCCGCCGAGCACGAGCTCGACGACGCCGCTGTCTAGGCCGGTCACCTGCCCCGGGACCGTGGTATCGGTGATGTCGCCGTTGCCGAGCTGGCCGTAGTAATTCAGGCCCCAACACACCACGCTGCTTGTCGCGGTCAGCGCGCACGCAAAGGCGAAGCCCACCTCGATGCGCTGCACGCCCGGCTCCAAGCCCTTGACCGCCACCGGCGCCGACGCGTTCTTGGTCGTGCCGTCCCCCAGCTGTCCCTTGGCGTTGCCGCCCCAGCAGTAGACTTGGCCCGTCGTCAGCAGCGCGCAGGTCTGGCCGGAGACGACGCTGATCTGCTTGACCGCCGCCGGCAGGCCTACAACCGGCGTGGGTGCGCTGCGCGGCAGCAGGTCGCCGACGCCGATCTGGCCGAGGTCGTTCTTGCCCCAGCAGCGCAGCGTGCCGTCGACCGAGATCGCGCAGGCATGACCATGGGTCACGGCGATGGCGCTCGCGCCCTTGTCGATGCATTTGCCGGTGGTGCATGTGCCATTGAAGCAAGGCGTGCCGTTGCTCACGGCGCTGTGCTTGCAGGTGCCCTGGCAGACGTCGACCGTGCACTCGTTGCTGTCGTCGCAGGCCGGGGCCTCGTCGGTCTTGCTGTCGCAGTCCTGATCGACGCCGTCGCAGACTTCGATGCCACCGGGCTTCACACTGCTGGCGCCATCGTCGCAGTCGTCACCGGGGCCACTGGCCGAGAGGATGCACGCGCTCACGGGCGCCTCGACCGGCATCTTGGCGTCGCAGTGGCCGTCGCCATCGTCGTCGCAGCCGGGGTCGATGGGCGCCTCGGAGCCGTAGATCTGCGCGACGACCGAGGTGCCAGAGGTCGGGACCCAGGCGGTGCTGTTGGCGGCCGTGACGGAGATCCACAGCGTCGCGCCAGCCTTCAGCAGCGGCAGCGGCCCCTGTGTGCCGCCCTTGGCGGCGGGCAGGCCGTTGAAGTGGAACCAGACATCGCGCATGCCCTTGGACGCTCCGAGCGTGACGGCGCGTGACACCGAGGCCAGGAGTCCGGTCGACGTCGTGCCAATGTGCGGCTCGGAGGCGAAGACCTTGACCGTCACGATCGCGTCGCCGGCGAGCGCAACAGTCGCGCGCACAGCGTATAGGCGCATGTCCTTGCTCGCAGACACGGCTCGCTTGGCGTAGTCGGTGGCTTTGACCACCTTGACCATCCCGTCCGGCGCTTCGACCTGCGCCAGCGCCTTTGGCGTGAACTTCCCACAACCATTGTCGATGTCGTCACAGACCTCCGCACCGCCGGGGACCAAGAGCGCGTTGCCGTCGTTGCAGTCGCTGGCGCCCTTGGCGTCGCGGATTACCGCCTCCAAGGTGATGGCGTCTTTGCCATCGGCCGTCGCGCTCCCCTTGCTCGGCGTCAGCGCGCATTGCGCAGGGTCGGCGGCCCCTGCGCTAAAGGTCACGGTCGCCGCGCCAAGGGGCTTGCCGGCCACCGCCATCGTCACCTCGCGGGCGCCCGGCGTGGTCGCCACGATCGAGCCCGACGTGACGCCGGCGCTATCGGTCACCTTTGCCGGCTGGGTCAGCGCGGCGCCGTCCCCCGCTACGTCGAAGACGACGGCCTGGTTCGCCACCGGATTGCCAAAGGCGTCGGCGATGGTCGCCTTGAGCGCGATCGCCGACTTGCCATCGGCGGGCGCGCCCGGTGGAGTCGCATTCAGCGATGAGCCCTTGGCGTCCGCCGCCGCCGCGACGACGCTGAACGACCCAGACGTGCCGATCAGCGCGCCAGACGTCGCCTGCAGCGTGTAGGCGCCGGCTGTCGCGATCGCTAGGTCTGTGTAGGTCGCCACCCCGGCCTGGATGGCCGCGCTCGCACCGATGAGCTTGGCGGACGCTGAGCCAGTCGCGATCTGGAGCGATATCATCCCCTTGGCGGCGACGACGACGTTGCCTCCGGCGTCAATCACCGCCACCGCGACCGACGGGGCCACCGCAACGCCGGCGACCGCGGCGCTCGGCTGCTGCGCGAACACCAGCGCCTTGGCTGACCCCACCGCGAAGCTGAAGGCGGCGCTGGTCGTCGGCGCGACGCCGGGCATCGCGGCGATGAGGCGGTAGCCGGCCCCAGCCTTGGCGATAGACAGGCTCGAAAAGACCGCGACGCCGGCTTGTGGAGCGATGGGCGTCGCGCCTTGCAGGGTGGCGCCGTCGATCGGAGCCCCGGCGCTGGTCAGCGGCGCCAGCGTCACGGCGACCAGGCCGGCGGCGCCGCCGCAGACCTTGCCGTCGGCGCCGCGAACCTCAACCTTGATGGCGCCCAGAGGAGCTCCGGCGCTGCCGTCAGCGGGCTGCTGGACGAAGACCAACGCCTTCGGTGCCCCGTCTCCGCACTCGGGCGGGCAGTCGGCAGCGCCGTTGACGGAGGTCTCTCCGCAGCCACAGTCGGCGTCGCCACAGCTCACCACAGGCGCGTACTTGCAGCCCAATCCTGGCTTGCAGCTGTCGACGGTGCACGAGGTTAAGTCGTCGCAGGCCATGGGGCTGCCCGCCTTGCACAGACCGCCGACGCAGGCGTCGTCCGTTGCGCAAGGGTCGCCGTCGTCACAGAGGTGCGGCGTTTGCGCGGTCGAGGTCAGCGCCTTGCCGGTGCAGCCTTTGTCAGAGGCGCATGCGTCGGCGGTGCAGACGTTGCCATCGTCGCAGTTGGGCGGGCCGTTGGTCGACTTGCACACGCCCTTGACGCAGAGCTGCGCACCGTTGCACGGGTCGCCATCGTCTAGGGGCGCACACGCCGCGTCGTCGCTGCACGGGCAGAGGCCCGGTCCGCTGACGCACGTGCCCGCGCCGTCGCAGGTGTCTGGGTCGGTGCAGGCCACGCCGTCTTCGCAGGCGATGCCGGCTGGCTCCGGTTTGCTGGCGCAGAGGCCGCTGGCGGGGACGCAGGCGGTCTTGACGCAGGGGCCGTCGCTGGCGTTTGGGCAGGTCTTTACCGTCGCTGGGTTGATCTTGCAGACCGGCGCCGCTCCGCCCTTGTCACAGTAGAGCGAGCCATTGCAGGCGTCGCCGTCGTCGCTGGCCTTGCAGTCCGCGTCGCCTAGACACGGGCAAATCGCAGTCCCGATCAAACACTTGCCCTTGCCATCGCAGCTGTCGTTGGCGGTGCAGGCGGTGCCATCGGCCTCACAGGTCGCGGACGCCGGCAGGTCGGCCTGCGCGCACTTCCCGGTCTTGGGCGTGCAGGTGTTCTTGCGACACGGCGAGTCGTCTACGCTCGGACAGGCCACGATCGTCGCCGGGTTTACCGCACACTGACCCGCCGATTTGACGCAGAACATCGTACCGTTGCAGAGGTCGCCGTCCTCGGCCTTGGCGCAATCGGCGTCGCCTTGGCAGGGGCAGTTGTCGACCCCGCCCTGGCAAAGTCCAGCGCTGCAGGCCTCACCGACGCTGCAGGCATCGCCATCGTCGCAGGCCCCGCCGGCGTTGACCGCCGCGACGACGCAGGCGCCGCTCGCCTTGACGCATTGCGCCTTGGCGCAGGCCGAGTCGTTGGCGCTCGGGCAGACGATCGCGGTCGCCGGATTGGTCGCGCAGGCGCCCGTCGCGAGGTTGCAGAAGAGCGTGCCGTTGCAGAGGTCGCCGTCCTCGAAGCTGGCGCAATCAGAGTCGACCTTGCAGCACGTCCAGGTTCCGGGCTGGCAGCCACCCACGCCATCGCAGACGTCGCCCTTGGTGCACGCAACGCCATCGTCGCAGGCTGTGCCCGCCGCGAGGTTCGCGGCGCCGCAGACGCCCGTACTGGGCGCACAGGCGCTGTGCATACAGGCCGCGACGCCGCTCTGGTCACAGGTGATGAGGGTGGCGGGGTTGATCTTGCAAGTCCACGGCGCCGCTCCCCCGGCGCCACCACCCGAGGCATCGCAATAGGGCTTGCCGTTGCAGAGGTCGCCATCGTCCACACAGTCGACATCTTGCAGGCATTTGCAGGCGCTCTGGTCGCTGGCGACGCAGCTGCCGCCTTGGCAGCCATCGCCGATGCTGCAGGCGAGGCCATCGTCGCAGGGCGCAGCCGCCGCCGCTGGCTGCGTGGGTAACAGCACCTGGCGCCTACAACCGACTGGCGCGCCAGGGCTTGGCGGCGGCAGATCGCAGATCAGCGCCGTGCGCTCCGTCGTGGTCAGTGCGCAGACGCCGGTCGCCGGTAGGCAGGCGTTGCGCAGACAGGCGCTGTCGAGGCTGTCGTCGCAGACCTTGGTCAATGCGTGGTTGGCCACACAGGCATAGGGCTTGGGCGCTGTCGGCGGCTGCGGTTCGCAGTAGGCTGGCCCGACGCAGGCGTTGACGGCATCGGTCGCCGCTGGCGCCGCGCAGTCCAGCAAGCCGGGCTCGCAGGGGCAGGTCTGCGCCCCAGAGATGCAGGCCCCGTCTTACAGTGGTCGCCGACGGTGCAAGCGCGGCCATCGTCGCAGGCGCTGCCGTTGGCGCGGGCGCTGCCGTCGGCGTGGGCGCAGGCGCCGCTGGCCTGAGCGTCAAGCTGCGTGTCTGGGGCGACGTCGACCGTCACATCGCCGGTGACCTGGACGTCTTCTTGGGCCGGTGCGTCGTCGCGCGGGCCGCAGGCGTTGGTGAAGCCGATGAGCAGAGCGGCGACCAGGGCGAAGGGCGCCGCGGCTCGCGGCCCTGGTCGGCTGAGCGCGGCGACCTGAGGCGCGGGACCATTTGTCATCGCTGACCTTTCGCCGTGTTGCGCCGGACCCGACCGTGGCAACGGTGGGTACTGGCATTGTAGGCTCCGACCAGCCTTGGGGCAACGGCATCCGGCGACCAGGATACCCAAGCCGCCGACCCAGCCGAGCGCCGGCTTGCCTGCTGGTGTGCCGCCCCAGCTCGCAACCGCTGGCTCCCGAGACGTCGGTCGACGGTCAGACCGATGTGGTGGATGAGCGAGGAGAGCTCCACCACTTGACGGGACTCATGCGGCGCCCGTTCTGCGAGGTGTGCAATCGATGCCGGCGGCTTGGCGAATCAGGGCGATGAAGAGGCAACCGGAAGCCACTGCCGCACCACCGCCCGCCGCCGCGCCGGCGCCCGAGCCCGCCGCAGCCCAGCCAGCGCCGACCGAAGGGGCATGGGCCCCGGCCCGCGCAGCACGGCCAACGGCGCCGGCTAGGCCGAAGGTGGTCGAGAAGAAGCCGAAATTCCTGGTCCAGTGACCCAGCAGGCGCTACAGCCGCCGTCTCCGCGCCGCACCGCCGCCCACCGCGACCGCCACAATCGCCCGGTGGCGCCCTTGAGATCGACCGCCCGTCTAGGCCTGTCACCCGCGTCGGCGGAGCTGAGGCGATTGCCGATGAGCCGCGGCCCATCGTGGACGAGCGCCTAGCGGCCTCGCTTGACGGGCGTGGGCGCCTGGCCTTGGACGACGCGATAGCGGCCAACGGCGCCGACCTTGAAGCTCTGCGTGGTCGCCAGCGCGTCGGGCCAGTGCACCTCGACCTCGGCCTCGCAGGCGGCGCCGAGGCCGAAGTGCAGCAGGTGCGGCCGCTGGGCGCCGGATTGGCCGTGGCCGCCATCGACGACCTGCACCTGGCTGCCGCTGCTCGCCTTGCCGCCGACCAGCGCCGTGACGACGACGCGGGCGCCGATGGCGTCGCGGTTGCTGCCGGCGCCGCCGACGAGGTCGAGCTGCAGCCAGCGCCCGCCGAGCAAGTTGCGGTGCAGATGCACTTGGTTGTCGGGCTGGCAGTCGGCGCCCAGCGAGCCCTCGCAGCGCATGCGGGTGTGACCGGTCACGACGTCGAGGTCGCCGTCGTCGTCGACGTCGAGGGCCAGGACGCCAGCGGCGCGCCAACGCAAGAAGAAGTCCTCCGGTGCGACCTCTTGAAAGAGCATCGGCTCGGCCTGGCGGAACAGCAGCGCCCGGTTGGCCGGGTAGTCCGAGGCCGCGAGGTGGACATCGGGCCAGCCGTCGTTGTCGAAGTCGTAGATGCTGGCCGTGATGTCGCCATGGTCCCAGCCCACGCCGGCGTCGACGCGCAGCAGGCCGGTGACGTCGTTGCCGATGCGCTGAAAGCGCACCTCGGGCGCGCCGAGGTTGAAGAGCAGCTCGGAGGGATCGGAGCTGCTGCCGACGTCCCAGTGCACGATCTCCGTCGTCAAAAGGTCGAGCCAGCCGTCGTTGTTGACGTCGAAGCAGACGGTGGTGCCGCTGTTGCCGCCGAGGCGCCATGGCTCGCGGTCGCCGCTGTGGTTCCAGCGCATCTGCGGCCCAAACGCCGACTTCAGCGAGGCGCACAGCTGCGGATCGGGCGCAGGGACGCCCTTGCAGCCGACCGCCGCCGGGTTGTCGGCGCAGTAGCAGCGCGCGCTGACGTTGTCCGTCCAGTCCATGCGCTCATCGAAGGCATAGCCCGACGCCACCGACTCATTGACGAAGCGGACCTGGCCTTTGGGGTCGCGCTCGGCGCGCCAGAGGTGGTTGGGCGCTCGGCCATAGCTGGCGGCCAACAGCTCGTCGAGGCCGTCGTTGTTGAGGTCGCACGCCGTCGCCGCCCAGGCCCAGCTGTGGCCGAGCGCCTTGTTGAGGGCCGGCACCGACTGCCACGGCTGGGTGCCGAGGCCGCGGGCGATGGTCACGTCGACAAAGCCGCCCTTGCCGTCGCCCTTGAGCAGCCGGTCCTGCAGCGGTGACGACGCGCCACCCGGCATGTTGTGCACCACCCAGAGGTCGAGGAGGCCGTCGCGATCGAAGTCGACGAAGCTGGCCGAGGTCGGCACGCTCGGCTGACCGGCGAAGCGCGCCGCGCTGGTCGCAGGGCCGAGGCTGAAGTGCCCCGCGCCGTCGTTGAGCAGCAGCTCGCTGGTCTCGCCGCCTTCCGCGCTACCGTCGTGACCGCGCCCCAGCCAGACATCGACGTCGCCGTCGTTGTCGACATCGCCGGCGACCGCCAATGAGGCGCCGACGCCCTCGCCCTCGACGTCACCGACCCGCCGCCGCAGCAGCCGCGAGGCCTCGGTGATGTCCTCCAAGCCCTGCGCAGTGGCGCGCAGCAGGTAGGTATCGCGGGCGCCGCTGGCGGCGAAGACGTTGACGCCGCCGCCGTCGCGGATCAGTACGTCGGCGCGGCCGTCACCGTCGACGTCGAGCGCGCCCATGCGGTTGCCGTGGACGCCGAGCAGCCCGAAGTCGCTCGTGACGTCGCCATAGGCCGGCGTCCCGGCGACAAAGGCCGCCGCTGGCGGGCAGCCCGCGGCGCCGGCACCATCGGCGGGCGCTTGCGCGTCGGGGTCGGCGACGTCGGGGTCGGCGACGTCGGGGTCCGCGACCTCTGCGCCCGATGTCTCGCCGCCAGTCGCGACGTCCAAGCCGCCAGCGCCACCTGCCGTGCCGCCGCCGCAGGCCACAACCGCCCACAGCGCCAGCCAGCCGCAGCGGCGGTAGGCTGCGGCGAGGGCGAGGCGGAGGCGGGCGGTCAGGCGGGGCAGGCGCATCGGTGTCTCCTCGGCAGCAGACAAGTGTCGCCGCGCCGTCGTGGCGGTGGGCAGCTCCGCACCGAGCGCCGTCGCCGCAGCGGCCGTCGGCCCCGTCCGCCAGACCGGCGGTAGCGGACCGCGAACTGTCCGCGGCGTCGCCGCTCCAACATGACTTCACTTCGATCGGGGCGCAAGCGCCGCATGGCGTCGAGGCGAGCACCCAGCGACCGGCGCCGATTGCGCAAAGGGACGCCCTTCGTCGCCTCGCGCGGGCGTCTCCCGGGCGTCAGGTCCCCCCGTCCGCCGCGGCCACCTCAGGCTGTCGCCGCAGCCAAGCCTCGAGCACGAAGGCGCCAAAGGGGACGAGGCTCGCCACCAAGGCGATCAGCGCCCGCGCCAGCGACCAGCGGTGCAGCAGGGTCACCTGAATCAGGAGCACCACGTAGAGCACCGACAGCACCCCGTGCAGCAGGCCGACGACCTTGTTCGGCGTCGGCATCGCCGCCAGGTACTTCAGCGGCATGGTGACGCCGAAGAGCAGCAAGTACGAGGTGCCTTCGGCCAGGGCCAGGGCGCGAAATCGGCCGAGCGGCGTACGCCACAAGCTGGCCGCGGTCCGCGCGCGTGGCTCGCTATCGCTTTGCGTCGTCACAGGCCCTCCACAGCCAGCCATGGCAGCGACTCGAACGACGCCAAGGTCGCGCCGACCGACGGGCCCAAGCGTCGCAGCATCGTCGAGCGCCGGCAACGCCAGGGCGACCTTGGCGCCCAGGCACAGCGCGCGCACCACCGCGATCGGCATCCAGCGGCGGCGGCCACGCGCACAGTGGCCCCGACTTGCCACCTTGGGCGAGGCTGGTGGCCGCGCTCTGAACCTGCGAGGCGGACCAGGGCGGCTGCGAGCGTCGCCCCCACCACACCGCCGTTCGGCCCCCGGGTTCGCCAGGCACCATCGCCGCCAGCGGCGCCCAACCGTCGGGCGATCGAGGACGACGCTGGCGACGGCAGCCCGTCTCGCGACGGCGCTGCTGGCATGGACTGGAGCGCAGAGGGCTTGTGAGAATGACCTCCGCGGGTACGATGGCGCTGCGCGGGACGCGGCGGCGCCAAGGTGAGGTCACAGGATGGGCAGCGGCCGGACACTTCAAGGGCGACACAGCAGACGATGGCACCTCGTCGCCGCACTCGCGCTGCTGCTCGGACTTTGCGGCTGCGAGCCGGACTCGACGGCGGCCGATGCCGGCGGCAGCGACGCAGCGGCCGCGCCGACGACGCTGCGAGCACTCAACTACAACGTCATGTGCTCTTTCTGCAAGTTCAAGGCCTTCCCGCATTATGAGCAGTCGTGGGCGGCGCGCCTGCCGTGGCTACGCGACGTGTTGAACCGCCACGACGCCGACATCATCGGTGTGCAAGAGCTGCAGTCGCTGACCCTCGCCGCCGGACAGCCGAGTGAGTTCGATCAGCTCTTGCCGGCAGGCTTTGTCGCCGACTGGTACCGCGAGCAGCCAGGCGATCTGCTGCCCAAGGGCTACCCCGACGCCGCGATCGCTTGGCGCGACGCGCGCTTCGCCAAGGTCGACCAGGGCTGGTTTTGGCTCTCGCCGACGCCAGAGGTGGCCTACTCCACGGGCTTCGCGCCTTCGGGTCAGCTGCCGCGCATCGTGTTTTGGGTCGAGCTGCGGCAGCGCACCGACGGCCGCTCGCTGGTGGTCGTCAACTCCCACTTCGACAACAACCCGCCCAGCCAGGAGAAGTCAGGCCCCCTGATGCTGCAGCGCTTGGCGCCGTTGGTCAGCCGCGGCCCGCTCTTGGTGCTCGGCGACTTCAACACCCGGCCCGGCCACCCGGCCTACGAAGCGCTGGTCGGCGGCACGCCGGCGCTGCAAGACACCTTCGACGCCGTCGTCGCCAAGCGCGGCAAGGCGGCCATCGTCGTCAGCAATGTCGAGCCGACCCCGGTCTGGGACGAGAGCGACCGCATCGACCACGTGCTTTGGCATCCTTCGCCGGGCTTTGGCGCCCTGACGCCGACCTCGTGGCATGTCGACCTGTTCCGCTACGGTGCGCAGCTGCAGCCGCCGAGCGACCACCCTGGCGCCGTCGTCGTCGACTTCGACTGGCCGTAGGCGAAGGCCTGCCGCGACCCGCAGCGCAAGCGGCGCGGTAGGCCCCTCTCGCTCAGCCGCCAGCCTTGCCCCAACGCTCGGCCAGGGAGTGCTGCGCCTGTTGGGCCGCCGTCTCGCCGAGCTTCTGCCGCAGCGCCTGGACGGTGGCGACGTGGCGGACCACGGCCTCGACCAGCGTCGGCAGGTACTTGCGGTCGATGAAGCGCTTGGGCGGCTGGTAGCCTGGGGGTGTGCGGTCGTCGCCGCCGAGGCCGTGCTCCTCTGCAAGGCCCTCGACGGCGAGATCGCAGAGACCGCGGCTGCCGCTGACTGTGCCGAGCAGGCCGAACACGCTCGGCAGCTGAGTCAGGTCCTTGCAGTCGATGGGCAGCGCGTCGGAGTCGCAGAGCGCGAGCCAGGGCTCGGCGACGCCAAGTCGCTCGCTGGCGGCGACTGCGAGGGTATGGCCGAGGGCCTTTGAGCGGGCGCGCAGCTGCTGCAGCGCGAGGTCGGAGATGTGCGCAGCGGCCTCCGGTCGGGCGAGGAACCGCCGCTCAAGCTCGCGATCGGGGTAGGTCAGCAGATCGGCGGCGAGCAGATCGGCGATCTCTGCGCCGGCCTCGGCCAGGCGTCGCTCGGCGGCGCTGAGGGCCGCATCCTGTGCATGCGTCATGGTGCCTCCAAGGCGAGCGAGGGGCCGCAGCCGTGTCGGCTGCTGGTGGACGGCCTCAAGCGGTTGCGTTCAGCCGGGTACGTAGCCGCGTCGTCAGCACTACCAGCGCCGCCATGCGCTCGCGCTCGCTGCCGATCTGGCGCGCGAAGTTCCAAATCTCGGCGAAGGCCGGGTCGCGGTCGACGGCGCGCTCCACGGCGTTGGCCCGCAGCGGCCGCGAGGTGAGCTGGCGGGCGACGTCGCGCGCCAGCTCGAGCAGCGACTCGGTCAGGTCCTGGTGCTGGCTGGCGCGCGCGGCGGCCGTCCAGCGGTCCGGCGCCACGCCAGCGTCGTGGTCGATGAGCTCGCCCAGGCCGCTGCGGGCCGCGGCATGCAGCCACAAGGTCCAGGCGTCGGCGTGGCCCAGCGACTCGCCCTCGGCCAATCGGAAGACCTGGGGCAGCGCGGTCATCGCCTGCAGTCGGGTCAGTTCCATCGCCAGGGTGCCGGGCAGGCCGAGGGCGCTCCAGGCGCGGGCGCGCGACCGAAGCTCGGTGCGGCGGGCCGACGGCAAAGCGTCGAACACCAAATCGCCCGAGAGCCGAGCGAATTCGCAGAGCTCCTGGCTGCGCTCGAGCAGAGCGGTGAAGGCCTCGCCGTGGACCGTCGACAGGATGGCGCGCGTCGTGCCGGCCACCGCCGCCTCCAGCGCCAGGCAGGCCTCGATCTGCAAGCCGGCCTCGACCTTGCCGTCGAGGGCGCGCAGGGCCAAGCGCAGCCGCCGGGCGCCGTGGACGCGGCTGGCTAGCGCCCAGGCGTTGCAGAGCTCGTCGACCGGTCGGCCGTACTCGTGGGCCAAGCTGATGATCAAGCGCGGGCCGCCGAGATCGACCGTCTCGTTGGACCAGACGGTGCAGACGATCTCGTGGCGCAGCATGTGGCCGTCGATGGCGCTGCGCCAGTTCTGCCAGACCTCCTTCGGAAAGTAGGCTTCCAGATAGGACTCGCCGACGTAGCGGCTGGAAGCCGGCAGGCGCGAGAGTTCTTGGAACAGCCACATCTTGGCGAAGGCCGTGATGCGCGCCAACTCGGGCCGAGTGAGGCTGAGGCTGGCCTTCTCGCGGTCGCGCAGGGTCGCGGCGTTCGGTAGCTCTTGCAGGTCTCGGTCGATGCTCAGGCGCTCGCAGAGGCCGGCGATGACAGGCTCAAAGCCGGCGGTCGCCCCGGCGGTCCGCGCCTGGGTCAGCGACAGGCCGAGGGCATGCTGCGCCGTGTCGGCCAGCACGAGGTCGCAGACGGCGTCGTCGACGCTAAAAAGGACCGCGTCGCGCGCCGGGATGTCGATGGCGCTGGCCTGCAGCAGCGGCGCGAACAAGATCTTGAGGTTGACCTCGTGGTCAGAGAGATCGACGCCGCCGCTATTGTCGACGGCGTCGGTGTTGATGCGGCCGCCTTGCAGCGCGAACTCGACGCGCGCCGCCTGGGTAAAGCCGAGGTTGCCACCCTCGCCGACCACTTTGCAGCGCCGGCTGCGAGCGTCGACGCGCACGCCGTCGTTGGCCTTGTCGCCGACGTCGGCGTGGCTCTGGTGACCGG